>NZ_JACAIJ010000010.1:0-168616 GCF_030325485.1 Acinetobacter sp. R933-2
CTTTGCGCTGATGGTAGTGTGGGGTTACCCATGTGAGAGTAAGTCATCGCCAGCTTTTAAATCTAAAAGCCCCCTCATAATCGAGGGGGCTTTTTTTATAGTTAGAAAATCTAAATTCGATAAAAAGTAGGAATAACTGTTTCAATTATTCCTTGTTATATTTTTATTAATCTAATTGTCTCCTTGCATGTTTTAAAGCAGTGCGTAATCCTTCCTCAAGTGTTGGATGATAAAAAGGTTTTATAAGAAGTTCATCAAGGGTCACTTCTTCAGCGATCATCCAAGAGAGTAAGTGTGCTAGATGTTCAGCAGATTCTACAAAAAGTTCTGCACCTAAGAGCTTTTTTGATTTTTTATTGATATAAACTTCAATAGCACCTTTATTTTTACCTAGTACGAGGGCACGTCCTTGTTTTTGATAGGAGGCGAAGCCAGTGATAAAATCAATGTTTTGTTCTTTTAAGGTTTGATAGCTTTGTCCTACTGTTGCCATTTCAGGTGAGCTAAACATAATAGCAAGTGGTGTTAATGTCTTAATATTTTTAATTGGAGTATTAAGACAGTTATGTGCAGCCATTCTACCTTCATGAGCTGCTTCATGTTGAATAGGTGTATTTGTGAAAGCGTCCCCAATAATAAAAATAGGTAAGTTTGCTAATTGCTTCGTCTGAGTATTAACAGGTAGTTTTTTTAGATCTTGATATTCTGGATGAATATTTTCCAAACTTAGGGTGTTTAGCAAAGATTGTCTACCTGTAGCAACCAATAAATAATCGACCTCAATCTTTTTATTTTGATTATTTTGAGAATAATGAATTTTTACTCCTTGTGTTGTTTTTTCAACTTTTTGTGGTAGTGTTTTAAATAAAATATTTAGCTCTTGAGAAATAGTCAGTTGTGCTAACTCTTGTAATTGAGGGCTTGAAAGAGCACCAACTTTTTGACTACGTGCAAAAACGGTTGTCTCTACACCAAGCCGTTGCATTGCTTGGGCTAATTCAATAGCAATTACACCACTGCCTATAACAGCTAAAGATTTGGGAAGTTTTTCTAATTCAAAGATTTGGTCGGATGTAATCAGGCGTTCTTGTAATTCTTTTTTCCATTCTGAATCAAAGTTTGGTGTTGAACCGACAGCAATGATAAAATTTTTAGCTTGAAATTGTTGTTGATTTACTTCAATAGTGTTGTGATTAATGAATTTTGCTTTACCTGAAATTTTATGTAAATTATCCCAACTTTCTACATCTTTTAATGTCGCTTTTGTAAACCGATCACGAAGTTGGCGCACATGAGTCATGATTTGTGTTGTATCAATTTCTGTTTTAATCGTTAATCCAACTTCATTGGCATGTTGTATATCATATAGACGATTTGCACTTGAAATAAGAACTTTACTTGGCATACAGCCAACACGTGCACATGTTGTATCCCAAGGACCATCGTTAATAATAAGCAGATTTTGGGTATATTTTACAGCTTCTTTATATGCAGCAATACCTGCTGTACCTGCACCAATAATAATAAGATCTAACATATTTCAAATCCTTAGCTATAAAAGGGATATTTAGTGTCTATTATCTATATATCATTATTTACACAAAACGTGAATTGTGGTTACATAGCAGGGATTTTAATTACAAATTTACTAAGAAAATAACCATAGGGTTTGGGGTAATCGATGACAAATAATAAAATGCATTTGAAGCTATCTGCTATTGCGATTTCTATTTTATTAGCAAGTTGTGGTGGTGGTGGGAGTGATGGCTATTTTGAGGGGGGAAATTCGGGTGGTGGAACAACAACACCGCCTACAACACCTGAAGCTGTTAAAACAAATTATCATTTAGTAATTTCATCAAATAAACCATCAATGTTAATCTCAGGAGATATTGCAACAATTACAATAAAACTTGTTGATGAAAATGGTGGTGGTGTAGTAGATCAAGATGTAACGTTAGCTATTGAAGATACCATTACTAATGGTATTACTATTGATGGAGCATCTAAAGTTAAAACAGATACATCTGGAAACGCAAACTTTAATATTAAACTAGATGCTCAAAATATTAAAGATAAAGCGGCTTTACTTGCAAAAGGTATTCGTTTAAATGCTTCGTTTACTGATGGAACGAAAAAAACGATTACACAAACAACAATTTTAAAAGCGCTTGAATCGATTAATAGTGAAACATCTACCGCGCAATATTTCCTAAATATGTCAACGAATAAACCAACGTTGCTTGTAACAGGGGATAATGCAAAAGTTACTATTAAGGCAGTAGATGTGAATGGTGGTGGGGTAGAAGGACAAACAGTTACTCTTGCTATTCAAGATACTTTAAAAAATGGCGTGACGATTGATGGTTCATCAAAGGCTTTAACAGATACTTCTGGTAATGCTGTTTTTAATATTTCATTACCAGCAGCTACAGGTACAAATGCAACTAACCTATTGGCGAATGGTATTACTTTAAATGCAGAGTTAACAGATGCGAATGGTGTAACAAGTAAACAATCAACAAAAATTTCAGTAGTCTCTGCTGCGGTTGCACAACCTATAGGAAATATCACATTTGGTAATTCGGGCGAATTACAAAAGACTGCTGATGCAAATTATTACAGTGAAGCAGCTTCTGCACATGTTGTTGATATTAATGGTAAACCTTTAGCAAATCAGACAGTTACACTTTCATTGAAAGTATTATCTGCTGGAACTGGTGTCTTTTATCTAAAGAAAGGGCTTGATCAAGCTAAAGATGGTCAAGTTTTAACTTTAAAATCGACACTTGCTGATCCTAAATTAACTGATGCTGAAAAAGTTCAGATTGAAGCATTAATTGAAGCATTAGAAAAATTTGAAAATGATGGTCGAGATCAAAATTATTGTCAATTAAATGACTTGAAAAATACACAATTGGCAACAGGTTTTGTTTCTCCGACAGGCGAAATTAACACAACCTTTACTTATACAACGGACAGTACTGGTAAATTTGACTTTAGAGTCAATTACTTACGTCGTTATGCTGGTTGGCAAAGTGTTGAAATTACAGCTAAAACAAGTGTTAGTGGTAAAACACTCCAGTCTAGTATGAATTATCGTTTAGGAATTTTAAAAACAGATTTGGACGCAGAAACAAGTCAACCATTTGATACCAGTCCTTATGGAAATGAATGTAATAATTACTCATTTCCTTGGAGTTATTTATTAAAATAATATAGTTAAAAACAGCGCCGAGGCGCTGTTTTTTATAGTATAGAGATTAAATAGAACTTCCCATACTCACACCAACAGTTGGCTTAACATTCATTGAGCTACATGCTGCTAGGCTTAAACAGCATAAAATAACCAAGAAAAATTTGTTCATACATTAAAATCCTCATACTTTTGAGCGTTTATTTTCAATCTAAAAGAAAAATAATTGCAGTATAGTAAGGAGAGAATAAAAAGAAATCTGTTGTAAATAGTTACTTAAGTTGTAAGTTTTAAAAATAATTGAGCAAGCTAAAAATCAAAAAAATGGGGGAGATAGTGGAATTGATCTATAACTTTAATTTTGTATTTAAAATTTAATATCATCATTAATGTTATAGATCAAAGCGAATAAATTAGTCGTCTAATAAATCCATCTGTTTTGCAAGTTGGTACAAGTTATTTGAGCGATTACCTGTACGACAAAACATTAAAACAGGTTTAGGTAGTTCATTGAAATGATTCGCAAAAGCACGTACATCCACTTCAGTAATTTGACCTGCAACCACAGGCTGATAAACATAATCTAAACCAGCATTACGTGCTGCTTCCTCAATTTGAGCACTTGTAGGTTGTTCGGAACCACCTTCTAAATCTGGGCGATTATTAATAATTGATTTAAAGCCTTTCTCAACGACTTGAGAAATATGTTCTGGACCAATTTGACCTGCAAATCCAACATTGTCACTCATGATGACGCTCCACAATATTTAAAAAAACTATGTTAGTATCATAGCATTAAGCTTTGTCTTACTATTCAGTGATGAAGCAATTTATAAGATAAAACTAACAAAATATAACGTAATGGAGTGCTTATGTACGCGTATACAGTTGAGCCACTGTATGTACCAAGCGGTCAGGAGGTCATAGCTGCTGATTTTTATAGACCTAAAAATATAAAAAAACCAGCAGTAATTGTAATGGCACATGGATTTGCAGCTTTAAGACAATTTCGCCTGATTGAATATGCGAAGCGATTTGCACAGGCGGGTTATGCAGTTGTGTTATTTGACTATCGATATTGGGGTGGGAGTACGGGCTCTCCTCGTGAACAAATCTCATTAACAGATCAACTGAATGATTGGAAAACGGTTGTCGCTTATGTCAGTACCAAAAAATGTATTAATCAACGAAAAATTATATTGTGGGGAACATCATTAAGCGGAGGATATGTATTAACACTGGCTTCTGAAATTAAAAATATTCAGGCAGTGATGGTTCAAATTCCCTTTGTAGATGGTGCAGAAACTGCGAAACTTTATCCTATTCATTACCTACCTAAAGCCTTGAAATTATCTAGTCAAGATTATATGAGTACTAAGATTATTGGAATGCAGCCAAAGACCTTACCCGTTGTGCATCCTTTTAACTTATGTTTTATTCCAACGAGAGAGAGCTACAATGGTTATATGTCGATTGTAAATCCTGACTATTATTGGAGTGGTGAAGTTCCTGCACGGGTATTTTTTAATTTAATTCGTTATCGTCCAATTCAAACTGTGAGAACAATTAACATTCCTGTATTGTTTATTGCTGCTAAAAAAGATCAAGTTGTACCGATTGCATCAAGTCGTGAAGCTGCAACGAATATTGCCCCTTTTGTGCAATATTATGAGTGGAATATCTCCCATTATGATATTTATCATGGTCAATGGTTGGAAAAAGCAATTTTGACCCAATTAGAGTTCTTACATCAACATATTGGAGTGAGCTCATGATCATTGTATGTCCAGCATGTGGCGCGAAAAATCGTGTCCCTGAAGATAAATTAACTGCACAACCAAGCTGTGGTCAATGTCATCAGAACTTAGTTCCACTTGCTCCAATTGAATTAAATGAGCAAAATTTTAGCCATTTTGTGAGCAATAGTGATTTACCTATTTTAATTGACTTATGGGCTGAATGGTGTGGACCTTGTAAAATGATGGCACCACATTTTGCTGAGGTTGCAAAAAATAATCCGCACGTGATTTTTGCTAAAATTGATACAGAAGCAAATCCTCGTTTAAGTAATGCTTTTAGTATTCGTAGTATTCCAACATTAGTTTTAATGAATAAAACGACAGAAATTGCTAGAATAAGCGGCGCTTTACGTTCTAGTCAGTTGCAAGAATGGTTGGATCAGCAAGTGCAAGCTTCTTAATCAATTCTCAGCTTGGAGTTAATGTGTCAGATTCTCATGTAAAACCTGAAGGTACGCTTTCCCTTCAAACGATCGCAATGCCAGCAGATACCAACTGGAGTGGTGATGTCTTTGGTGGTTGGATTGTTTCACAAATGGATTTGGCTGGTGCAATTCATGCTGAGCGTTTTAGTAAGGGACGCTGTGCAACGATTTCAATTAATCAAATGACTTTTTTAGTTCCAGTCAAAGTTGGTGATGTCATCAGTTGCTATACCAAAATTTTAAAAGTAGGCAATACTTCAATTCAAATGCAGATCGAAGTATGGGATAGCCATGACAGTTCACGTTCTGCAAAACGGGTAACCGAAGGTGTATTTACCTTTGTTGCAGTTGATGTCACTGGAAATAAACGCCAAATTCCTGATGAAGTCAAAGAGAAGTTTTTTGCTACGCAAAGTGCTTAACTTTTCAATTAAAAATCCCAACATTGTTTGGGATTTTTTATGTCTAGAGTGTTGCAGAATACCAACGCTAAAACATCGTATTGGTGTTAGCGCTTTGAGCAGGAACGTCTTGTTGTACATCCCAATGTTCAACAATTTTACCGTTTTCAACTCTAAAAATGTCCACAATTGCTACACCACGATCTTGTGCATTTTGTGTTGAATGAACATGTAAAAAGACTAAATTACCTTCAGCTACTGCACGTTTTATTACGCTTTTTGCTTCTGGATGTTCTTGAAAATGTTGAGTGAAGTAATTTACAAAAGGTGCTTTGCCATCAGGAACATGTGGATTATGTTGAATATATTGATCACCAATATAAAGGTCAGAATAGGCTTTGACTTGGTGTTTTAAAAATACGCCTTCATAAAAATCGACCACAATTTTTTTGTTTTGTTCAGCTTGTTGTGTAGATGAAATTGCATTAAGGGTTTTATCGGTGACAGAGGCAGCGACTTGGTGAGGGTTTTGCTGACATGCAACAAGTAACAAAGCTGTAAGAATAGAGCTAAGAGCTAAAGTTTTTTTAACTGTAAATACTGACATTTTTTTCTCAAGATGATTTTTGAAATATCATCTTGATGTTTTATGGATGATCAATAAAGTGAATAATCGTCACTTATTTTAAGTAATTTGGTAAAATTTTAACTTACCTAAAAGTAAGTTTTATTTACATTTATTTGATTTTTAGTTACTTGTTTTTCAGATGTGACTTTGCAACCCAAGCCCAAAGCATTTCACATTGAATAGGTTCTTGTCCTGACTCATCTTTTACGATGACATGAACAAGGGTTTCACCTTTTTCACTTTCTTGCATCATTTTACGTTGTTCATCTGTGAGCGTTGCAACGGCGGTTAAACCACCTTTAGATGGACGTTTAAATTGAATATTCATGTGTTTGATGAGCACAATGCATGAGTCAGGAATATTCATTCCTGTTACAAAACCTGTTGCAGTTTCAGCGACTAAAGCCATGGCGCAAGCATGTGCTTGACCAATATGATTTTGCATATTTTTATTATTTTCGATTTTCACTTCAACGCGTGAAGGGGTGATTTCTATATAACGTAATTTTGCTGTACCAACCATAGGTACGACTCGACCAAAAGCTTTACTGAGAATTGTACTTTGAATCCCTTTTGGAAGTTTTGAAGTGGCATTTACCAGCTTAGATAGACGATTGGTCTGAGTCATAATTTAACCTATAGCAAACAGGAAAGACTTAGTCTTTGAAGTTATTAAATTGTAAAGGAACACCAAACTGCTGTTCTTTTAAAAACGCCATGACTTGCTGTAAAGTATCGCGCTTTTTATCGGTCACACGAATTTTGTCACCTTGAATAGATGATTGCACTTTGATGCCACTTTCTTTAATGGCTTTATTAATTTTTTTTGCAGTATCAGAGTCAAGACCATCTTTAAGTTTAATGACTTGGATCACGTTTTTACCAGAAGCCGTCATTTTTTGTGGATCAAGTGCTTGAATATCGACTTTGCGTTTAAAGAAATGATTTTCAAGCATGCTATAGACTTGCTCACATTGGAAATCACTTTCTGTGGAAATTTTAATTTCTTTGGCTTTTTCATTTAATTCAATAGAAACATCCTGTCCGCGGAAGTCAAAACGAGTTAAGATCTCTTTTTGAGTGTTTTGAACTGCATGATTTACTTCAAAAACTTCTAATTCTGAAACAATATCGAAAGAAGGCATGGTTTAGACCTTTACAAAGTGAAAGAATATCTGAGATGCTAGGGATGTTTTCTTCATTTGCCAAGTGTTGTTTACATCAAAGGAGTGTACAATGATCCGTAAACAAGAAATTACAACATTTGAGTTCCCAGAAAATGCGATTATCTGGGATGTTCGTGATGCGAAAGCTTTTGCTGAGGGGCATGTTAAAGGCGCTGTTAATCAGCCCATAGACAGCTTAACTGCGGAAAGTTTAACTCAAGTGGATTCGGATCAGCCTATATATATTTTATGCGGTGGTGGCAGTAAAGCACCACGTGCGGCTGAAAAATTAGAAAGTTTAGATAACTCTCGAGATTATGTCGTGCTTATGGGTGGTACACGTGCAGCACGTGATGCGGGCTTGCCTTTGGAGCAAGAAGCATAAAAAAAAGCGCCGTCAGGCGCTTTTTTAATATTGAAAATAAAAAATACTTTTTAAAAATAACTTAGCCATTTGGTGCTTGATAATAAGGTTTACGTACACGTACTTTCTTTTGACCTCGTTTGGGGCTGAGTTTTTCTAATAAAGTTTGTGAAATAGGGCAAGCTTCTTTTAAAACCAATGCAGCTAAGACTTCACTACACAACGGCGCAAATAAAAAACCTTTTGACCCCAAACCTGCGAGTGTATACAGCTCAATTTCTTCAACACCTTGCCCAACGACTGGAAAATAATCTAAAGTTTGTGCACGTACAGAAGCACGACCTTGCCAAGTGTCTATACTTGGTAAAATTTTGGCGTATTCAGGAAAGGCATCTGCGATCAGACTATAATTATGAGCATGGTCTTCAGGCAGGACTTCTGTATCATCACGTTCAGGGTAAAAAGAAGCACCTGTAATCAAATGTTCAGCATCGAATTGCATACAATAACCACCAAAGCTATAGGCAAATTGGGGATTTAAAGTTTTATGACTATTTTTAAGCCAACTAACTTGTCCTCGAATTGCTCTAAGGCGTGGATAATGTGAAAAAAATGCTTGGCTTTCACGCGCACAACAAATAATAACGTGATCAAATTTCCCTAAGCTACTTTGATTTTCATCTAAAAGTTGAAGTTGCGTGTCATGCTCTGTATTTTTTGCACAACTCGAAATATGTGCATGCTGGAAATGAATCAAAGGATGTTCAAGGATCTGATCACGAAGTTGATGTGGTAATACAGCACCTGCTTGTTTTAATTTTAAGTTGTCATATTGGGTTTTCAGCTCAAAGTTGCTTGCGACACCATATTCAAAAACCTCAGAACTATATTGTTCAACTAAAGCCAATGCCTCTTCTGGGTTTTTTTGCAGCATTTGATGAATGCTAAGCGGGCGAAAAGCATGAAACTGAGGGTAGTAGTGCTTGGCATATTGCCATGCTAATGTCATCAAATGATCTGATGTCTGTGCAATTGGACTAAGTTTTGGATTCAGTAAGGCAAGGGGGTTACCTGAAGCACCTGCCAATGGCGCTGATTGGTCGTAAATGCTGACTTGATGACCACGCTCGGCAAATGCCCATGCAGCACTTAAACCTGCGATTCCAGCGCCAATAATCGCAATCTGGCGCTGATTAAAGTTAGGGGATGCATTTAATACGCTTTTTTTTTGAGTTAAATGAATATTTTCAGAGGCTTCATTGTTTGAATTAATATTTTCCTGTATTTCTGGTGCATTCCACATCGCTTTGAGCATTTCACGTTTATGCCCAAAACCTTTTGGTCGTGAAATTGAAATACCATGTTGTTTTAAACCGCGTTTTAGTACCCCTGCCACACTAAATGAAGCAAAGCTTGTTCCAACGTCAGAAAGTCGAATAATATGATGAAGAATATTTTCTTCCCATAAATCAGGATTACATGACGGCGCAAAACCGTCTAGAAACCAAGCATTGACCTGATGTGTTTTTGCCATTAAAGGAAATACATCATGTGCATCACCAAGCCACAGGTCAATAGAAAAACGTTCATCAGGAAAGCTTAAACGGTGACAACCTGCAATTGGCAATGGATATTGTTGAATGAGTTGTTCTGCCAATGGCTTAAGTTCAGTCCAAACGCTTAGAGCACGAATCAAATCTTGTTTAGACAGTGGAAATTTTTCAACGCTAATCGCATGTAAATGACTATGATTATTTGGACGTACTTGTTGCCATAACTGCCATAACGCTAAAATATTTAGACCTGTGCCAAAACCTGTTTCACCTACACTAAAATATTCAAAATTATTTAAATTTGCTAAACGATCGGGTAGGTCATTCCCATTTAAAAATACATGGCGTGTTTCGAGTAATCCATTATCTTTTGAAAAATAGACATCACCAAATTGTTTAGAAATAGGAACTTCGATTCCATCAACACATTGCCAATCTAAGTCGGCGGTTTGAATGGCATTTGACAACGTAGATAACCTTTTAAGCGATTAAATAAGTGAGAAAGTGGTTAGACGAGGCAAAGTCAGTGGCTTACCACTGACGACGACGTTTGGTATAAATATAACTTGCAATTAAAAAACCGAGGAGTACGCCAACTGCAATTGTGGCAGCACCATACAAAAACATTTGAGCACTTTGTTCACTTTGTAAAACTTGAACTTGTACACCTAAATTATCATTTTTTAACTGTAATTCTTGGTTTTGTGTAAGGGCTTCTAAATTGGCTTTTTCAAGTTGTTGTAGACGAGTTGCTTGGTCTTTGACCAAAGCTTTGACTTTTGCATCTTGAGAGGCTTTTTCTTTGACAATTTGTTCGGCTGTTAACGGTTTATTCTCTTTAAGCTGTGCTTGATTTTGTACAATTGCATTTGCACCAGCCACAGCAGGAATAATACTGGGTTTATGAGGTTGAGTAAGTTGACTCTCAGTCGTTGTGGTAGCGCTTGGAGCTGGTTCAGCCCATGAGAGGGATGAACCAAATAGAGATAAAACAACTAAGCTTGGGATGACAGCGCGCATCATTTTATCCTTTAGGAAACGCTTTATTAAATGGTTTGACATCCACATGACTATAAACCCCTTCTTTTAGGAAAGGTTCATCTTTTAACCATTCATCTAGTGCTTCACGACTTTCAAAGTCTAAAATCATCGTGCTGCCGTAAAAACCTGCTTGAGGGTTTTCACGATCTTTTGGCATTGCACCAGCAACGATTACACGTCCTTCAGCATCTAATTTTTCTAAACGAGCAATATGTTGAGGGCGAACTGCAAGACGTTTTTCAACTGTACCATCTTGGTCGGTACAGGTAATGACAAATAAAGGCATGAAATCTGACCTAATTAATCTGAGGTTTTAAAATGTTTTCTTAAGCAAAACAGTATAACAGCTAGGTAGCTCAAGGATACGATAATATCGCCAAATGCAGTAAATTCGCCCCAGTATTTGCCATCCATATACAAGAAACCAAAAAAGTAATGTAATGTTGCTAAGAGAAAGAATTGACCACACCATGCCCAGTTTAGACGCATCCAACCTTGACGTGTTAAATCTAGCATAGAGCCTAACATCTTTTGAATAATCGGTAAGCGTTCTTTGTTAAACAAAGGTGTAACTAAAAAGCCTATACCTATACCAAGATTTAAAATGACTGCTTTCATTTTAATAAAAGTAACATCGCTAAAAGCAAGCGTAACTCCACCAAAAATCAAAGACATAATGACAATGAACCATTGCATCTTTTCGAGTTTGAATTTTTGAGCAAAGAATAAGCAGCCATAGACCACAAGAGTGGAAATCATCAACGCACAAGTGGCAACCAAAATATGGTTCTGATCGGCATTGCCTGTACTGCCAATGAGTTCAAGGAGAGGATGTTGATTGTCTTTGGGATCTGTCGTTTTATAAAAATAAAAGAAGATAATAATAGGTAGGTAATCAAATAGCGCTTTCATGCTACAGTACAATATTCCAATTTTGGTGGCTTAGCATAATACAAACAATGATTGGTGTCGATTTACATACGCATAGTACAATTTCAGATGGAACGTTCAGTCCTGAAGAATTAATAGAAGCTGCACATGCACTGGGTATAAAGACCTTTGCATTGACAGACCATGACACGATGGATGGTGTAGTGCGTGCGCAAAATTATGCTGAACGTCTAGGAATGCAACTGATTTCAGGGGTGGAAATCTCAAGTCAATGGTCACGACCTGCTACAAAAAAAAGTTATGGGGTACATATTGTTGCATTAAATATGCAAAATCCTGAGCCATTACAACAACTTTTAGCAGAACAAAAAAAAATTCGTGCTGTACGTTCCAAGCAAATTTGTGACTTGTTGATTCCTTTAATTGGTCAAGATATTTATGCCGATGTCATTGCAAAAGTAGACGGTGAAGCAGATCGTGTAACACGAACGCATATTGCTAAAACTTTGGTTGAAAAAGGTATTGTACAACGTCCACAACAAGCCTTTGATAAATATATTAAAGAAGGTAAAAAAGCCTATGTGAAATTTGATGGTTTAGGTCTAAAAGAAACCATTGATGTGATTCATCAGAGCCAAGGCTTTGCCGTATTGGCACATCCAACACGTTATGATTTATCAGCAACCAATATTCGTTATCTGATTGAAATTTTTGCTCAATTTGGTGGTGATGCTGTTGAACTTCCACCAGCAATTGAGTCTGTATCTACCCGAAAAATGGTCGATCGGATGATTGAGCAGTTTAATTTAAAAGTATCGGTTGGTAGTGATTTTCATGGCAGTCATATGCCTTGGATTAAACTGGGCAATATTCCACGTGTAAAAGAAGGGCAAGTGGGGATTTGGGAGAGTTTTCATTAATGCATAAATGCATAATTTAATTTCTCTCTAACCTTATTCCTAAAAAGAAGCAAAACTTCTTATTACTGAAATTTAGAATAGATAAAGCTTATTCTTCTTGTGGAGGAATGTTAGGTTAGGATCAGAGAAAAGAAAATTCGAGTTAAAGCAAATTATGATCCTGTGCTTGAATCGGCGGTGGTGTTGGTCGACCTAAAGTACCTAATAACTCGATCTCAATCGTACGTACCATCGCATCTAAGGGTAAATCATTACTTTGTGTACCAAAAGGTTCTTCAATTTCAGAGCTTAAAGCATCTAAGCCTAAAAATGTATAAGCTAAAATTCCAACTAAAAGTGGTGTTGCTAAACCCAATAATGAGCCTAAACTAAAGGGCAGCATAAAACAGAAAAAATACACAGTACGATTGAGTAAAACAGAATAAGCAAAAGGTAAAGGTGTCGTGGCGATACGGTCACAACCTGTTTGTACAAGGCTTAATTCATTAACATGCTCATTGAGTTGAGTGTAAATAATATCGGAAATTTCACCTTCTTTCAGAGCTTGCATCAGCTCCCATTGGATCAAGCTGAGTGTGTATTGGGGAGCATTGGACTGTTGATATAGCTGTTTTAAAGCCTGTTGACTCATCCCACTCGTTTCAACCAAGACATCGGGGCTTGCTGTTTGGTGACGTAAGCGATCGCGTAATACATTTGCAAAAACAATAACATGTTGAATAATTCGCTCACGACGACCTTGAGGGAACATACGACAATCACGGTCAAAATGGCGTGCATTGGCAATGAGCATGCCCCAGAGTTTACGTGCTTCCCACCAACGGTCATAACAAGCCGTATTTTTAAAGCCTAGAAAAATTGATAGTACAACACCGATTAAAGTAAATCCGACTAAAGGTAATTCTGGAAAACGATATAGACCCGTATATTCAATTCCACCCACAATGGCAGAAATCAGCATGACAAAACCTAACGGTGGTAGTACCTTGGGTAAAATTGTGCCACGCCATGAAAAAAGTAGTTTAAAAGTATCGTTTTGTTCCCGAACAATCATGTGAATCGAATCATTTATTTTTCTACGATCTTCCTCACTTCCTTACACCTTGTCAATACGATTTAGTAGTTAAATGTACGGCTTTGATTTGTTGATGCTCTGCAAATGAATAATTTTTATCTATTGTAATGATAATATGATCAATGAGTTGAATTTCGACTAACTGACATGCCTGAAAAATTTCTTTTGTTAATTGTAGATCTGTTTCCGAAGGCAATGCTTGACCATAAGGATGGTTGTGTGCGATGACTAAAAAAGTCGCTTGCTTTTGGATGGCATAACGTAAAATTTGATTGATAGAAATAGAACAATAATTAAGTGAACCATAAAATAATTTTTTAAAACTAAGTTTGCGTAATTGGCTGTCTAAGCACAATACAGCAAAAACTTCTTGTGTTTCACCAACCAGTTCATAACGTAGGTATTCTTGAATTAAATCAGAACGACTTAAGTCCATTCCTTGGTATAAATGATGTCTTAGATAGCGCCGTCCTAACTCTTTAACTGCCATCAGTTGTGAGTACTTCATTTCAGCAATACCATGAAATTGTTTTAAATCTTCAAGTGCGGCATCAAATACACGATTTAAACTGCCAAAATGTTGAATGAGTAAGCGTGCGAGTTCAACAGCAGAGTGCTGTTTTGATCCTGAGCGTAAAAATATTGCCAATAATTCGGTATCAGAAAGACTTTCTGCACCTTGCTGAAGTAAACGTTCTCGTGGGCGTTCTTGTTCTGGCCATTCTTTGATAGAGGATTTTGTGGAATGATTCATTCTTATTCACTGTATTGATTTATTTTAATTTTCACTTTTCTCCTTTGAGTTACTTGGGAGATACATTATTTAATGATATTGTGAGCGCCACTGCAACAGAAAGGTAGCCTGATCGTGAGTTTCGATCTCAGTGTATTTTCTAATAAAAATATTATTCTTGCTGTCACTGGCGGAATTGCGGCATATAAAAGTGCGATTCTTGTCCGTCGTTTAAAGGATTATGGTTTTAATGTTCGTGTGGTCATGACTAAAGGTGCTCAGGCATTTATTACGCCATTAACCTTTCAGGCATTATCAGGTAATCCAGTTCATACTGAATTATTAGACCCCGAAGCAGAAGCGGGCATGGGGCACATTGAACTGGCACGTTGGGCAGATTTAGTTTTGGTTGCACCTGCAAGCTGTGACACGATTGCTAAGTTTGCAGCAGGTTTAGCAGATGACTTACTCAGTACATTATATTTAGCCACGAAAGCACCTGTTTGGGTTGCACCTGCAATGAATCAACAAATGTGGGCAGCAAAAGCAACTCAACGTAATCTTAATACGTTGGTTGAAGATGGTGTACATGTCATCATGCCTGAGGCAGGTTCACAAGCATGTGGTGATGTGGGTTTAGGGCGTATGCCTGAGCCTGAAGTATTAGCTGAACAAGTCAAAGATTATTTCCACCAAGCCCAAAGAGCAATTGCAGAAAAATTTGGTTTATTGGCAGGGAAAAGAGTGACAATTACGGCAGGTCCTACACGTGAAGCCATAGATCCTGTGCGCTATATTTCTAATCATAGTACTGGGAAAATGGGCTTTGCGATAGCTGCTGCATGTTATAGCGCAGGAGCAAAAGTCACTTTATTAGCAGGTCCTGTGAGTTTAGATACACCAAATGGTGTGAAACGTATCAATGTTTCATCTGCCTTAAAAATGCTAGATGAAAGTATGAACCAGCTTGAAGAAGGCTGTGATATTTTTATCGCAACCGCAGCCGTAGCAGACTATAGAGTGGCTGAAGTTGCTGAACATAAAATTAAAAAATCGGGCGATGAACTCAATGTTTCGCTGATTAAAAACCCTGATATTGTCGCAACGATTGCTCAGCAAGAGAAGCGCCCATTTATGGTAGGTTTTGCTGCTGAAACACGTAATGTCGAAGAATATGCAGCAGGTAAGCTTGTAGCAAAAAAACTAGATATGATTGCTTGTAATGATGTATCTCGTGCGGATATTGGCTTTGCTTCAGATCAAAATGCCATGATTGTGTTCTTTGCTGAACAATATCAAATGGAAAAACGGGATTTAGAGAAAGCATCTAAACAAGAAATTGCTCAGCAGCTTGTTGAGGCAATTCATGATGCCTTACATCATGAAATAGAACCCGTTTAATACGATTGAATATTTTAAGATGTATTGCTTAGGTGAAATAAGCTGATCATAACCAAAGAAAATGCAACGAATTCGTTGCATTTTTTATTTGCAATTTTCAATGATTTTAAATTATGTTTAAGCATATAAATGGACAATAAATATAACACTATTGCGCTATTTAATTTTTATTTACAGCCACAGTTTTAAAGGATGATCGAGATGATCAAAAAAACTTTAGCCACGATGATACTTTCTTCAACATTTGTCATGAGCTCAATGAGCTTTGCTGCAAGTCTAGAAGATAATATGAAAACCCTTGCGAAAAACTATAAAGCATTTAATCAGAGTAATAACGCTGCTGATGCCAATAAAGCTTTAGATAATATGCGTGTTGCAGCAAATGATGCTAAAAAAGTTAAACTCAAAGGTCGTGGTGATACACAAGCTCTAAGCTCAACACAATTATATGATCAGATCATTGCAGAAATTGATAAAACTCAATCATTGGTCAAAGGTGGTCACTTAGATCATGCCAAAATAGAAGCAAAGAAAATTGCTGAGATTCGTGATCAAGGGCATAAAATTTATCGTTAAATTGATCATCAAATTTGAAAGTTAAATCTGTCCCTTTTAAAACCGCATTGAGATGCGGTTTTTTATGGTATGAAATATTAGAAAAGTGCGCATGATCTGGATTTATTTTTATCTTTTCGGTTGATAAGGTGGTTTAAAAGCAAGACGAAAAAGGAGAGCATGATGCAGCAACATATACAGTTTGAGCGTATTGCCAAAGCCATCGAATATATTCAACAGCATTTTAAAGAGCAGCCTAATTTAGATCATGTTGCGGCACAGCTTCATTTAAGTCCTGCACATTTTCAACGTTTATTTACAGAATGGGCAGGGACTAGCCCTAAAAAATTTTTACAATACATCAGCTTACAACATGCTAAAACACTTCTAAATACACCAAAATCATCTTCTATTTTAGATGCGAGTTTTGCGACAGGTTTATCAAGTTCAAGTCGTTTGCATGATTTATTTATTCAAATTGAAGGGATGAGTCCTGCTGAATATAAAAATGGTGGTTCAAATTTGTGTATTGAATATGATCTGACAGAAACGCTTTTTGGAAAAGTCTTTATCGCTTCTACATCTAAAGGAATTTGTGCGATGAGTTTTGTGGAAAATAAAGATCAAGGTTTGCAAAATTTAAAAGAAAAATTTTCAAATGCACAGTTTTTGGAAAATAAGAATGAAAGACAAAATAATGCTTTAGATTTTTTTCATGCAATCAAGCGAGGTCAAGAAAAAGATCAAAAACAGCATTTAGCACAAATAAAATTGCATCTAAAAGGTACAGACTTTCAACTCAAAGTATGGGAATGCCTATTAAAAATTCCTCAAGGACAATTGTCGAGTTATGGTGAAATCGCTGAGTATATTGGAAATCCAAAAGCCTCACGTGCCGTTGGAACCGCAATTGGTCATAATCCTGTGGCATTTTTAATTCCTTGTCATCGTGTCATTCAAGCTACGGGTGCTTTAGGAGATTATCATTGGGGAAAGACACGCAAGAGCGCAATGATTGGTTGGGAAGGAGTGCAGTGTGATGCAACATCTCGCAATGAACCATATTGACCCACAACAAAATTTATTACCCTATGACGGCTGTGTCTATTATTTAGGTCAAATATTGACTGAAACTGAAGCAAATGATTATTTTGAAAAGTTACTGATGTCCATTGCATGGCAACATGATCAAGCCATTATTTTTGGTAAAACCCTAACGACAAAAAGAAAAGCGGCATGGTATGGCGATCAAGCATTTGAATATACATATTCCAACATTCACAAATATGCTTTGCCGTGGACACCTGAATTATTGACACTAAAAGCTTTGGTCGAAGCCAAGACAAATGAAACCTTTAACGCTTGTTTATTGAACTTATACCATACAGGTGACGAGGGAATGGCATGGCATAGTGATGCTGAAAAAGACTTAAAACTTAATGGTGCCATTGCATCATTAAGTTTTGGTGCTATACGAAAATTTGTGTTTAAACATAAACAAAGTAAAGAAAAGATAGATGTCATTTTAGAAAATGGCAGTTTATTGGTGATGAAAGACACTACACAGACGTTTTGGCTTCATCGCCTACCACCGACCAAGAAAATAAAGACAGCAAGGATTAACCTAACATTTAGAACGATTGTTGAGTAATTTTGTATGTTCTATGATTCGTCACGGCGAATTAAAAAGCCTATTCCACCAATTGCCAATCCAACCAAACAGCCATAAAAAATAAATGAATAAGGCATTAAAGTTGCCAGTATTTGCGTTTGACTGAGTGGGAAAAATGGATACATATCTGTATGCATGAGCGCATCTAAAAATAGATGACTAAAACTACCAATGAATGCACTCAACATCGCAGTTTTCCATGAGATTTGCCAGTTGCTTTCTTTGAAAATAACCCTCAAGGTAAATTCGCTGATCGGCTTCCCGATCACGATGGCAATGCAGCCTATGAGCAATGCACCAAGTAAATGATGAGTGTAGAGGTGTAAAGTATTCCAACCTAAAATCATGCCAAATAAGGGTTCTAAATCCATTAACACTTGTGTACCTGCAAAAATCATAAAACTAAATTTTTTATGAGCAATCGCTTTGCAGCTTGCACCTAAGCCTAAATGTAATGGGGTAAATGGCATGTTGAAGCCTTTATTTTTTGTTTATTTTCAAAATTATAAAATGGTGTTGTTGTGAGGAATGTGAAGTTTAGGTGAAATCGAAAGCGTATCAAAACAAAAAAAAGACCGCATAAAGCGGTCTTTTTAGCAAAGTCATGGCTTAAAAATTAAGCTTGACCTTCAACAGCAGCGGCTTGAGCACGTTCCATATTTGCTTCGAACTCTGCATCAAAATTGATTGGAGTAAGAAGTAATTGTGGGAAGCTACCTTTAGTCACTAAATCATTTACCGCTTCACGAAGGAAAGGGAATAAAATATTTGGACAATATGCGCCTAAGATGTAAGGAAGACGGTCTTCTTCGATTCCATCAATAAGGAAAATACCCGCTTGAGTGACATCAACGATAAATGCAGTTTCACCTGCATTGTTGGCTTGGACAACAACTTTTAAAGACACTTCAAAGTGAGTAGGATCTACTTTTTCTGCAGAAGAAGACAAATTGATGTTTAACTCAGGCTGCCATTCTTTAGTAAAAACTTGTGCTCCTGGTACTTCAAAAGATAAGTCTTTTGCATAGATACGTTCTAAAGCAAGTTGTGGTTGAGCTTGTTGTTCTTCAGTCATTCTTTATATTCCTTAAGATGAATAGCTAATGTACAGTTGTTTATGCCAATAAATCGTCAAGTTTGCCTTCTTTTTCTAAAGCGTAAAGCTGGTCAAACCCACCGATAAATTGATCTTTAATAAAAATTTGTGGCACAGTACGGTGACGAGTTTTTTGCATAAGCTCAACTTTCACTTCAGGTGCCTCTTGATCGAGATTGATTTCGGTAAAAGCAACACCTTTACGCTCAAGAAGACTTTTTGCACGAACGCAATATGGACAGAAAGTGGTTGAATATACGATTACTTCAGCTGTCATTTTATAACTCCTTAAGTTATTTCGCTTTGACCAAAGGTAAACCTTGGGCTTTCCAATTGCTAATACCGCCATCTAAACGATAGCTGTCGGTATGACCGACTTGTTGTAAAGCACTGCCTGCAACTTGCCCCATATTACAAATGAATACAAGTGGACGATCAGCAGTTTTTAACTCTTCGAGGTGACTGGTAATTTTGCTGTATGGAATATTTCGGCTACCACTGATATGACCTTCGCGAAAATCTTTGGCATCACGTAAATCAATCAACATTGCATTTTTAGCTTTAACTAAAATACCCAATGATTGTGGAGAGATTTTGCGACCGTTGCGTTGACCTTCGAAAACGAAGAACAAAACAACCAATACAGCTAAAATACCGAATAAAAAGGGGTGATTCCCCATAAATTCAAACCAACGTTCCACAATGCACCTAATTACAATCAAAATTTGTGTCGACGAGTATAGCCTATATATATGGTGATCAAAATCACTGCTTCAAGGCTACATTTAAAGAAAATTAATTTTTTTGTTGCGCCTCAGTAATTTCTTCAACTAAGCGTAAATAACTGTCTAAGCGTCGCGGTAAAATTTTACCTTCTGCTACAGCATTTTTTAAAGCGCATTGTTTTTCATGGGTATGGGTACAATTACGATACTGGCAATGCCCTAGAAAATCCGCAATATCAGGGAATCCTGCATCAATTTTTTCTAAATCTAAATGCCAAAGCCCAAATTCACGAATACCCGGTGAGTCAATCAGCGCACCATTTTCACCAAAGCGAATTAAACGTGTAGAGGTCGTGGTGTGTTGCCCTAAAGCTGAATTTTCAGAAATGATATTGGTTTTTTGTGCCGCATTAGGAACAATGACATTGATCAGAGAGCTTTTACCCACACCAGATTGACCGACAAAAGCAACCGTTTCATTATCAAGACGTTGTGCAAGTGGGCTTAAGTCGCCTTCAGATTGTGTAATGAGGACTTCATAACCTAAATCTTGATATTCTTTGAGCATATCTAAAATAGGATCATTTTCTTTGAGTAAGTCAGACTTGTTAAGTACCAATAACACTGGAATATCTGCATCAGCGCAAGCAACGAGATAACGATCAATCAGTGTGGGTGCAGGCTCAGGTAAAGCAGCAAACACAATCACAATTAAACTAATATTTGCTGCTACAGGTTTAACCTTATGATAACGGTCAGGGCGGGTGAGTAGTGATGTTCGTGGATGAATGGCTGTGATAATACCCAAACCTGTATTTGGGTCAGCTTGCCATCTGACTTTATCACCTGTGACCAAAAGTTCTAAGTTTGTACGTGTATGACAACGCCAAACACTGCCTAGCTCAATGGCTTTCCAAAATGGTTCAGGATCACCTACTTTAACTTGCGGTTTTTCAGGATGTTGATCAGGAACAGAAAGGGCTTGTACTTCAAGTTGGCGTCCATAATGTTGGACAACTAAACCTTCGAGGTCATTTGAAGTGTCGATTTCTTCTTGACGTGTTTTATGTTGTTTCTGAATGCGACGTTGTTGCTGTTCAGTTAAACGACGTTTACGAATTAAAGCCATTCATGTCCTAAAAAACCATAAAAATAAGAAGGCAAAAATAACATGCTGAACGAATGAATTACAGCGCAGATGTCAGAAATTTGCTACTATTCATGTTTTATAGCCTAATAAGATTGCACTTTATGAGCAGCAGCACCCCAGATACACGCTTGATTTGGATTGATCTTGAAATGACAGGTCTTGATACAGACAATGATCAAATTATTGAAGTTGCGACCATTGTAACGGATGATCATTTAAATATTCTTGCGGAAGGTCCAGTGCTAGCAGTACATCAGTCAGATATTATTTTAAATGCGATGGATGAATGGAATACCAAACAACATGGTCAGTCAGGTCTGATTGAGCGTGTACGTCGTAGTAAATTGACTGCACGTGATGCAGAGTTACAAACTTTAGAGTTTTTAAAGAAATGGGTAAATCCAAAATCATCGCCAATGTGTGGTAACTCAATTTGCCAAGATCGTCGTTTTTTACATCGTTTAATGCCTGAAATGGAACAATATTTCCACTATCGTAATTTAGATGTATCGTCTGTGAAAGAGTTAGCAAAACGCTGGCGCCCTGAGATTATGAGTGGTCTTAAGAAAAATGCCTCACATTTGGCAATGGATGATATTCGTGACTCAATTGCAGAGTTAAAATACTATCGTCAATATTTCTTTATCTCAAATCAAGATTAATTCGATATTTTGTAAGCGAAGAAGGGGCAGAAATTGCCTCTTTTTTATGCGCTGTGTATTTTAAAAAATTAAGTTATACTGCTTTAGGCAATATTTTTGGTTTTGTTACAAAAAGAAGTAAGCTGTACATCAATTTTAAAATAATCCGTTTTACAATCCCTTTATATTTTAAATATTACAATGAGTTGAAATATGCAAAGTAATAACCCTATTTTAACCCGTGTGGAAACACATGCAGATTATAGTCAACCCATGACCATTCAAGGTGCAATCCAAAAGTCAGTATTATTGACTGTAATTGCGGCTGTGCTTGGTTTAGGTGTTTTTCTTTATAGTTTCGCCACTGCGAATTTTGGTCTTGCTTATGCAGCGGCAATGGTCGGTGCTATTGGTGGTTTAATCATTGCTTTAGTGGCAACTTTTAAGCCAAATACAGCGCGTGTTCTTGCAATTCCTTATGCTTTATTTGAAGGTGCATTTTTAGGTGGTGCATCTGTGATTTTTCAGTTGAAATTTCCAGGTGTTCCTTTACAAGCATTACTGGCAACTTTTGTAACGACTTTTGTGATGTTTGGTTTGTATCGTTTTCAAATTATTCGTGCAACTGAAAAATTTAAATCGATTGTGATGTCTGCAACAATCGCAATTGCTTTGGTTTTTGTTGTGCAATTCATCATGAATTTGGCATTTGGTTCAAGCATTCCTGGTCTATTTGAAAGCAGTTGGTTAGGAATCGGATTTGCAGCTTTTGTTGCTGTAATCGCATCATTAAACTTGATCTTAGATTTTGATTTAATTGAAAATGCTGCTGCGCAACGCGCACCGAAAGCATTTGAATGGCTATGTGGTATCGCATTATTAGCAACCTTAGTTTGGATGTATTATTCATTCATGCGTTTATTTAGCTTATTACAAGGTGATGATTAATCCTTGATGATGAACATTTGAAAAATCGCTCTTTATGAGCGATTTTTTTATGATTTAGTGAAAGATATAAAAAAAGATGCATTATGCAATTTTGTTCTGTCTTGAGTCTTGGCATTATGCATACAAACTTATTCGAGTGAGAATTTCATGGCACAAGGACTTTTGGCAGGTAAACGCTTCCTGATCGCAGGTATCGCAAGTAAATTATCGATTGCATTTGGTATTGCTCAAGCACTTCATCGTGAAGGAGCAGAGCTTGCATTTACTTATCCAAATGAAAAACTGAAAAAACGTGTAGATGATTTTGCTGAACAATTTGGTTCAACACTTGTTTTCCCTTGTGATGTTGCTGTTGATGCTGAAATTGATCATGCATTTGCTGAGCTTGCTAAGCATTGGGATGGTTTAGATGGTGTTGTGCATTCGATTGGCTTTGCACCTGCACATACTTTGGATGGTGACTTTACGGACGTAACTGATCGTGAAGGTTTTAAAGTTGCGCATGATATTAGTGCGTATAGCTTTATTGCGATGGCGCGTGCAGCAAAACCATTATTACTTGCGCGTCAAGGTTGCTTATTAACATTGACTTACCAAGGTTCTGAGTCAGTCATGCCAAACTACAATGTAATGGGCATGGCAAAAGCATCTTTAGAAGCAGGTGTACGTTATTTGGCATCGAGTTTAGGTGCAGAAGGGATTCGTGTAAATGCGATTTCGGCAGGTCCAATCCGTACTTTAGCAGCTTCAGGTATTAAATCTTTCCGTAAAATGTTAGATGCAAATGAAAAAATTGCACCGTTAAAACGTAATGTTACGATTGAAGATGTCGGAAATGCCGCACTTTTCCTTTGTTCACCTTGGGCAAATGGTATTACAGGTGAAATTTTGTATGTAGATGCAGGTTTCAATACTGTGGGTATGAGCGCATCAATGATGGATAGTGAATAAGTTATTCATGACTTGATGGTAAAAAGGCACTGAATTCAGTGCCTTTTTTATATGAAATTTATGGTGTGACTTCAGTGATAGTGGTATTTGGTAATTGCTGAATCGGGCTACCACCGAGTGCTTGCATTAAGGTTACATAAGCATTGTATTGATTTTGCTTGACTTGTACTAAAGACAGTCGTGCATTACGCGTGGTTTCTTGCGCATCTAACAGATTTTTTAAAGCAATTGCACCATTGCGATAACGTACATCCGTTAAACGTTCAGTTTTCTCAGCCAATTCTAAATTTTTCTGCTGCAAAGCAACTTGTTTATCTAATTCAATTCGATTAGAAAGTGCATTTTCAGTATCAGCAAAAGCTTGATATAAGGTTTGTCGATATTGAATAATGGCTTTTTCATAATCCAATTCACTGATTTTTAAATCCTTTTTCATATCATTATATTGCAAGAAGGGCAGACTTAAACTTGCACCTAAAGTCAGGGCAGGATTTTTCAGTAAATTGGTCAGTGACGTACTGCTTGAGCCTAAGTTCCCCGTCAAACTTATAGAAGGATAATAACTGGCTTTAGTTGCATCTTTGGAAGCAAGTGCTTCACGTAAACGTAATTCTGCGGCACGTAAGTCAGGACGACGTGACAAAATATCGGCAGGCAAACCCGCTGTAATATTCGGTAAGCGAATACGTGGTAATTTTTTGGGTTCTTGAATATTGAGTTGTTGTACAGGAATTTGTAAGAGCACCGCCAAAGCAGTGCGTGTTTCTACTAGCTGCTGTTCAATTTGACTTAAACTGGCTTTTTGACTTTGTACAGATTGTTCTGCTTGAGTCAGATCTAAGCCTGAAACTGCACCTGCACGATATTGAGTACGTACCAGTTCATACAGTTTTTGTGTGGTGGCTAAACTTTGCTGTGCTGTGCTGTAACGCTCATTGAGATATCCGAGTTGCCAATATAAATTCGCCGTTGTGCCAATTAGCGTTTGACCAGTTGCTTGTAAATCTTGTTCAGTCGCTAAAGACTCCCATTTTGCCGCTTCAGTTTGACGCGCTAATTTACCAAACAAGTCGAGTTCATAACTGACCCCTGCACTGACAGAAACGCCCTTAGAGGCATCATCACCAGAGTTGAGATCAAAGCTATGCCCAGTGGACACACCAGAGTTAACACGGGGACCTTGTTGATCTCGTGCCAAACCTGCTTTTAAACGTGCAGTTTGTAAATTAATCCCTGCAACAGCTAAGTCAGCATTTTTCTGAATAACTTGATCAACCAATTGATTCAGTTGAGTATCACCAAACAAAGTCCACCACTGGTCTGCATACAAGTCAGTTTGGATTTGCTTAGACTTTGCTTGATCATAGGCAAAAGTATTGGGAACTTGTACTGTAGGTGCTTGATAAGGCGTTTTGACAATCGCTGCGCAGCCTACCAGTGAACTACCAAGCAGCAAGGCAGTTGCAAGTTTGCTTAAATTCATTTGCATTATATATTCCTTGTCCTTGCAATTATTCACGTGAAAGTGCATCAACTGGATTCAACTGCGCGGCATTGCGAGCAGGAATAAATCCAAATACGACACCGATCAAAGTCGAACAGATAAATGCGGCGATAATCGAAGTTGATGAATACGCCATTTGGAATGTACCTTTAGCGAAATGACTAATAATTTGTCCGATGCCTAAGGAGAGGAGTACACCCAAAACTCCCCCTAAGATACATACTAAAATCGCTTCGATGAGGAACTGCTGTAGAATGTCACTTTGTCGAGCACCAACCGCCATACGTACTCCGATTTCTTGTGTACGTTCAGTCACAGAAACGAGCATGATGTTCATGACACCAATACCACCTACAACCAATGAAATCACGGCAATTGCAGAAACCAAAAGAGTCATCGTCGCTGTGGTTTGTTCAATCGTTTCACGAATGCTGTCGGAGTTCTGAGTAAAGACATCTTGTGCACCATGACGTTGTTCGAGCAAACTCAGAATGGCATTCTCAGCAACAGCCGTTGGGTATTCATCTTTAACACGGACAATGATACTTCGTACATTTGCCTGACCAAGCATACGACTCATGACGGTAGAATAGGGCAAGTAAACATTTAAACTATCTGAGTTGCCCATCATGCCTTGTTGTGCATCGACAATACCAATAATTCGACTCGGTACACTGCCCAGCAAAATCACTTGTCCAAGCGGATCAGTACCATCACTGAAAAACGTCTTTTGTGTGTTGGTATCGATCACCACATCTTGCGCACGTTGCATGACACTATGCTTATCGAAAGCTTGCCCTGAGGTAAACTTCAAACCACGCACATTGAAGAAATCATTACTGACACCATTCACTGTGGCAGATGCTTCTGTATCTTTAAAACGGACAGTTAAGTTGCTATTGACCGTAGGGCTTACTGCTTCAACATAAGGTTGATCAGATAAGGCATCTGCATCAGCAGGGACTAAGGTTTTAAATTGTGCTGTTTTAGAGTTATCACCAAAACCGCGACCTTGGAACACCGTAATTGTGTTGGTACCTAAACTACTAATATTTTCTAAAATCTGTTTCTGTGAACCATTTCCGAGTGCAACGACTGAAACAACAGATGCAATCCCGATAATAATTCCAAGCATGGTGAGGAATGTTCGCATGCGATGTGCATTCATTGCCAATAAAGCCATGCGGAATGCTTCAGCAAAACGATCTAAGGCTGATCGCCATTTCGATGATTTCTTACGTTGCGCCTTAGGCTCATTTTCAGCAACGATTTCAATTGCTTCATCGTACTCAGGTGTATTGGCTTTGTCGGAAATAATATTCCCGTCACTGATTTCAATAATACGGGTCGCATTTTTGGCGACATTCATATCATGGGTAACCAGAATAATAGTATGACCTTTGGCATTCAGTTCGCGTAAAATACGCATCACTTCAACACCGCTATTCTTATCCAATGCACCTGTCGGTTCATCGGCTAGAATAACATCGCCACCATTCATCAGGGCACGTGCAATCGAAACACGTTGTTGTTGTCCCCCTGACAGTTGGTTCGGGCGATTTTCAGTTTTTTCGCCCAGCCCTAATTCAGTTAAAATTTCATGTGAACGTTGCTGACGTACTGTGGGATCCATGCCTGCATAAATCGCAGGAACTTCGACGTTTCCTGCGGCATTCAAATCACCCAGTAAATGATAGCGTTGGAAAATAAATCCAAAATATTCACGACGTAATTGCGCAAGTTCATCAGGCTCAAGTTCGCGGGTTTCACGCCCATTCACTTGATAACTCCCTGATGTAGGTTGGTCTAAACAACCCAAAATATTCATCAGGGTTGATTTACCTGAACCTGATTGACCCACAATGGCAACCAGCTCACCTGCGTAAATTTTTAGATTAATGCTTTTTAAAATCTGAATCGTAGATTCACCCGCAGGGAACTCACGAATCAGATTGCTCACCTCTAAGAGAGGTTGATTGCTCTGATTGTTTTGTTCCATTGTTAGAATCTCACTCCACCACCACGATTGCTACGTTTTGCTGAATCATTTGATGTATCTGAACCATCAGCTAAGATCACTTGATCACCTTCATTTAAGCCACGTATAATTTGAGCGGTCACGCGGTTATTCAGACCAACAAGGACTTGTTTGCGTTTTGCAGTGCCATCCGCTTGAAGCACTCGAACAATCGCAACAGAAGCTTTACCTTGATCAATCAAAGCTTTTTCATCGGCTGTTAATTCGAGACGTTCTGGGCGATCACTATTGGCGTTGTTAGTGTCTTTGTTACGTTGACGCTTTTGTTCATCACCAGCAGCATTTTGTCCACCAGTCGCTGCATTTTTATTGCCTGAACGTTGTGGGCGATTAGAGGCTTGTAGGGCAGAGGCAGGAATCGTCAATACATTACGTGCTTCAGCAAGGATGATATAGACCTGAGCAGTCATATCGATTCGTAATTTTCCATCATCATTAGGAACATCAAATAAAGCATTATAGTAAATCGCTGTACTCGAAGAAGAAGATGAGGTATTTGAATTTTCTGTATTAATTGACTCTGGTGCAGGTTCAACCTGACGTAAAGTTGCGTAACGTTTTTTCTCACTATCTCCTAAGGTTGTAAAATAAACTTTTTGACCTTCTTCAACTTTCATCACATCTGCTTCAGAAATTTGCGATTTAATTGTCATCGTGTCAAGTTGTGCTAATTTTACAATTGTAGGCGCGCTTTGGTTTGCATTTACCGTTTGACCTTCTTCAGTCACAATAGCCACAACAGTACCTGTCATTGGCGCAACAATTTGGGTATAGCCTAAATCTTCTTTGGCAGTTGCAAGAGTGAGTTTAGATTGCTCAATCTGTGCATTCATAGCAGTAATTTCAGCTTGTGCTGTTTTAAATGCCGCTAATGCACTTTCGTATTCAGCTTTAGAGGTTGCATCTTGGGCAAACATACTTTTTTGACGATTATATTCAGCTTCAACTTTTGCTAAATTGGCTTGTTTCGTGGCTAATTGAGCTTGTTGATTTTTAATACTTGCTTCAGCCGTTTTCAAATCATTGGTTTGGCGTACTGAGTCAATTTGTGCAATCAGTTGACCTTGCTTCACTTGGTCCCCTAACTTGACATACATTTTTTTGACCTGACCTGATACCTGCGCACCAACACTGACCATTTTAGTGGCTTCTAAATCACCCGTTGCTAAGACCGAGTCTTCAATATCACCACGGACAACTTCTGTGCTAATAAATTGTGGTTGTTCGTTTTTAGGTTTTAACATAAACCAAGAAATTGCTGCAATAATAGCAATACCAACCATAATTAAAATGACTTTGGATGATTTTATTTTAGGCATATTGGTCTTGAGCAAATGAGATAATTGCTTAAATTATAAGGGGTAAATAAGGATAAAAAGTGAATTTTTTTAACAAATATAAATGATAATTATTTTCTTTAAGCTGGTTCAAACAAACTGTACCCACATAATAGGGCAACCGCTTGTTGAATTAAATGTTCAGGTTTTTCTTGACTTAAGCCTTTTATCGCTGCATCAATACGCAATAAAACCGTAGGCCAAACTAAAAAAGACTGTGGCTTTAAGCGTCTGAGCGCTTGTTGGTAATTTGCAACTTTATTCTTCCAAATACCAAGTTGTAAAGCATTTTGCGGTTGTTCATAGAGTTGCATCAGCAAACGCATTTCTTTACTTAATGTCCATAAAATTAAACTTGCAGGCTCACCAGCCTCGATTAAGTAATTTAAAATTTTAGCAGACTGCGCATAATGACCAGCGAGAACAGCATCACTTAAATCAAAACTACTATAACGAGACTGGTCTTGTAAGCATTCATAGAGATGTTCAATTTGAATATGATTTTGTTCTGGAAACGTATCTGCAACACGCATCAAGCTGTTTTTAGCTGCGAGTAAATTATGTTCATGATGTTGTTCAAGCCAAAGCCAAGCGTCTTGATCGAGTTGAATACCAAGCTGATCGGCTTCTATTGATAAAATACGTTGACGATCTTTAGGATAATGAGCAGCGAGTTGTACCACAACGCCATTGGCTTCAACGGTTTGGAAAAAACTGGATTTTAAGCTACTCGCATCTTGTTTTGGCATTACAATCAAAAGAAGATTGTGCTCATTGTATTGAATATATTGCTTAAGCAGTTTTAGACCATTTGCATCAGGTTTGATATTGCCATGCACTTCCACAGCCAAGTGCTGAGAAAATAAAGATAAACTGTCTAAGGCATTAAAAACTTGCTTCCAATCACTGGTATTATTTAAGTCGTAACGTTGCCGCTCAACTTCTTGAGCATTCCATTCCTTACGAAAAGCATCTAATAAATTTTGCTCAAGCAGTGGCTCTTGACCATGCATAATCCAAACACCACGTGCTTCCTGTGTACGTTTAAGGGCTTGGAGATAGTCGAGTTTCATAATCTAATCAATTTACTGTGCTGTTTTTGGTGTTGCAGTACTTGGTAAGTATTTGGCTTTAGGTAAGCGATTTGCTGAAATTTGACGGCTAATTTGCTGTGCAATATCGTCAATAATGACTTGTTTTAAATATTTCTCTTGTTGATCATCTGTATTCACAGTTGCAACATCATACTGATAACTACGCGCTGCTGTTAAAGTACGTGCTTCAGTAACAGGATTACCTTGCTGATCTTCGATTTGAAATGTCACACTTAAACGTAATAATGTTTCAATCAATTGACCATTTAGCTCATGGCGAATTGGTTTGTAGTCTAAAATACGTAAGACATAAGCATCACTTGCTTGACCTAATTGAACACCTGACGCAGTTAAATAAACACTCAGCTTACTTTCTAAGTCTTCTGTATTTTTAGGAAGCTGTAAATTTAATTTGGTATAAACTAAAGGAGTTGCTTGCGGATTTGTTCCTTTTAAGTGAAAACCACAGCCGACTAAGCCTGCACTCAGCCCTAAAGTTAAGACAATCGCTGCAACACGTTGAACCAAATGCATGTGGAGTCCTCTAAAACTTCCTGAATGGAAAATAATTTTAAATCTTGAGTTAGATTGTAAAGTCAAAGCCCGTTGATTGACAACGGGCTTTGTTTGGGTTTTGTTTTAAATCCCTCCTGACTAGCATCGCTACGCAAGTCCTTTAAAAAAGGGAGGAGAATCTCTCTTTTTTATTTTTGGGAGGAAGTCCCCCTTTGGAAAAGGGGGATTTAGGGGGATTCCTTTATTTCAAATCCCTCCAAACCTCCCTTTAAAAAAGGGAGGCTTAAAAGCATTAAACCACCAAATTCACTAATTTGTTCGGTACCACAATTTCTTTCTTGGTTGGACCTGTCAAGAATTGTTGTACTTCAGGTAAAGCTTTGGCTTGTGCCAAGATGTCATCTTTAGATGCATCCACAGAAACTTCCAACTTACCACGAAGTTTACCATTGACTTGAACCACAATCGTTTGCGTATTACGCGTGAGTGCAGACTCATCTACAGCAGGGAATAACACTGAAGTTAAATCAATGTTGAACTGTGCCAATAAAGTCTGACTTAAATGCGGTGCAAATGGAGCAAGCAAGGTTAATAAGGTGATGATCGATTCACGAGCAACCGCAATATCGTTGTCATCTTTTGCTTCAAACTTGTTGTTGGCATTCAAAAGTTCCATTAACGCAGCAATTGCTGTGTTAAAAGCATGACGACGTTCAATGTCATCACCTACTTTTTGGATGGTTTCATGAGTTTTACGACGTAAATCCTGAGCACCTGTTGAAAGCTGTGCAGTATCAATCGCAGATGCATTGTTGCCTTTTTCAAGGAAACCTGTGGTTAAACGCCAAACACGTTTTAAGAAACGGTTTGAACCTTCAACACCTGCATCCGACCATTCAAGAGATTGATCTGGTGGCGCAGCAAACATCATAAAGACACGAGCCGTATCTGCGCCGTATTGGTCAATAATCGCTTGCGGGTCGATACCGTTATTTTTCGATTTCGACATTTTTTCTTGACCGCCAACAGTCACATCCTGACCATCACCTTGGTATTTTGCCGAAATGATACGACCTTTTTCATCACGTTCGAGATCAATATCAGCAGGGTTGAACCAAGTTTTTTTACCTGAATCTGCTTCACGGTAGTAGGTATCAGCCAATACCATACCTTGAGTTAACAAGTTGGTGAATGGTTCATTACCTTGAACAACACCTTCATCACGCATCAATTTATGGAAGAAACGTGCATAAAGTAAATGAAGAATTGCATGTTCTACACCACCAATGTACTGGTTCACAGGTAACCATGTTTGAGCAGCTTCTGGTTTAACTAAACCACCTGTAAAGTCAGGAGAAGCATAACGTGCATAGTACCAAGATGACTCTACGAAAGTATCCAAAGTATCGGTTTCACGACGTGCGTCGCCACCACAGCAAGGACATTTGGTTTCGTAGAATTCAGGCATTTTATTTAAAGGATTACCTGAACCATCTGGAACAACATCAGTCGGAAGTACAACAGGAAGTTGCTCTTCAGGAACGGTGACCTGACCACACTTGTCACAGTTGATCATTGGAATTGGACAACCCCAATAACGTTGACGGGAAACACCCCAGTCACGTAAACGGAATTGCACTTTAGAATTTGCTAAAGTTTGTGGTTCTAATTTTGCAAGGAATGCATCAAATGCAGCTTGGAAGTCTAAACCATCAAATTCACCTGAATTGACCAATTTACCTTCTTTAGAACCGTACCATTCTTGCCATTCAGTTGCAGAGTAATCTGCATCATCAGCGCCTTTGGCATCAATTACTTGTTTGATTGGCAAGTTGTATTTATTGGCAAATTCAAAATCACGTTCGTCATGCGCAGGAACAGCCATCACCGCACCTGAACCGTATGACATCAACACATAGTTGGCGATCCAGACTGGCACTTCTTCACCCGTCACAGGATGCTTCACTGATAAACCTGTTGCCATACCTTTCTTTTCAGCAGTGGCAAGATCAGCTTCAGCGACTGAACCCATACGACATTCTTCGATGAATGCTTTGAGTTCAGCATTATTTTCCGCAGCTTTTAATGCCATAGGGTGTTCTGCTGCAACCGCAACATAAGTCACACCCATTAAGGTATCGGCACGTGTGGTATACACCGTTAAACCATCGGCATACACGTCAGAATTCGCTGAAGGGAAAGTAATTTCCATGCCTTGTGAACGACCAATCCAGTTACGTTGCATGGTCAAGACTTGTTGTGGCCAACCGTCTTTTAAGGTATCTAAATCATCTAATAATTCTTGTGCATAATCTGTGATGCGGAAGTAATACATTGGAATATCACGTTTTTCTACCAATGCACCTGAACGCCAACCACGACCATTTTCAACTTGTTCATTTGCTAAAACGGTTTGATCGACAGGATCCCAGTTAACAGTTGAAAGTTTGCGGTAAATCAGACCTTTTTTATACAGTTGAACAAATAACCATTGTTCCCAGTGATAGTATTCAGGAGTACATGTTGCAAATTCACGATCCCAGTCCACTGAAAGACCCAATTTTTTCAATTGGTCACGCATGTACGCGATGTTTTCAAAGGTCCATTTTGCAGGAGCAACTTGATGCGCAATCGCGGCATTTTCAGCAGGTAGACCAAAAGCATCCCAACCCATGGGTTGGAGGACAGTTTCACCTTTGAGACGGTGGAAACGGCTGATCACATCACCAATCGTATAGTTACGCACATGACCCATATGCAGTTTGCCGCTTGGGTAAGGGAACATCGAGAGGATATAACGACGTGGGCCTTCTACGGTGTCAGCAACTTTAAATGATTTGCGATCTTCCCAGTCTTGTTGGACTTGAGGCTCAATCGCACTCGCTTGGTATTCAGGGTCAATATGAGTAGTCATAAACGTATTTGAGAAAAATGGTTAAAAAAACTGTGTTGCACAGCATAGCTGAAAAATCGTGTAAATGTCAGTTATTCAGAGCGGATTTTGTGTAAATAGTCATTATTTTAGAAAGTAAACCAGATAAAGCATTCAATTTAAATTTATAAATAAAATAATTAAAATGAAGTAATCCAGAGATTAATTTTGTATTAAAATTAAACAAGAAGGCTCAAGTTAAGTAATACGCATAAAATAATAATTTTAATAAAAAGTATAAATGTAAACTTTGAGATTATTTATAAATCATTTTTTAATTCTTGTGTGAGTAGGTTAATCTTTTCTTGGTATGCATTATAAGCGATTTCACCATACTTCTTTTTAACCTTTTCAAGTAAGTTATCTTTTAAAATTGCTAGCTCATTTATATCGCTGGCACGTTCAAGTTTAAGAATTTGGGTAAAAGATAATATGCCAAAAAACTCTGGTATTTGAATGGATAAAAATGCATATAAACGATGAAAAGGACTGCTATTTTCTAAAGGTGGTAAAGCTATATTTAATTTTTGTTGTATAGGATCAGCTGTTATATCTTGTTGCGGTATGTTTTGTGATACAAGAGTTTGTGACTCTCCCCAATCCGAAACTTCTAATAATTTATTTTCTAAAAGAGAATTTACTGTATCAAAGGGAACACCTAACATGGTGATGATTTCTTGTATAGTAAGCTGACCATTGGCAATAATTAAAAAATTACGTTCAGCACGTGTGAGTTGAATCGCATGACTTGAAATAATCATACGTCCTTGGTTTGACTTTTTAACGATTGTATTCCAATTTAATTGTTGTTGAGACATCGTGTTTCTATCCTTGAGACGTATTTTTTCTAGCATTTATATTCAAGCATTTGCTCGTAAAAAATAATATTAAGTAAGTTTGAGAACTTGTATTTTATTTTTTAAAGTCAATAAAATAATTCTAAGTTTTGATCATTTAAAATTATTATTAAGATATTTTAAATAGTAAAGTTTTTTATAGCAAATAATTTTTTTAAAAATTATAAAATATTTATTAAGTTTTTGAATTTTAATTAATTATTTGATTGTTTCGAGTGTTTCTTATAATTTTTAAAGTACATTTTTATTTTACTTTTGTGATGTGCATCACATTATTATTTTATGTTTAAAGTATTTGATTTATTGAAATTTTATTTGAAAAATATATTATTTTTGATGAGGTAAATCTATATGCTCTTAAATTTACAGTTTTTATTCTTAAATTTATCTAACAAGTGAAAAATGTTTATGTTATCTTTGCGGTGAATTTCATCTGTAAGACACTATTTAAAATAATTGCAATATCTAATAAGTAAAAGTTTTTAAGTGTGATGAATTCAGGGGATTAATAAAATGTTTTCATAAGATTTAATAAAAATAGTTATTAAAACATTTTTATTATGCAGTTTTATTTTAATAAAAATGAAAGGAATAAATAAATGCATACAAGCACTAGGGGAGTGCCAGATCAGAAAATGACAAAGGAAGAGAAAAAAATCATTTTCGCTTCAAGTTTAGGAACAATATTTGAATGGTATGACTTTTATTTATATGGCGCATTAGCACTTATTTTGGCTCAGCAGTTTTTTACCGATCTTGATAGTACAACAGGGTTTATTTTTGCCTTACTTGCATTTTCCGCAGGTTTTATTGTGCGACCTTTTGGGGCATTAGTTTTTGGTCGATTAGGCGATAGGGTTGGGCGAAAATATACATTTTTAATCACTATTTTAATTATGGGAATATCAACTTTTTTGGTTGGATTATTGCCTAATTATAATGCAATCGGAATTGCAGCCCCCATAATGCTAATCATATTACGTTTAATACAAGGTTTAGCATTAGGAGGCGAGTATGGTGGGGCAGTGACATATGTTGCTGAATATGCACCTCAACATAAACGAGGAGCATATACTGCATGGATCCAGATTACAGCAACGACAGGATTATTGTTATCGTTACTGGTTATTTTAAGTGTACGAACATTGCTTGGAGAAGAAGCTTTTAGTGCATGGGGATGGCGAATTCCTTTCTTATTTTCTTTTGTTTTGCTGTTTGTAAGTGTTTGGGTGCGTTTATCAATGAGTGAACCTCCTGCATTTAAAAAGCTAAAAGAAGCAGGAAAACTGTCTAAAGCACCTATTTTTGAATCATTAGGGCAGTGGAAAAATTTAAAACTGATTTTATTGGCATTGTTTGGTTTAACCATGGGACAAGCTGTCATTTGGTATACAGGTCAATTTTATAGCCTATTCTTTTTAACCCAAGCATTAAAAGTAGAAAGTGCGACAGCTAGTATTTTGGTGGCATGTGCTTTACTGATTGGTCTACCTTTCTTTATTTTATTTGGTTATTTATCTGATCGAGTTGGGCGTAAACCTATTATTATTTTGGGTGGGGTATTAGCCGCAGTCACATATATACCGATTTATCATGCCTTGACGTATGCAGCAAATCCTCAGCTTGCAACAGTCTTAAAACAATCTCCAATCGTGTTAAGTGTTGATCCTTCTGAGTGTTCATTACAATTTGACCCAATTGGACGTAAAACATTGGAAAGTAGTTGTGATATTGCCAAGAAGCTGTTAGCAACAAATGCAGTAAATTACTCCATTGAGCATTTACCTCACGGTGAAAATGCAAAAATTTTAGTGGGTCATACTTTAATTCAAGGTTTTTCACCTTTGCATATCACAGAAGAAAGTATTTTTGCTGCACAAGGAATTGCACAGCAAAATCAGTTTAAAGCCATGCAGCAACTTGAGTTGGCAGAACAAAATGGTGATCGAAAAGCGATTTTACTTGCTCAGAGAGAACAAGCTTTAACAGCGAAAACTTTGGATGATTTTGCCAAAGATGCAAAAGCAACCGCAACTAAAGTGATGGAGGCTGACTTTAAAAATCAGGTCAGTGCGGCATTGATTGAAGCACAATATCCAACACAAGCAGACCCTAAAGAAATGAATAAGCCACTCATTGTCTTGTTGCTGTCTTTATTAGTGATTTATGTTGCGATGATGTATGCGCCAATTGCAGCAGCATTGGTTGAAATGTTTGCAACAAAAATTCGTTATACTTCAGTAAGCTTACCTTATCATATTGGAAATGGTTGGTTTGGTGGCTTATTACCAACAATTTCTTTTGCCATCGTTGCGCAAACAGGCAATATTTATAATGGTTTATGGTTCCCAATTATTGTTGCTGTTATTTGTGTGATTATTTGTGCATTATTTATTCAAGAAACGAAAAATATTGATATTTTTAAAGATGATTATAAATAAGCTTCTTATTGCTAAAAAACCTTTCATATTCGTATGAAAGGTTTTTTTATTGCTGATATTTTTTAATTTGAATTTATTGAGGACGCTCTTGACCACGTTGTAAAGCTGCATTGGCTTCACCTTGCTGATCGACTTTGGGAACATCTGCTCTTTCATTATGATTTTGCACAGGTTGAGAAGTTACTGGTGTTGCAGGTGCCACAGGTGTTACAGATAATGTTGATGGTGAAGCATTATGCCCATAAGTTGTCACTGTGGTTCTGCTCTTGGCATTTTTAGGTGGAGGTGTTTCGGTATAGTGAGTTGCGCCTTGATGATCGACCCATTTGTAGTATTGTTTTGCAAAGCTTTGCGACGTTGCACTAAGGCTTAAAACTAAAAATGTGGTGGAAATAATCTTGGTGTATAAATGTTTTGGTTTTTGCATGACAGAACCTTTGAAATGAGGATTTTTCCATTCTTCTAAATATTATGCGGTAATTGTACACATAAAATAAAGAATACTTATTGTGATTTTATTTTGTGTTTATTTTAATCGTATTTAGAAAAAATGATAGATTTTTATTGAAAATTTATTAAGTTATAACTTGCTGAATTTTTTATTATAAATCGAATAAAAAAAAGTAATAGTTTAAAAAAAATGCGTATGGGAAATAAACAATAAAAAAGCGAATAGAAACCTTGACTTTGCTTGCTAAAACAACAAAAATGCTGATTCAGTTTTGTATGTTTTTATTCGATCACCCTTCGAATAATGGCATCGTAAGCAATATCATTTTTCTCTAAACCGAGAAAGTGACCCCCTTACATTAAATATGTTTATCCCAACATATTTTTGTTATGAACATCATTTAAACAGTGATGTGACTATAAAATTTTTATATTGCTGCAAAAACTAGTAAATATGTGTGCTATAACAGAGCGCACAAATCAATGAATGAAGCACAACTTGTGTCTCCCATAAGTTGTGGAAAAAAGATTAGGGTGAATACGTTGGAACTTTTATCTGGTGGTGAAATGCTCGTTCGTGCATTGGCGGACGAAGGCGTTGAGCATGTTTTTGGGTACCCAGGCGGCGCAGTTTTACATATTTATGATGCGCTATTTCAACAAGAGAAAATCAATCATTACCTCGTGCGTCATGAACAAGCAGCAGGTCATATGGCTGATGCTTACTCACGTGCGACAGGTAAAACAGGTGTGGTGCTTGTCACATCTGGTCCTGGTGCGACCAATACCGTAACGCCAATTGCAACAGCTTATATGGACTCAATCCCAATGGTGATTTTGTCTGGTCAGGTTGCAAGCCATTTAATCGGTGAGGATGCGTTCCAAGAAACGGATATGGTCGGTATTTCTCGTCCAATCGTGAAGCACAGTTTCCAAGTGCGTCATGCAAGCGAAATTCCTGCAATTATTAAAAAAGCATTTTATATTGCTGCAAGTGGTCGTCCAGGTCCAGTTGTTGTTGATATTCCAAAAGATGCAACAAATCCTGCTGAGAAATTTGCATACGAATACCCTGAAAAGGTAAAAATGCGTTCGTATCAACCACCACACCGTGGTCATTCTGGTCAAATTCGTAAAGCAATAGACGAATTGATTAATGCAAAACGTCCTGTCATTTATACAGGTGGTGGTGTGGTTCAAGGTAATGCTTCTGAGCAGTTGACTGAACTTGCACATCTTTTGGGTTGCCCAGTGACCAATACTTTGATGGGCTTAGGTGCATTTCCAGGCAATGATCCACAGTTCATTGGCATGTTGGGTATGCATGGTACATACGAAGCCAATATGACAATGCATAATGCGGATGTTATTTTAGCGATTGGCGCGCGTTTTGATGACCGTGTAACAAACAATCCAGCGAAATTCTGTCCAAATGCAAAAGTCATTCATATTGATATTGACCCTGCAACAATTTCAAAAACGATTATTGCGCATATTCCAATTGTTGGTGCTGTAGAGCCAGTTCTTCAAGAGATGTTGGTTCAATTGAAACAAATGAATGTTTCAAAACCAAATCCGGAAGCAATTGCAGCTTGGTGGGATCAAATCAATGAATGGCGTAAAGTTCATGGCTTACGCTATGAAAAAGCAACTGACGGTTCAATGAAGCCTCAGCAAGTTGTTGAAGCTTTAGACAAAATAACCAATGGTGATGCCATTATTACTTCTGATGTTGGTCAGCATCAAATGTTTGGTGCAATGTACTATAAGTACAAACGTCCACGTCAATGGTTGAACTCTGGTGGTTTGGGCACAATGGGTGTGGGCTTACCATACGCAATGGCTGCTAAACTTGCATTTCCAGATCAACAAGTTGTCTGTATTACAGGTGAAGCATCGATTCAGATGTGTATCCAAGAGCTTTCGACATGTAAGCAATATGGCTTAAATGTAAAAATTCTTTGTTTGAATAACCGTGCTTTAGGTATGGTTAAACAATGGCAAGACATGAACTATGAAGGACGTCATTCAAGTTCTTATGTTGAGTCATTACCAGACTTCCCTAAATTGATGGAAGCATATGGTCATGTTGGTATTCAAATTGACCATGCAGATGAGCTTGAATCTAAACTTGCAGAAGCAATGGCAATTAATGATAAATGCGTATTTATCAATGTCATGGTTGATCGTTCAGAGCATGTTTATCCGATGCTGATCGCAGGTCAATCAATGCAAGATATGTGGTTATCTAAAGGGGAGCGTACTCAATGAGACATATAATTTCTGTACTCATGGAAAACGAAGCAGGTGCGCTTTCTCGTTTGGTGGGTTTATTTAGTCAACGTGGCTATAACATTGAAACATTAAATGTTGCACCAACAGAAGATCCAACTTTGTCACGTTTGACATTAACGACCTATGGTGATGAGCACAAAATTGAGCAAATTACTAAACAACTGAACAAATTGGTTGAAGTGGTAAAAGTGGTTGATTTGTCAGAAGGTGCACATATTGAGCGTGAATTAATGCTCATTAAGGTCAAAGCTTTAGGTTCAGCACGTGCTGAGATTAAGCGTACAGCCGATATTTTCCGTGCGCAAATTGTTGATGTAACACCAACGACTTATACCATTCAAATTGCTGGTACAACTGAAAAAATTGATGGTTTTATTGATGCGCTTGCTGAAAATACCATTCTTGAAGTTGTACGTTCAGGTGTGTCAGGCATCGCACGTGGCGAAAAAGTTTTAACTATTTAATTTTAATTTATTCACCTATAATCCTCTCCTAGAAAAAAGGAGAGGGCTTAGTTGATCAGTACACAATAAAGCCGTACCAACTAAGTAAAGGAAACAAAAGCATTTAAGCGGAGACAGCAATGCAAATTTTTTATGATAAAGACTGTGACTTATCTATCATCCAAGGTAAAAAAGTAGCAATCATTGGTTATGGTTCACAAGGTCATGCGCATGCGCTTAACCTTAAAGATTCTGGCGTTGATGTAACTGTAGGTTTACGTGCAGGTTCTACTTCTTGGAAAAAAGCTGAGAATTCAGGTCTTAAAGTATCTGAAGTTCCTGCTGCTGTTGCTCAAGCTGACGTTGTTATGATCTTGACTCCAGATGAGTTCCAATCACAACTTTATCGTGATGTGATTGAACCAAATATCAAGCAAGGTGCAACTTTAGCATTTGCTCATGGTTTCTCTGTTCTTTATAACCAAGTTGTTCCACGTGCTGACTTAGACGTAATCATGGTTGCACCTAAAGCACCTGGTCACACTGTACGTTCAGAATATCAACGTGGTTCAGGTGTTCCTGATTTAATCGCAATTCACCAAGATGCTTCTGGTAATGCACGTAACGTTGCACTTTCTTATGCTTCAGGCGTAGGTGGTGGTCGTACTGGTATCATCGAAACTTCTTTCCGTGAAGAAACTGAAACTGACTTATTTGGTGAGCAAGCAGTTCTTTGTGGTGGTGCTGTTGAATTGGTTAAAATGGGCTTCGAAACTTTGGTTGAAGCTGGTTATGCACCAGAAATGGCTTACTTCGAGTGCTTACACGAGCTTAAATTGATCGTTGACTTGATGTTCGAAGGCGGTATCGCTGACATGAACTATTCAGTATCTAACAATGCTGAATATGGCGAATATGTAACAGGTACTGAAGTAATCAACGAACAGTCTCGTGAAGCGATGCGTAATGCACTTAAACGTATTCAATCTGGCGAATACGCGAAAATGTTCATTAACGAAGGTGCGTTGAACTATCCTTCAATGACTGCTCGTCGTCGTCAAAATGCTGCACACGGTATCGAAGTAACGGGTAACAAGTTACGTTCAATGATGCCTTGGATTCAAGCGAACAAAATCGTAGATAAAGAAAAGAACTAATTTTTAGTTTTTGACTTTATAAAAAGCCTATTCTATTGAGTAGGCTTTTTTTATGATAAATTACTCATTATTTTGCTGTTTTTGAATGTGGTGAAATTATGAAATTTAAAATTTTCTTGGGTATGGTTGCTATAACATTTTCAAATTTAAATCATGCCGAAACTGTAGTAAATTCAAAAGAATTTAAGCCCCTTAATGAAGTTCGGGTGTCTATGCAGCGTATGTTGCGTTCTACTGAAGGGCGTTATTTTTTAAGTCTTTATGCGGGTATTTGGAATCCACATGCTGTGATGACGGATTTAGTTGAAAATAAAAATATTTCATTTAAAGGTTTGCAAAAAGCAGATCAACTCACGCTAAAATCAGTAAACTCTGAAACTGATGCAACAGAAAATAGCATGTACCAACTTACAGGTACTTTAAATGCAAATACAGGTTATTTTAAAACTTTACTCTCAGAAGGCACTGACACTTTTGGTAAAAATATTCAGTTTGAACCAGCAGTTAAAGTCAATAATAAGCCTTCATTTGTCTTTAAATTTTATAGCGGTGATCAAACGACAACGTATGGCGCACCTTTACAACGTGTAGATGTAGTTAATAAAAATAATAATCAGACGATTCAGTCTTTGACAGGATTTGCAGCATATCCAAAAAGTATAGGTTATATGGATATTAATTTTGATGGTTATTATGACATTATTTTATCTGACATTTCACAGTCTTATTCTGTAGAAGATAAGCGTTATATTTATTGGATGTATAACCCGAAAACAGGGCAATTTCAACGTTCGCCACAACTTGAAAAAATTATTGGTTTCCCAAATCTGCATGGTGAAAAACAGCAAATTGATTTTGGAGGGGGCAAAATTTATCAGGTTGAAAATGGTTTGTTAAATCGAATTTAGTTTATTTTTAATTCAAATGATAAGTATAAAGTCTTGATGAGTCGGCACTTTTTGGTCTGGAAAATATTTTCTAGTGCGTGGACTGAAAGTGGTTTTGATGATCAAGACTTAACTCATTTTTCTGAAATAAAACAAAATTATCCACATTGGTCAGATCTTCGCACAGTTATTTATCGTGATGTGCTTGGATATTTCGCTTTGCCTAGTTTTTGTATGTTATTTGTTTGGATTCCCATTGTTGGCTCTCTATTTTTAATTGCTGCATTGCCTGATTGGGAGTTTGAAAATACGTGGCTGCAAAGAAAGATGCAAAAATGGTATGCCATTCCTTGGTGGATGCATTATTTAAACCCATTACGTTGGATCGGATATTTTATTGCATTTGGAATGGCGTATCGTGTGATCAATTGTTTAAAGCGGTATTATAAAGCTGAAAATATATGATCAAAGTTGCATGATGTTTGGATCTGTTTGAGGCATGTTCGATATCGAGTCATGATTTTTTATGCTCTTATTTTTTATTGAATTATAAACGGAATATTGGTTCGACAGGTTGGTACTGTTTTATCTTTATTTTTGTATTGGGAAATAGTTAAACAATTTGATGAAAATATAGTTTCAAAAAACCGTCATCTTAAAATCATCAAAGTGTAAAAAAGATCGCCTACACTTATAAAAAATGAAGAGAAGATAGAGGTAATCGTATGACAAAGACGTACGCAGAAGCCTTATTATACAGACAACGAGATTTTCCTGATTATTTTAAATTTTATTTAAAGAAAAATAATAAGCAGCAACATATTTCTGAAAATTTAAATATTCTTCAAGAGCTTGTACGTCCAAGGCTGAAAATTGCAATTGTGACAGAAACATGGCCTCCTGAAATTAATGGCGTAGCAATGTCATTGATGCAATTGTGTAAAGGTTTACAGAAACAAGGGCATAAAATTTTACTGATTCGCCCAAAACAAAAACATGTATGTGATGAGTTTTCGCCAAATAAAGAGTGCTTAGTGACGGCTCAAGCAGTACCTAAATACCCTGATATGCGTTTTGGTTGGCCACAATATTTAAAAGTATCCCAAGCAATTTCTGATTTTGCACCGCATGTTGTTCATATTGTGACAGAAGGACCTTTAGGTTTTACGGCACTACATGCAGCAAAATCTAAAAAAATCCCTGTTTCTAGTGGTTTTCATTCACCATTTCAAGAATTTAGTCGCTTTTTTGATTTGGCATTTTTGGTGAAACCTGTACAGCGATATTTGAAGTGGTTTCATAATCATACAGACTTAACTTGTGTACCGAGTCGTGATACAGAACAAGCTTTAAAGCAGTTTGGGGTAACTTGTCCGTTAGTTATTGTTGGGCGTGGTGTTGATGTAGAAAAATTTTCATCCAGTCATCGTTCAGAGCAGTTACGCCGCAGTTGGGGCGTTGATCATGACACGACGGTATTGCTTTATGTTGGACGTTTATCTCCTGAAAAAGAGATCAATGTTTTGATTGAGGCTTATGTTGCACTTAAAAAGTGTTCACAGAAAAAAGTGCAGTTTGTCATTGTGGGTGATGGTCCAGATCGTAAGCGTTTAGAAAAAATGCTTGGTGCAGAAGATATTATTTTTACAGGCAGCTTAAGTGGTACAAGCTTAGCGCAAACTTATGCAAGTGCAGATGTTTTTGTTTTTGCAAGTCAGGTGGAAACGTTTGGTAACGTTGTTTTAGAAGCAATGGCAAGTGGTTTGCCTGTTGTTGCTTATGATTATGCAAGTGCGCAATTATACTTGAAACATCAACAAACGGGTTGGTTAAGTCCATTGGGTGCAACTGATCAATTCATTCAATCTATTTTACAGCTTCCTGACCATGCAAGTTTGCGTGTAATGGGGCAGCAAGCTATGCACGATGTTCAAAACATTGGCTGGCGACATGCGGTACAACAATTCGAACAGGCACTTTATCAGGTTACACAAGATCAGGTTTTAGTAACGTAAATCATCTCGTCAAGAGAGGAGAGCTAAAATGAATTTTAAAGAAACTAAAATAAAAATACTCGATTTAGATTTGAGAGGCTGTTTATATCTCAATAATTTGTCGCATATGCAATATGTGGCTTTGTTTTTTAAAATCATTAGTCGTTTAGGTGATGGTGCATTTTGGTACTTGATGTTGCTGATTGTGTGGCTGAATAAAGGCTTTGCGTATGGATTAAAGTTAATTTATGTCGTATTAAGTGCTTTGATTGGTACAGGTATTTATAAAGTATTAAAGCATAAAACAGTTCGTCCACGTCCTTATCAAGTACACCAAGTGATTATCTTAGGCGAACGACCTTTGGATCACTTTAGTTTTCCATCTGGTCATACTTTACATGCGGTGATGACTACCGTGGTATTAGGTTATATCCAACCTGCGCTTTTATTTTTAATGATGCCTTTTACAATTTTAGTTGCATTATCACGCATGATTTTGGGTTTGCATTATCCAAGTGATGTGATTGTGGGGGCTTTAATTGGAGCGACAGTGGCAAGCATGATTTTAGTCGCTGCACCATTTTTGCATATTAGCTTATAAATTGTATTTTAAAATGAATTCTATTTTGGTAAATGGCTAGATTTTGCTAAAGTAATTGCCAAGATGGAAAAGGATAGGATGACCTCAATGGGTTTACGTTGGACAGATACAATTGATATCGCGATTGAGCTATATGAAGCTCACCCAGATGTTGACCCACAATGGGTGCGTTTTACAGACTTACACGCATGGATTTGTGCATTACCCGATTTTAGTGATGATCCAACGAAGTCAACAGAAGGCTTATTAGAAGCAATTCAAATGGCTTGGATTGATGAAGCTAGCTAAAAAAATGTCTTAATCTGTCTAAAAAATCATTTTTTTACAGTTTAAAAAGCGGAAAATCGCGCATTATTCGGTATAATGCGCCAAAATTTTCATGTCAATTTGACTTAAGGAGCCAATCATGGCTATTGAACGTACTTTATCTATCGTAAAACCAGATGCAGTTGCTAAAAACCACATTGGTGATATCTTTGCTCGTTTCGAAAAAGCTGGTCTTAAAATCGTTGCGACTAAAATGAAACACCTTTCTCAAGCAGAAGCTGAAGGTTTCTATGCTGAACATAAAGAACGTGGTTTCTTTGCTGATTTAGTTGCATTCATGACTTCTGGTCCAGTTGTTGTTTCAGTTCTTGAAGGCGAAAACGCAGTTCTTGCTCACCGCGACATCTTAGGCGCTACAAACCCTAAAGAAGCTGCTCCTGGTACAATCCGTGCAGATTTCGCTGTAAGCATCGATGAAAATGCTGCTCACGGTTCTGACTCTGTAGCTTCTGCTGATCGTGAAGTAAACTACTTCTTCGCTCAAACTGAAGTTTGCCCACGTACTCGTTAATTCTGAGTCAATAGGGTCGTCTTAAAATTCACAGAAGCGTTTTACGTTTTGTAAATTGTTAACAGACCCTGAACCAGATAAGTGTTATACTACTTGTCTGGTTTTTTTATTTTTAATGTTCGAAAATTGAACAATCCTCATCCATTGACATGTTTTTTAGGTAATACACATGAATTCTGAAGTTGTCGCTTCATCATTAACTCAAGATGAACAGAAGCCTGCATCATCAAAATCTGCACAGCAAACACATGTACAGAAAGTGAATTTACTTGGCATGTCACGTCCGCAATTGGAAAAATTCTTCGAAGATTTGGGAGAGAAAAAATTCCGTGCAGGGCAAGTGATGAAGTGGATACATCAATTTTTTGTAACAGATTTTGCTGAAATGACCAATATTTCAGGAAAGTTGCGTGAAAAATTAGAAAAAATTTGTGTCATCGAAGCACCAGAAGTTGTTCATCGTAACTATTCAAAAGATGGTACTCGTAAATGGGTATTCCGTGTTGGTGAAGGCGACGGTTCATTGGTTGAAACTGTTTTAATTCCTGCTGAAGATAAAACAGGTTCTCGAAAAACTTTGTGTATTTCTTCACAAGTTGGTTGTGCACTTGACTGTTCATTTTGTTCGACAGGTAAACAAGGCTTTCAACGTGATTTAACACCAAGTGAGATCATTGGTCAGTTATGGATGGCTAACTATTCTTATATGGAAGAAGTGCCTGTTGCAGAGCGTGAACGCTCAGTGACCAATGTCGTGATGATGGGGATGGGTGAGCCATTACTCAACTATGATGCTGTCTTAAGCTCAATGAATATCATGTTGGACGATTTTGCTTATGGTATGTCAAAACGTCGAGTCACTTTGTCTACATCGGGCGTGGTGCCAAAAATTGATCAATTAGCACAAGATATTGATGTTGCTTTAGCCATTTCTTTACATGCGCCAAATGATGAACTACGTAATGAACTTGTGCCGATTAATAAAAAATATCCATTAGAACAACTCATTGCAGCATGTCAGCGTTATATTGCTAAAGATGGCAATGAAAGCTCACGTAAACATGTCACCATTGAATATGTCATGTTAGATGGTGTAAATGATCATCCTGAACATGCACAACAAATGATTAAGTTATTGAAAAATTTACCAAGTAAAATTAATTTGATTCCATTTAATCCTTTTCCACATGCACCTTATGGTCGTTCAAGTCGTAATCGAATTATTTCTTTTCAAAAAACTTTGTCTGATGCAGGATTTGTGTGTACGATTCGTCAGACGCGTGGTGATGACATTGATGCTGCGTGTGGTCAATTGGTCGGTCAGGTGGCTGACCGTACTCGCCGTGCAGAACAATGGAAGAAGAAAGTTGCGCAGCAGAACGAGATTTTGCGTTCACAAGGTTGACCATTTTTAAAATTAAATATGGGGAACAAGCTTTGAGAAATAATATGTACACAAAAATGATCACAGTCACTGCTATCAGTTGTGCTGTGTTCTTGACTGCTTGTCAAACCACACAAACAGGGTCGGTTTTAAAAAAAGATCCCGAAAAAGCAGTCAAAGTACGTACTCAATTGGCTGCAGAATATATTCGAACACATGATTTAGATGCAGCAAAGCGTTCACTTGATCAAGCTTTAGAAATTGATTCAGGTGATGCAACAGCAAATATGATGATGGGTGTCTTACTTCAACAAGAAGGAAGTAAGCACAGTATGGAAAGGGCAGATAGTTACTTTAAACGTGCTATCTCTCGCGATCCTGAAAATGCTCAAGCACGCAATAATTATGGTACTTACTTATATTTGATGAAGCGTTATAATGACGCGATTGCACAGCTTCAAATTGCAGGTGCGAGTTTAGGTTATGATCAGCGCTATAAAGCTTTGGAAAATCTTGGCAAAGTTTATATGGTGATCGGCGATAAAGAAAATGCTGAAAAAACGTTCAAGCAGACCCTGCAAGTGAATCGAGACTCTGTTATATCTTTAATCGAGTTGTCAGAACTATTATATTTAAAACAACAAACCGCTCAGGCAAGTCAACTTTATGAGCAGTTTGTGCGTTTAGTGGGTCAGAAAAATCAAGATCCAAGGGCGCTTTGGATCGGTATTCGTATCGCTAGAGCCAATGGTGATCAAATGGGATCGCAAGTATTGGTTAACCAATTACGCGCATTATTCCCTGAAAGCCAAGAATATCAACGTTATTTGCAATTACAGTACAGTACTGAGGCCGTATGGAAGTAAATCCTAATTCACAGCAACCTACTGGTTCAAACGTAGCACCTAATGGTTTAGGAAATGTTCAACGTCCGGGCGAGTACTTACGTCAAGTTCGTGTTTCACAAAATCGTGATATTAATGCTGTTGCAGCGGACTTAAATATGCCTTTAAAAGCGTTACAAGCTTTGGAAAAAGATGATTATAAATCTTTGCCTGAAGCTACTTTTATCAAAGGTTATTATCGCTCGTATGCAAAATATTTAAAAGTAGATGCAACTGCAATTATTCAACGTTTTGATGATATTTATCAAAATGATACTGGATTATTGCCAAATCATGCTTTAAATAATTCTCCGATCAAAATCATGGGTAAGCTTCCAGGTTCAAATAGCGATCGCAATAAAAAATGGCTAAAACGAGCAGTGATTGCAGCGATTGCAATGCTGGTGATTTGGGCTGTTATTGCGGGTGTTCAGAAATGGTCATCAAATAAAAATGATGATGCTGATGCAAAACCGCAGGAATCGAATGTTGAAGTTTTATCAATGAATAATAATGGTACGACAGCAACATCTGGTGATCAAATGGTGCTAAATTTTAGTCGTCCAACATCGATTAAAATTGTGGACAGTACAGGTAAAGTATTGGCTACAGGTCGTCAATCTGAGGCTTTAACATTGACAGGTGAATCTCCATTCCAGATTCGACTTGATGATGCTTCAGCAGTGTCATTAAGCCTTAATAATGAGCAGATTTCATTGTCTCCATATACTGTGAACGGAAAGGCAGAATTCCGTTTATCTCGTTAATCAAATTGAGTCGAGCGGTACAATGATTGAAAATCCTATAAAACGTCGCCCAACACGAAAAATTCGTGTTGGTTCAGTCTACGTCGGTGGCGATGCGCCTATTAGCATCCAAAGTATGACCAATACAGAAACATGTGATGTTGATGCGACAGTTGCACAAATTCAGCGTTGTGTTGATGTAGGTGCTGACATCATGCGTGTTTCTGTGCCAACCATGGAAGCTGCAAAAGCTTTTGGTGAAATTCGCAAACGTGTACAAGTACCATTGGTTGCCGACATTCACTTTGATTATAAAATTGCTTTGGCTGTAGCAGACTTTGGTGCAGATTGTTTGCGTATTAACCCAGGCAATATTGGTTCAGAAGCTAAAATTCGTGAAGTGGTTGCAGCAGCAAAACATCATGATATTTCAATGCGTATTGGTGTAAATGCAGGTTCATTAGAAAAAGACATTCAAAAAAAATATGGCGAACCTACTGGTGCTGCTTTATTAGAATCTGCAATGCGCCATATTGATATTTTAGACCGTTTAAACTTTCATGAGTTTAAAGTATCAGTCAAAGCATCAAATGTATTTTTAACCATGGATGCATATCGCTTATTATCTCAACAGATTGATAATCCATTACATTTAGGTGTAACTGAAGCAGGTGTATATCGTACTGGTTCGGTTAAATCAGCCATTGCACTGGGTGGTTTATTGATGGAAGGTATTGGCGATACCATGCGTATTTCTTTGGCAGCTGAGCCTGAGGAAGAAGTAAAAATTGGTTTTGATATTTTAAAATCATTAAGCTTGCGCTCAAATGGGATTAATTTTATTGCTTGCCCAAGCTGTTCACGCCAAGAATTTAATGTCATCAAAGTGATGCAAACATTGGAGGAACGTTTAGAAGATGTTCGCGTTCCAATGGATGTATCTGTGATTGGCTGTAAAGTAAATGGACCAGGTGAAGCCAAAGAAGCAGATATCGGTGTTGTTGGTGCAGCACCACGTTCACTGGTTTATCTTAATGGTGAAAAAAGCCATTTAATTGATACAAACCAGTTGGTTGATGAAATCGAAGCTATGGTTCGTCAACGTATTGTAGAGCTTGAAGAAGCTAAATCTAAAGAGATAATTCGTACAAGTTTTTCTGAGTAAGTCATGAGTTCAATAGTCGCAATTAAAGGTTTTAATGACGTTCTTCCATCACAAACAGCTGCATGGCGACGTCTAGAGCAACATTTAGCATCATTAATGGATGCTTATGGCTATCAACAAATCCGTTTGCCCATTGTTGAACAAACGCATTTATTTAAGCGTTCAATTGGTGATGCAACAGATATTGTTGAAAAGGAAATGTATACATTTTTAGACAAAGGTAATCCACCTGAGTCTTTAACTTTGCGTCCTGAAGGTACCGCAGGTTGTGTTCGTGCAATGTTGGAACATAATTTGTTACGTGGTGCAAATCCACGTGTTTGGTATGTGGGTCCAATGTTCCGTTATGAAAAACCACAAAAAGGTCGTTATCGTCAATTCCATCAGTTTGGTGTGGAAACTTTTGGCGTAGCAACACCTGATCAAGATGCTGAGCTCATTCTCATGACAGCACGTTTGTGGAAACGCATGGGTGTTGCAGATAAAGTTCGTTTAGAATTAAATACTTTAGGTGAGTCAGAAGAACGTGCAGAATATCGTGCGGCTTTGGTTGAATTTCTAAAAGCACATCAGGCAGAGTTAGATGAAGATTCACAACGTCGTTTAACGACAAACCCGTTGCGTATTCTTGACTCTAAAGATGCTCGTACCCAAAAAATTTTGGAAAATGCACCAAAATTACATGATTTTATGGGTGAAGAAACCATGCAGCATTTTGCTCAATTAAAGCAATATTTGAGTAATGCAGGTATTGAATTTGTAATTAATCAAAAACTTGTACGTGGTTTAGATTATTACAATAAAACAGTGTTTGAGTGGACAACAACACATTTAGGTTCACAAGGCACGGTATGTGCTGGTGGGCGTTATGATGGTTTGGTTGGGCAGTTAAAAGGTAAACCAGAACAATCTGTTCCTGCGGTTGGTTTTGCAATGGGAATGGAACGTTTATTGTTACTCCTTGAACAAGTTGAAGACAATACATCTACACGTGAGTGTGAAATGTTCTTGGTTTCAGATGCTGCGACTCAAGGTCAAGCTTTGGTACTTGCTGAGCAAATCCGTGATCAGCTTGAAGCTAAAAATAGTACAATACGCTTAAAAGTAGGTTCACAAGGTTCAATGAAAAGCCAGATGAAAAAGGCGGATCAGTCAGGTGCTGTTTATGCTTTGATTTATGGTGAACGTGAATCAGAAGCACAACAAGTCTTGATTAAAGAGCTTGCAACCGCGGAACAGCACGAAGTGGCGGTAAATGATGTTGTACCGTTCTTTATAGAAAAATTTTCTGCAAAATAAGTTAAAAACATTAGGAAAAGGGCAATCAGATGAACGCAACGGCTGACGAAGAACAACTAGATAGTTTAAAGTCATTTTTAAAAAAATATGGCTCAGCTATGGTGAGCGGTGTCCTCATTGCGTTGATTGCCTTTTTTGGATGGCAGTATTGGCAGAAAAATGACTTAGCAAAGGCTCAAAACCAAACTGCTAAAGTTCAACAACTGCTTGACCAAGCTAAAGTTGCAAGTGGTGATGCAAAAGCCAGTGCTGCTTTAGTGACTGCTGCGGATAAGTTAGTTAAAGAAGATCCAGATTCAATTCAAGCCATTCAAGCTCAATTTGCGATGGCAAAATTGGCATATGAACAAGCAGATTATGCAAAAGCTGAACGTGAACTGAAAAAAGTTGAAAACTCAAAAATAGATGATCAAGGTATTTTACAAGCTGTTAAAATACGTTTATCAGATGCTCAGTTTGCACAAAATAAATATGATGAAGCATTAAAAACTTTATCTACTGTGACAGAACCAACGTTTAAAGCAACAGCAGATGAAATGAGAGGTGACATCTATGTTGCTAAAAATGATCTTGAAAATGCTAAAAAATCATATCAGGCTGCATGGGCTGCGTTGTTAGAACGTAAACAAGAACGTCAAATTTTACAAATTAAACTCGAAAGTGTTGGTGTATTAGTAGATGATCCTGAATTCGAACGCCCAATTTTAGAAACACAAGTGGATGAGTCTTAATGGATAGAAAATATAAAATACCTTTTGCTTTAGCAATTTTATCAGCAGCACTTATGGGCTGTTCAAGTAATAAGGTCAAAGAGGAAAAAATTAAGCCCAATCCACTTCCTAAGATTGTGCAAGCAACAGGTCTTACACAAGTATTTTCACAAAGTGTTTCTTCAACTAATAAAGAAGATCCATTACGTTTAAGACTTGATGCTGATAATGGTACGATTTTTTTACTTGATCCAAATGGTAAAGTTGAAGCTTATAAAGGCAAACAACGCTTGTGGTCAACCAAAGTCACTAAGAATGGTCTCAGTTCTGGTGTAGAAGCTGCACAAGGCTTGGTTGTTGTTGGTAATACCAAAGGTCAGTTATTTGCTTTGGATCAGGCGACAGGTCAACAAAAATGGGTTGCACAATTATCAGGTGCAATTATTAGTCCTGCACATATCCAAACAGGTCGTGTCATTGTGGTTGCCAATGATGGTACTGTTTACGCTTTTGATCAAGAAACAGGTCAACAAGCATGGACATATAAACTTTCAAATGCATCTTTCAGTTTACGTGGGCAAGCATCGCCTGTAGAACTTGATCCAAGAACAATCGCTGTTGCGACTTCAACAGGCTATGTTTATGCCATTGATAGTTTGTCTGGTATGCCACGTATGCAACGCCGAGTTGCAGTGACAGAAGGACGTTCAGATATTCAGCGTTTAATTGACGTTGATGGTGATCCTGTTGTGGTTGGTCAATTTATCGTGACCAATAGTTATCAAGGACAGGTCACTGTACTCGATTTAGCTTCACAACGTGTTATTTCAAGTGTAGATGCGGGAAGTTCGACTCGTCCAGAAGTTTATGATAACAAAGTGTTTGTTGCACAAACGAATGGTAAAGTTGCAGCATTTGATTTGACATCAGGGCGTGTGCTTTGGTCAAATGACCAATTATTAAATCGTCAACTATCTAATCCTGTGATGTTAGGACAATACCTCGTTGTAGGAGATTTAGATGGTGTCTTACATATGATTGAACCGAATACAGGCAATATTGTTGGACGTGCAAAAACAAGTGGTGAAGTTCGTACTTTACGTGTGATTGATAATCAACTTTTTGTTGCAACACGCACAGGTAAATTAACTGTTTGGCAGAATCGTTAATTTTCTTTGCGCTTATGTTAAACTAATACATATTCGTATTTATAAAGACTCGGGGTGATTGAAGATTCAACGCCCCGAGTTCTTTGTTTTATTTTAGCTGATCGAAAGATCTTGGAGCATTTGCTCTTACCTTCTTCCTCACTATCTGATGTTCAGACCAGTCCAACTGGCTGATCTTGAATTAAGGTTAATCTATGAAACCCGTAATTGCGCTCATTGGACGTCCGAACGTCGGAAAATCAACGTTATTCAATCAAATTACTAAAAGCCGTGATGCGCTTGTTGCAGACTTTGCAGGTCTAACACGTGACCGTAAATATGGCGATGCTGTCTATCAAAATAAATCTTTCATTGTTGTCGATACTGGGGGTATCGGTGAAAATGAAGGCGGCATAGACTCTTACATGGCTGAGCAGTCTAAAACAGCCATCAATGAAGCAGATATTATTGTATTTGTGGTTGATGCGCGTGCAGGCTTATTGGCTTCCGATGAGCAAATCGCACGTGAGTTACGTACACTCGGTAAAAAAGTTTACTTAGTTGCGAACAAAGTTGATGGTGTTCATGCAGAAGCTGCTTTGGTTGAATTCTTCAAATTAGGTATGGGTGAACCATTGCAAGTGGCAGCAAGCCATGGTCGTGGTGTTCAGCAAATGCTTGAAGATGTTCTTGCTGATGTTCCTGAAGATGAAAGCGAAGAAGAGCATGATAAAGCGACTGGTCTACGTTTAGCAGTCATTGGTCGTCCAAATGTGGGTAAATCTACATTAGTTAACCGTTTATTGGGTGAAGAACGAGTTGTTGCTTTTGACCAACCGGGTACAACACGTGATTCGATTTATATTCCCTATGAACGTGATGGTCGTAAATATACCTTGATCGACACTGCAGGTGTACGTCGTAAAGGTAAAGTCGATGACATGATTGAGAAATTCTCAATTGTAAAAACTTTACAAGCGATGAAAGATGCGCATGTTGTTGTGATTGTGGTCGATGCACGTGAAGGTATTGTTGAACAAGACTTGCATTTGATCGGTTATGCGCTTGAAGCGGGTCGTGCCATGGTGATCGCCATTAATAAATGGGATAACATGTCTGAGTATGACCGAAAACAGTGTAAGCTCGATGTTGACCGTCGTTTTGACTTTATTCCTTGGGCGAAAATTCATTTAATTTCTGCATTGCATGGTACAGGTGTAGGTGATTTATATCCTTCAATTCATCGTGCTTATGACTCATCACATTTAAAAGTTTCACCTGCAAAATTAACCCAAATTTTAAATGATGCAACTGAGGCGCATCAACCTCCTATGTTTAGTGGCAAACGTATTAAAATGCGTTATGCACATATGGGCGGACAAAACCCACCAACGATTGTGATTCATGGTAATAAAGTGGATAAAACTCCTGCGGATTATCGTCGTTATTTAGAAAATGTATTCCGTAAAGTCTACAAGTTAGAAGGTACGCCTGTGCGTATTGATTTTAAAACTTCAGAAAACCCATTTGAAGGACGTAAATCACAAATGGATGAACGTACTGCTGCACGTAAGCGTCGTTATATTCAGAAGTTTAAGAAAGCGGAAAAGAAATTTAAACGTTAATATTTTAATTGATCATTGAACCATAAAACCCAAAGTCTACTTTGGGTTTTGATCATTAGAATGATAGAAAATACAAATAATCGTCCTCGATTTTCTATGCGTTTTTTTTTATAGCAGTGATATAATCTGCAAAGTAATTTTAGATTTTTCAAAAAAAATATAATATTGATTGATAGACAGGGTATATGATTTTCACATGATTCAATTTAATGTCTCACAACTTAAACTCAGTTGTGTAGGAGAGACATATCCTGCACTTGAGCATATCCCTGCTATGCAACGTCGACGCTTATCAGCGATTGCCAAGTTGGCACTGAATAGTGCAATTGAGTGCTTAGCAGAGCAGCAAGTTGATTATATTGTGTGGGCATCTCAATATGGTGATGAACATAAAACCTATAAAATTTTAGAAGATGTTTTACAAGATATAACGCCATCACCAACACAATTTTCAACTTCTGTTCATAATGCAGTTGCAGGCTTATATTCAATTTTATGTCAGGACGCGACACCTTCAACAAGCTTATGTGCAGATTGGTCTGAAGCATTGATTGAGGCTTATGTATATTTAAAAACAATGGCACCTACTGGGCGTGCTTTAGTGATTTATTATGATGAACCATTGCCGCAAGTTTATGTAGAACATCAAAATTTTAATGGCTTTGCATTGGCTACTTTAGTGGATTTAACTTCACCCAATATGGCATTAGATGAAACTCAATTGCTACAAGTGGAACCTAAATATTTAGATGCACTGAGTTTTTATAATTTTTGTGGACAATCTACGCAACAAAGTTGCGGTATATGGTCAAAGATCTAAAAGATGAAAACATTTCGTAAAAAATTAAATTATGCTTGGCGTGTTGGCGCGACAGGTTTCAGCTTTGCAAGTTTTGGTTTAGGTGGTGTGGCAATCGGTAGCATCATTGCACCTTTGGTAAATTTATCCAGTTCAGATGCCAAAATCAGGCAAGATCGTGCGCAGCAAGTGATTCGACACAGCTTTAAGGGTTTTGTCGAAATGATGGTCAAATTGGGCATCATGACCTATGAAATTGAGGGGCTAGAAAAATTACAACAAAGCCGTCAGGAATTGGTGATTGCTAATCATCCGACATTGGTTGATGTTGTGGTCTTAATTGGTTTAATGGAAAAAGCCAACTGCGTGGTGAAAGAGGCTTTATGGTCAAATCCCTTCACTCAAGGACCTGTGCGCTCAGCAGGTTATATTTTAAATGCTGGGTCTGAACAGTTTATCCATGATTGTGTAGAACGCTTACAAGAAGATCAGGCAGCTTCATTATTGATTTTCCCTGAAGGCACACGGACTGCCAAAGGGCAGACTTTAAATGACTTTCAACGGGGCGCTGCCAATATTGCTTTACGTGCAAATGTGCCGATTCGCCCAATCATCATTCGCTGCACACCATCAACGCTGACCAAAAATGAAAAATGGTATCACATTCCATCCGAACCATTTCATATTGAAATTAAAGTCCTAGATGCGATTTATATTGATGAAATCTTAACAGAAACCCAAGTTTCACCTAAGCATGTTCGTCAATTAAATCAAAAACTTCAACAATTTTTTAATCAAGAGTTATCGAATCATGAGTAATCTTGCTGATGAGCTAAAAAAAATGATCATTGATGTACTTGCCCTAGAGGACATCAGCATAGAAGATATCGACACTGAAGCCCCTTTATTTGGTGATGGCTTAGGGCTGGATTCCATTGATGCATTGGAATTGGGTTTGGCTTTGAAAAAGCGCTATAACATTCATCTCAATGCCGAATCTGCTGAAACCAAACAGCACTTTAAATCGATTCAAAGTCTGGTAGCTTTGGTTGAAAACCAACAAAAATCATAAGAGGTTCAAATGTTAACGCAACAACAAATTTTAGAAAAACTCCGTGAGTGGATGGAAGAATTATTTGAAATTGAAGCAGACGATATTCAGCTTGATTCAAATTTATATTCTGATCTGGATGTAGACAGCATTGATGCCATTGATCTGGTGGTTAAAATTAAGGAATTGACAGGCAAACAAGTACAGCCTGAAGATTTTAAAAATGTAAAAACCGTACAGGACGTGGTGACTGTCATTCATAACATGTTGGCTGAATGAAACAAGTCATTAAAGGGATTATTCTCCTTTGCATGATTTTGTACCCCTTTCTGGTTGGATGGGGACTGTCACAGGGACATTTTCTCTGGGTGAGTGTTTTGCTGATCACTTTGGGGGTGGTCAGATTATTCAGTAAGGGCAATACTTTGCTGTTGCCACTGACATGGTTTGCGATACTTTGCGGTACATTGAGTGTGTTGTTAAAAGATCACGCATGGCTGAAAATGTACCCTGTGTTTATGAGTGTGGGTGCGGGGATCATTTTTGCCTCGACCCTGATTCGACCACCCTCCATGATTGAACGTTTTGCCCGTTTGGTGGAACCTGATTTACCTGAGTCAGGCATCCTTTGGACGCGTAAGGTGACCATGGTGTGGTGTGGTTTTTTTGTGGTAAATGCCGCCATTGCGCTGTATACCGTTGTGTTTGCACCCATGAAAATATGGGTGATTTATAATGGTTTTATTTCCTATGTGTTGATGGGCATTTTATTTTTAGGTGAATTTGTGTTGCGTAAACGTCATCAACGTTTAAATCAGTCATGAATACAGCCCCATTTACCTGACGATTAGTAAGAGTGATCTCCATCATGTCCTGTCATTTCCAGACGCATATTTTTTCTCCACATGTTTTGTCCATTCGAGATGACCTGAGTGGCATTGCTTTTCGTGAGTTTTGGCAGGATGTAGGACAGCAAAGCCTTGCTATTGCACAGTTACAGGCTGAAGAGTATGCCTTGTGGGAAAATGACAGCCATGAATTTCTGGTTTTATTTTTTGCAGCACTATTGGCAAATAAGCAAGTGCTGATTGCACCGCATCGAGTGAAAGCATTGGAAGAGGAACTGGCACAGCAGGGCATTCATTTCTTGAGTCGTCAGTCTGAGTCGTTATTGGAAAATGGAATATTTGAGTTACAACATCTTGATCTGAGTGAGCAGTTTCTACAACAGGCACAGGTTTATTTTTATACATCAGGCTCCACAGGACAACCTAAAAAAATTCCGAGAACATTGCGTCAACTGCTGAATGAAGTACAAGGTCTGGACCAAAGTTTTGATTTGTTGCAAGACAGCATTGCCATTGCAACGGTCAGCCATCAACATATTTATGGCTTATTGTTTAAATTATTGTTGCCTTTGGCAAGTGGACGCAGTTTTTATATTCCACAGTTGGCATTTCCCGAAGATGTTGTGGCAGTACAACAAAAATTAAACGTATTGCAGCGTAAAAATTATGTCATTTCAAGCCCTGCATTGCTTAAACGTTGGACCATAGATGTGTTGTTGCAAGATTGCCAATACATTTATTCCTCAGGGGGGAAGTTGGAATCAGGCATACGTCCCCATCTGAATCGTCCTGTTGTTGAGGTTTTAGGCAGCTCTGAAACAGGTGGTATTGCCCATCGTCAGCAGGATGATGCCTTGTGGACACCCTTTGCCAATGTCAACATTCGTATGGCTGAACATGAAGAATTGGCAGTGCAAACAAATCACGCATTTACCGAAGACTGGATTTTAACGGGCGACCGTGTCAGTGTGCGTGATGCGACGTGTTTAAAAACCCCATTTCAATTGTCAGGGCGTTTGGATCGTTTAATTAAACTGGAAGAAAAACGCCTAAGTCTGGATGCGATTGAACATAAAATTTTGACTTTGGATGAGATCGCAGAATGTCATGTCCTTGTCACCCAAAAGGATCATAGGCAAATTTTAGCTTGTGTGGCTGTGTTGACAGCATCTGCTCAGCACGTTCTTATGCAGCAAAATAAAGCCCAATTTGTGGCAAAGCTCAAACAACAATTGACTGCACAACTGGAAACGATTGCCATTCCAAGGCAGTGGCGCTTTTTATCACAGTTGCCACGTAACAGCCAATCCAAACTGAATAAACAGATGATGCAATCTTTGTTTCAGCCTTTATTGACCCCCGTTGTACTGAGTCAGACCTATACTGAAGAATCTGCACAATATTTATTGGAATTTCCACCTGAGTTGGCGTGTTTTAAAGGGCATTTTCCAAACTTGCCAATTTATGCAGGCGTGGGGCAAATTGGCTTTATTCAGCATTTTGCCAAACAACTTTGGACAGCGTTGGATTGGTGTAATGGCTATGAACAATTGAAGTTTCAGGACTTAATCAAGCCCTATGCTGTTGTGCAATTAAAACTGCAACGTCAGTTGCATAAAGTGCATTTTGAACTCTATACACAGGATAAAACGCTGGCTTCAGGGCGATTATTATTTATGCTTCAACAGCAAACAGATACGGTCTAGGGGATGGATATGGCGCAGTATGGATTTGTCATTCCTGTATATAATCATCCGCATTATATTCAAGCATTGCTTGAGCATCTGAATGTTTTTGCTTTGCCCATCATTGTGGTCAATGATGGCAGTGATGAACAGTGTACGCAGTTGCTTCGAGATTTGAAACATCAGTTTGCACAGATGATTTTGCTTGAACATGAAGTAAATCAAGGCAAGGGACAGGCAGTGATCACAGGGCTGAATCATGCATTTGAGCTGGGTTTAAGTCATGCCTTACAAATTGATTCAGATGGTCAGCATGATTGGCAGGATATCGCTAAGTTTTTACAGATCTCACAGCAGCACCCAAAAGCGATGGTGATTGGTCAGCCCATTTTTGACGAATCTGTACCCAAAGGGCGTCTGTATGGGCGTTATGCGACGCATATCTGGGTATGGATCAATAGCCTGTCTTTTGAAATTAAAGACAGTATGTGTGGCTTTCGGGTTTATCCATTGGCAGTCACCCATCGCATTTTAAATACTGCAAAATTTCAACCGCGTATGGGTTTTGACAGTGAAATTTTAGTCCGTTTAAAATGGGAAAATGTACCTTTTGTCAATGTTCCAACCCATGTGATTTATCCTGAGCAGGGCATTTCACATTTTAATGTCTGGCGTGACAATGTCGGTATGAGTACAGCTCATTCGAGACTGTTTGCAGGAATGTTGCTGCGATTGCCTAAGCTGTTAAAACAGAAATATACAGGTTCAACGGATGTCTGAGTCAACCCGTCCACAATGGAGTGAACTCAGAGAAAAAGGGGGAATGTTCCCCCTGATGCTGATGCTTTGGTTCTACCGTTTGGGTGGGCGTTTTTTATGCCGTATCGTCTTGTACTTTGTGATTATGTGGTATTGGTTATTTTCCAAAACAGCCAAACAGGCTTCTTTGCAATATCTCAGGAAATTGCATCAGTTTGCAGGCGAACAGTCACCTTTTACCCATGCACCCACGCTTGCAAATAGTTATAGCCATCTCATGCAATTTGGGGAATGTCTGCTTGATAAAATTGAAGGATGGCTTGGGCATATTCCTGAACAAAAGTTGAACTTGCATGGACATGAACACTTTCGGGCACATTATCAAAAAGGTGCAATTATCATGGTATCGCACTTTGGTAATATTGAATTGTTACGTGCCATTAAGTCGGAACATGCCCAAAAAATTAATGTCTTGGTCTATCAGAAGCATGCCACCAAATTTAATGATTTTTTAAAAAAAATGAACGACAAGGCAGATGTTCATTTGATTTCTGTCGATGAGTTGGGCATTGAAACAGCGATGTTGTTGCAAGATAAACTTGATCAAGGTGAGTGGGTGATTTTAGCCGCAGACCGAGTGCCTGTGCAGTCAGAAAGAATACAGCAAGTTTGCTTTTTGGGAGAAGATGCGCCATGGCCACAAGGTGCATGGATTTTGGCAAGTTTGCTAAAAGTCCCTTTATTGGCGGTGTTTTGTTACCGACAACACGATCATTTTGATGTCCACATTCATTTGCTGGCAGAAAAGTTACATCTGCCACGTGCCGATCGTTTGGCTGCCATGCAGGTCGTGACCCGAAAATATGTCGCCATTTTGGAGCAACATTGTCTGCGTGCTCCTTATCAATGGTTTAATTTTTATCAATTTTGGAACAAATAATTGGAAAATAATAAGATGCAAGTTTTAGTGATTGGGGAGCAGGCATTAACAATCGAACAGATTGTGGCTGTGGCGCAGTATCGTTGCCATGTGGCATTACCTGCAACAGCAGAATGGCGTCAGTTCATTCAACGTGGTGCTGATTTTCTGGATCAGTTGCTTGAAGATGAAGGCGTGATTTATGGCGTGACCACAGGTTATGGCGACTCGTGTCTAGTAGAAATTCCAACGCATCAGGTACACGAACTCCCCCTGCATTTGTCACGTTTTCATGGCTGTGGTTTGGGGCAAAATCTTGATTTAATCACTGCACGTGCTGTGGTGGTGACACGTTTATGTTCTTTGGCACGCGGTTATTCAGGTGTGTCTTTGGCATTGTTGGAACGTCTGGTTTGGATGTTAAATGAAAATATTATTCCTGTGATTCCATCTGAAGGTTCTGTCGGGGCAAGTGGTGATTTAACACCATTGTCTTATATTGCAGGTGCTTTGGTTGGTGAGCGTGATGTGTATTTGCAGTCACAGCAAAAAATCGTTCCCATTGCAGAAGTCTATGCTGAACAGAAAATTGAAGCTTTGGTATTGCGTCCAAAAGAAGGTTTGGCACTGATGAATGGCACTGCAGTCATGACTGCCATCGCATGCCTGAACTATAAAAAAGCGGAACAGATTTCACTCAGCAGTACCTTGGTCACAGCCATGAATGTCTTGGCTTTAGAGGGTAATCCGAGCCATTTTGATGAAGTTTTATTTGCACAAAAACCGCATCAGGGGCAACAACAGATTGCGGCGCAATTACGTCATTGGTTAAACAGCGAAGTACAGACAGCGCACCAAAGCCCACGTTTACAAGACCGCTATTCACTACGCTGTGCACCGCATGTGATAGGTGTATTTGAAGACTCTAAAGTATGGCTGCGTCAGTTTATTGAAAATGAATTAAATTCAAGCAATGACAATCCTTTGATTGATCCTGTCAATTTAAGGGTATTACATGGTGGGCATTTTTATGGTGGACACATTGCCCAAGCCATGGACAGTTTAAAAATCATGATCGCCAATATTGCCGATTTAATGGATCGACAACTTGCACAATTGGTCGATCACAAAATGAATCATGGTTTACCACGTAATTTAACAGGTTCAAGCCTTGAGCGTTTGCCACTCAATCATGGCTTTAAAGCTGTGCAAATTGGGGTATCCGCATGGACGGCAGAAGCCTTAAAGCAAACCGTTGCCGCTTCAATTTTTTCACGTTCGACCGAATGTCACAATCAAGACAAAGTCAGTATGGGCACCATTGCTGCACGTGATGCAAGCCGAGTGATTCTATTGACCGAGCAAGTGATGGCAGCACTTAGCTGTGCTGCAGTACAAGCGATTCAACTCAAAGGGCTAAATACACAATTGGGGCAGGTGTTAACGCAGTTCCAACAGTGGGTGCTTGAAAGCTTCACCTTTGTAGAGGAAGATCGCCCTTTACAACAGGATTTACAGCGTTTGGTTGACCGTTTTGAGCAGTTTGATTTACTCAATGATCATGATCAACAGTTGAAATGGAGCTGAGTTATGCATGCTGATGTAATCATAGAAATTCCATTTCATGATGTCGACACCATGAACATTGTGTGGCATGGGCATTACATTAAATATTTTGAAATTGCACGTTGTAAATTACTCGATGAATTTGAATATAACTATGTGCAAATGAAACAATCGGGTTATGCATGGCCGGTCATTGAAAGTTATGTCCGTTATGTGCAAGGCATCGAATTTCAACAAAAAATACGTGTGCGTGCCATTTTAAAAGAATGGGAAAACCGTTTGAAAATTGAATATCAGATTTTTGATGCAGACTCAGGCAAACGTTTGACCAAAGGCTTTACCTCGCAGGTTGCCGTTCATATTGAAACGCGTGAAATGTGTTTTCAATCGCCACCTGTCCTGTTTGAACGTTTAAATGCATGGTCGGCTTTTCAGCCTGCTTAGTGTGAATTTAGAGGAAATTGTCATGCAAAAAATGAAAGTCGCATCGCAAGCATTGGCGCTACAGCAGACGAAATTTACATCTGCGCTGCTATTGAAGTTGTTGTGGATGTGCTTGTGTGCGGTGGTGTTGAGTATGACATTTTCCACGACAAGTTTTGCGCAAAATACTCAGGTCACACAGATCTTTAAACAATTGTCAGCCACCCCTACAGTACGTGCGAATTTTCAACAGCAAAAGAAATTGGCATCTTTGAATAAAACCTTTGTGTCCAATGGCGAGGTTCTATTTTCCAAACAAAATGGTGTGTTGTGGCAAATTCAACGTCCTGTACAAGCCAACTTGATTGTGACCCCCAAAAAACTGGTACAAAAAACGCAGCGAACCTATAGTCAGATTGAAATTGATAAATCACCTTATGGTTCTGTAGCCACCATGTTTTTGCAGTTGATGTCAGGCAATGAAACAGCGCTCAGTAAAAACTTTAATATTGTGTCTGCAAACTATTCGGCAACGCAGTGGAATATTAGCCTGACACCAAAAAGTGGCTTGTTTAAAAAGCTGTTTGATCGTGTCGATGCACAGGGTCAACGCTATGTCGATCGGATTGTGATTTCCGAAAAGGGCAATAATACGACGACTATTCAGTTCAGCCAACACACCACTCAACCCGTCCAATTAACGGCGACTGAAGATGCACTTTTCAAACTGGCAAAATAAACTGACCGCACTGTGGTTAACCATTTTACTGATGGTTGCAGCAAGTCTTGTCACGGCATGGCTGAAACAGGATATTCATGTTCAGACCAATATTTTTGCGTTGCTACCCAAAGAACATCAGGATCCACGACTGGAAAAGACGCAGGACTATGTCAGTCAGCAACTGAACAATCAAGTCTTTTTGGTGGTGGATGCAGACAGCAATCAGCGTTTGACACAAGCCACTCAATTGCTTCGGCAGCACATGGCTGCATCGACCTTGTGGCAACCGTTAAAACCGCAGTTGGATACAGAAAAATTTGCTCAGGTGCTCTATCAGCATCATGCTGGGCTATTGAGTCAGGATGATATTCAATTACTGAAAAATCAGGATTATACGGGATTGACAGAGCAGTCACTGTTACAGGTGATGAGTCCGGGCATGCCCTTAAGTGCTGAATTATTCCAAAAAGATCCCTTATTGTTATTTCCGCGTTTTGCTGTCGGTTTATCTGGCCAAAATAATCATCAAAATATTGAAATGGAACAGGGCTTTGCCACCATTCATGATGAAAAAGGCAGTTCACGATTTTTTAGCCTGAATTTGACAGAAAGTCCTTATAACATTGACTATCAACAGCGTACAGCCGAATGGATGCAACAGTTGGATGCTGACCTGAAAAAAATAGGTGTGCAAAGCCATTGGACAGGTACCTTATTATTCACCGCTTTTGGAACTCAGTCTGCGGAAAAGGAAATCTCAACCATTGGACTTGGCTCAAGTCTGGGCGTTTTGTTATTGGTCTGGTTTGGTTTTCGTTCATTGCGTCCTATGCTGACCGAATTTATTGCTGTCAGCAGTGGGAGTTTGGTGGCATTTGCAGTCACACATTGGTTATTTGGTGAAATCCATCTGATGACCTTGGTATTTGGTGCCAGTCTGGTTGGTGTATGTGTCGATTTTTCTTTCTATTTTATGGCATTGCAATCACAGCATCGACAGGTGGATGGTTTTAAGGTTCTAAAACCTGTGCTACCAAGCTTATTTATGGGTTTAATGACCACCTTGGTGGCTTATGTTTTTTTGACCTTTACACCCTTTCCGGGCTTTAAGCAGATTGCGGTTTTCTCCATTGTGGGGTTAAGTGCTGCATGGATCACTAGTATTTTGCTATTGCCCCGTTTAAAGGCACTCAATGCACAGCCTGCAATTGATACCTTGCGCTTTATTGGGCGTGCACGAGACTTTATGCTCAGTCACAATACCTTGCGTTTTGGCATGGTTGTGGTGATTGTGCTTGTGTCCATGAGTAGTCTTTATTTTCTAAAAAGTAATGATGATATTCGTAATCTGCAAAGTATGGATCAACAACTGAAACAAGAAGATCAATATGTACGGCAACGCTTTGGACAGCAACAAAGCAGTGATTATTTTGTGGTGCATGGACAAAATCAGCAGCAATTGGAGCAACAGGAACAGCAACTCCTTGCCCAGCTACAGACATTACAAGTACAGGGAAAATTGCAAAGTATTCAAGCCATTGGACAGTCGATTCCTTCCATGCTGACACAGCAGGAAAATATTCAGTTGCTACAGCAGATTCCTGTCAGTGCGCTTACAGATTATGCAGCAGCCATGCAGTTAAATCTTCAGGATGTATTGAAATGGCAACAACAACTTGCCATGCAAAAACCATTAACACTAGCCGATTTTCAGCAACATCCATTGGCATTTTTACAGCCAAATGCCCATGAACGTTTGATAATGGTTCAAGGCACAATTCCAGCGCAACAACTGAAATTATTGGAAAATAGTCAGATTCAGTTTGTGCAGCCTGTTCAGCGTTTATCACAACTGTTTCAGCAACATCGGATTCAGGCGCAGTATTTATTGCTGTATGCCTTGCTTGCGCTGAGTATTGGCTTAGCCTTGATTTATGGTTTGAAGTCAGTTGTTGCTTTGGTTTTACCTGTCAGTATGGCATTGCTCAGTACCTTTGCAGTACAAGCATGGCTTGGTGTAGAAATCAATTTGTTCAGTATTATGGGCACATTCTTGATTATTGGGATCGGGGTGGATTATGCGATTTTTTATCGGCATGGGCATGATCATCCGCATGTAGTAGGTATGGCATTATTTTTATGTATGATGTCGACTTTATTGGGGTTTGGATTATTGTCCTTTAGTCAAACCTATGCCATTCACTGCTTTGGTCTCACGGTTTTATTGGGCGTTATTTTTTCATTCATTTATGCAACGCTTTTAACTAAAGCAGATCATCAATATCATACTACTTTAAAAAATCAGCAAGATAGCTGAAAAATTAGGGGAAATTCAATGCAATATACAGATATATTAATTATTGGTGCTGGACCATCAGGAAGCTCAGCCGCTGCATTATTACGTCAAAAAGGCTATGCTGTTACGATTATTGAAAAACAATATTTTCCTCGTTTTACGATAGGAGAATCTTTACTCCCCCAATCTATGGTTTTTTTAGAGGAAGCAGGATTACTTGATTGTATTAAAAATCATGTAGATGAATATGCTTTCCAGTTTAAAAATGGTGCAGCTTTTTTAAAAGGTCAACAGCGTAGTTTTTATGATTTTACTGAAAAATTTAGTGATGGACCAGGCACAACTTGGCAAGTAAGACGTGCGCATTTTGACCACTTGTTGGCGAAACAAGCTGAGCAATATGGTGCAGAAGTTCGTTTTGGGCATGAGGTGATTGCAGTTGATGTCGAGTCAAAACATCCGATTTTAACAGTTAAAAATGAACACGCTGAACAGTATCAGATTCAAGCCAAATTTTTACTCGATGCCAGTGGTTTTGGTCGTATTTTACCTAAATTTTTAGATATTGAAAGTCCATCAAATTTCCCTGTGCGTCGTGCCGTGTTCACTCATATTGAAGATGGTATTTTGGATGATCCAGATTTTGATCGTGAAAAGATTTTAATCACCGTACATGAAAAAGACCCACGTGCTTGGTATTGGCTGATTCCATTTGCCGATGGTCGTGCATCATTTGGTGTAGTTGCAGAGCAAGATTTTTTTGATCATTATCAAATTGATGATACAAGCCCTGAAACTTTACAAGCAACTTTTGCACGTATTTTAGCGGATGATCCTGCTTTATCACATGTATTAAGAAATAAAAAGTTTGATACACCTGTACGAACTTTGGTTGGCTATTCTGCTAACGTAAAGCATTTGGCAGGTCAAAATTATGCGTTATTGGGCAATGCTGGTGAGTTTTTAGATCCTGTATTTTCTTCAGGAGTGACGATTGCTTTAAAATCATCGAGTTTGGCTGTACCTTTGGTTGAGCGTGTCATTCAAGGAGCATCAGTAGATTGGATGAAAGAGTATGAGCAGCCTTTACGTAAAGGGATTAAAGTCTTTCGTGCTTATGTTGAGTCTTGGTATGAAGGTGAATTTCAGGATGTGGTATTTTCTAAAAACCAAAATGATAAAATTCGTCGTATGATCGCATCGCTTTTAGCAGGCTATGCATGGGATGATCAGAATCCAATTCATAAAAATGCGAAGCAACGTTTAAGTACTTTAGCCGAATACTGTCGTGAAGGTCAGTCACAAACGGCTGTAGTTGGAATTGAATAATGCTAAATCAATGGACAAAATATGCTTTTATTCTCTTGTTAATGTTGAATTTAAGTGCATGTCAGCAGATGTTACCTAAAGCACAGGGCTTAGTCAGTTCACAATGGTCTGCACAGCAGTATCAACGTCAAGATCAGGTTGAAGTGCAATGGAAAGAGCATAGCTTTAGCTTCTTGTTATATCAACAACAGCAAGACCAAAACTTAGATGTGCTAGCATTAAGCCTTACAGGACAGCAATTATTTAAGTTACATTTTGATGGGCAAAAAGTGACTGTAGAGCAACGTATTGATCAAATGAAATTATTGCCTTTTGATTTTTTAATGCGAGATATTTTATTTGCGACTTATCCTGATTTTATTCAGCATCCTCCTGAAAAAGTAAGTATCAAGTCAGGACAACAAGGTGAAACTCAGACACAAGACGTTGAAATTAACCAGCAAAAAGTATTAACCATACAGCGAAGTGCTGCTTATATTGAACTGAATAATTTGCAAGTTCCTTACCAAATGGTATTCAGCACTGTACCCAATACGCTGGAAAATAATGAGTAAAAATCAAAATGCCTGAAATGATTGATTTAAAAAATCCTGCGGTTGGTATTCAGTTAAGTGCGGCTTTATCTGCTTTAGGTGCAAATGCAGAACAACTACAGCATGCATTGACTCACACAGAAAATACACTCAGTTTAAGTTCAGATTTTATTGCTGAAAAAAAAGTGTGGGTCGGGGCTTGTTCAGTACCTTTACTGGTGCATGTACCTGAAATTTTAAAAACAGTTGAAACTCGAAATTTACGTTTTGCTTTAACCGCTCTGCAACAGATTGAAGCTGAACTTAAAGCTTATGTTGCACAGATCCCCGTAAAACGTTTAGCAATTATTATTGGTACATCAACTTCAGGAATTGCAGATAATGAAGACCAGCTTCAGGGCTATATGCAAGGGCATACAACTGCTCAAGTGATACAGAAAAAACAAGAAATGGACTGTTTAGCCAAAGCATTGCAACTTTATTTAGGTTGGGAAGGTATTGCTTATACGATTTCTACAGCTTGTTCATCCAGTGCAAAAGCTTTAGCAGCAGGACAACGTTTACTTAATGCTGGATTAGCAGATGCGGTTTTAGTTGGTGGTGTCGATACATTATGTAAGCTTACATTAAATGGTTTTAATAGCCTTGAAAGTTTATCTCAAGGTATTTGTCAGCCTTGTGGGCAACAACGAGATGGTATCAATATTGGTGAGGCAGCCGCTTTATTTTTATTATCAAAACAAACAGCGCCAACCTTGTTAATATCAGCTGGAGAGTCTATGGATGCATGGCATATTTCAGCACCACATCCTGAAGGGCAAGGTGCAGCCAAAGCCATGCAAACCGCTTTAGATCTGGCGCAGTTAAATGCAACAGAGATTGGTTATTTAAATTTACATGGAACAGCAACCCCACAGAATGATGCTATGGAAATTAAAGCTGTACAGCAGGTATTTCAAAACTATCTTGTGCCTTTGAGTAGCACCAAACATAAAACAGGACATTGTTTAGGTGCAGCAGGTGCCATTGAAGCATTTATTTGTCAGCAAATATTAAAAGCACAAACATGGTTGCCTTTACATCAAGCGAGTCTTTTAGATGCAGAATTAGACACACAAAATTATGTAGAGCATGCTGAATTATCTCATAAAATTCGCTATGTAATGTCCAATTCATTTGCCTTTGGCGGCAGTAATATCAGTCTGATTTTTGGAACATCATCAACATGACCGTTATGCAAGCAATACCTGCCATTCATGTCATTCCACATGAAAAACCTATGGTTTTTATTGATCATGTCGTAACGATCGGTGATCAATTTGTTGTTGCAGAACTAAAAATATCGCCTGAACTGATGTTTTGCGAAGCTCAAGGGCTACCCACATGGACCAGTATTGAGTTGATGGCACAAACCATCAGTGCCTATGCAGGTATGCAAGGTCAACAATCGGGTCAGGCACCTAAAATTGGCTTTTTATTGGGAACACGCAAATTACAGTTACCAATTGCTTATTTTGAAATGGGTCAAATCGTCACAATCCGTGCAGAACGACAGTATCTACATGAAGGATTGGGACAATTTGCCTGTGAAATTTTTTATCAGCAACATACAATTTCAGCCATGCTGAGTGTCTATGAACCTGAATAACAACAGCAAATTTAAAAATTAGGATGTAAATGTGACAAAAAGAATCTTGGTAACGGGGTCAAGTCGAGGCATTGGAAAAGCCATTGCTTTACAATTGGCGGCAGCGGGTTTTGATGTGACTGTACATGCACGTTCCAAGCGGGCAGAAGCAGAACAGGTGGCAGCACAAATTCAGGCATTGGGTCAACGCAGTCATGTATTGCTCTTTGATGTGACTGAACGTGAAAATGTACAACAACAACTCGAACAGGATGTTGCTGAACATGGTGCATTTTATGGTGTAGTTCTCAATGCAGGCTTAACCCATGACGCTGCATTTCCAGCCTTGACTGACAATGATTGGGATGAGGTGATCTCCACCTCACTTGATGGTTTTTATAATGTTTTAAAACCGTTAATTATGCCCATGATTCGTCTGAAAAAAGGCGGGCGCATTGTGACAATGTCTTCTGTTTCTGGCGTGATGGGCAACCGTGGGCAGGTGAACTACAGTGCTGCCAAAGCGGGACTCATTGGTGCGACCAAAGCATTGGCACTGGAATTGGCAAAACGTAAAATTACCGTCAACTGTGTTGCGCCAGGCTTGATTGAAACAGAAATGGTCAGTGAGGAAGTGCAGGAACATGCACTGAAAATGATCCCTATGCAGCGCATGGGGCAAGTCGATGAAGTGGCAAAAGTGGTTAAATTTCTGTGCAGTGATGATGCCAGTTATATCACCCGACAAGTCATTTCAGTCAACGGAGGTTTGATCTGATGAAACGTGTCGTGGTGACAGGAATGGCAGGTATTACCTCATTAGGTGAGACTGCAGACTCTATTTTTGAACAGTTTGCAGCAGCAAAAAGTGGCATTCGCTACATGCCTGAATGGGAAATATTTACCGATTTACGCTGCAAGATTGCAGGACCTGTGGCGTCTTTTGAAACTCCCAAACACTTTAACCGCAAAGTGACACGTGGCATGGGGCGTGTCGCTCTAATGTCCGTGATCTGTGCAGAAAAAGCCTTAATGGATGCCAATTTGCTACACGATCCGATTTTACAAAGCGGTGATACAGGTGTGGCATTTGGCTCATCTGCGGGCAGTGTTGATGCGGTCGCTGAGTTTGGTTCCATGTTGTTGGAAAATAACATGAATAAAATGAATGCAACCACCTATATACGCATGATGTCACATACCAGTGCCGTCAATATGACCGTGTATTTCGGTTTAAAAGGACTGACATTGCCAACATCAAGTGCTTGTACTTCAGGCTCTATGGCAATAGGGCAAGCCTATGAAGCCATTAAATATGGCAAACAAACCGTCATGCTAGCAGGCGGAGCTGAAGAATTAAGTGCAGCAGGCTGTGCAGTTTTTGATGTCCTACTTGCGACTAGTGGAATGAATGATCAAGCTGAAAAATCACCACGTCCCTTTGACCAAAACCGAGATGGTTTAGTCGTGGGTGAGGGTGCGGGCTGTTTAATTCTGGAAGAATATGAACATGCCAAGGCACGTGGTGCTACAATTTATGCGGAAATTATCGGTTATGGCAGCAATACCGATGGTCAGCATGTGACCCGCCCTGATTCAGAGATGATGGGGCGTTGTATGCAATTGGCATTGAAGGATGCCAATATTGATGCTGATCAGATTGATTATGTTAACGCGCATGGAACTTCGACAGATCAGGGGGATATTGCTGAAACACAGGCAACTGCACGTGTGTTGGGGCGTAAACCAATCAGTTCGCTCAAAAGTTATTTTGGGCATACATTAGGGGCTTGTGGTGCAATTGAAGCATGGCTAAGCTTAGAAATGATGCAAAGAAAGCAATTTATTCCAACATTAAATTTAGAAAATATTGATCCACTTTGTGGAGATTTAGATTATATTGTGGGGAAAGCTCGAACAATAAATGCCGAAATATTGATGAGCAATAATTTCGCTTTTGGAGGTATTAATACTTCCATTATTTTCAAAAAAATAGATCACAAATAAGGGTAACCACATGTCTATTAAAAATATCTGTATCGCTTTAGCATTAGGTGTGAGTGGCATTGCTTCTGTACAAGCAGCTGATGCAATACATCAATTTAATTTTAAAGAGGCTGTTGATCGTGCAGTTGCTGATGGTGTCCTAGATGGCACTGTAAAATTTTATTTGGCAGGCACTCAAGCAGGAGGGCAGGTCTTACAAAAAGGTTTAGTGACCAATAAAAAGACCAATGGATTTGGTAAAACAGCAGAAAATGCCTGCGATCATGTTTTGCGTTCAGCATTGATTCAATTTGAAAAAACTGCAAAATCTCGTGGTGCAAATGCGGTGACAAATATTACAAGTTTCTATAAATCGAATGAAACACGTAGCACAACAACGTATGATTGTGCGAAAGGAACTGCAGTAGCAGGTGTTGCGTTGAAAGGTGACATCACTAAATTCTAATTTTTATTTGACATGAGTATGATTGAGCCAGTGAAAAACAGAACAATTCAAATCCACGTTCAGCCATTGGCTCAATTTATTGAAGGTACTCAAACAGGCTTTGCTTCTTTGCCAGAGTTTAATTACTATAAAAAAAATAAAATTTATCAAAAACGTAATCAATATCTTTCCGATTTTATAAAACAGCCGATTCAAGATACAGATATTGTAAAAACGGAATTTGGTAAACCCCATTTAGTGCACTTTAAACATGTCGCTTTTAATCATTCCCATAGTCAAAATCATTATGCTTTAGCAATTTCTCAGCAAATACAAGATATTGGTGTAGATATTGAAGATTTAAAGCGGAAAGTACGTTTTGATGCATTGGCAAAGCATGCTTTTCATCAAGATGAATATCAGAAATGGCAAGATTTAGACGGTGATATCGAATATTGGTTTAAGGTATGGACAACCAAAGAGGCGGTATTAAAAGCATCAGGTTTAGGCATTCGTTTAAGTTTAAATGAGTTAAATACTCATGCTCATCCTTTAGAAAATGGTGGAATGTGTTCACATCCATTGATTGGTGTTTTTGCCTATCAAAACTTTCAGTTAGCACAGAGTATGTTAAGTATCGCTTGGCGTTCAGAATACTCTTGTAAAGGTTTTGCATTTCCAATGATTGATATTATTCAGCATTAATTTTTTCTTTTTTTCAATTGAGCAATAAAAAAGCCCATCCGAAGATGAGCCATTTTCAAAACTTTGTATTAGTGGGGAATTTGTTCTTCATCTTCAAATTCAGGTTTAACTTGAACAACAAAGTCCTGACGGCTCAGACCGCGCCATAAAGCGAAGGCTGTACCAATATAGATAGAAGAATATGTACCTACAAATACACCAATGAACATTGCAACAGAGAACCAGTGTAAACCATCACCGCCTAAGAACATCATTGCCATAACAACAAGCAAAAGCGTCATAGAGGTATGGATGGTACGACGTAGTGTTTCAGTTAATGCAGAGTTCACAACTTCAAGTGGTGTTGCACCACGAATCTTACGGAAGTTTTCACGAATACGGTCTGAAACAACAATGTTATCGTTGAGTGAGAAACCAATTAACGCAAGAATTGCCGCAAGAACTGTTAAGTCAAACGGCCACTGCATCATGGCAAAAATACCTACAGTCACAATAACGTCATGGAGTAAAGATAAAACTGCACCCAGTGCGAGTTTAAACTCAAAACGAATAGTGACATAAACGAGCATGAGCAGCATTGCGAGCGCAACAGCACCCGCAGAGCGGATATAAAGCTCATTACCGACTTGACCACCAACAGAGTCAACTTTATGTACTTTAGCTGGGTTATCTGGTAACTGTACTGCTTTAGTTAATGCATTATTAAGATCTTCAACATTAATGTCTTGTACTGGCATACGTACAATTAAATCTTTGTTAGAACCTAAAGTTTGCACAACCGCATCTTTAAAGCCTGCTTTATCTAATGTGTTGATTACATCAGTAGTTTTTGCTTCATGTTGATAGTTAAGTTCAGCAGAAACCCCGCCCGTGAAGTCCAAACCTAAATTTAGACCTTTGGTGGCAATAAAGAAAATACTGGCAATGGTGAGAATGATCGAAAGGATTGCTGCAGGTTTTGCAATCTTCATAAAGTTGATGATTTTTTCATCATCAGGGCGACCATACTTTTTGGCTTTTTGCTCTTGAGGTTGAGTCACATCAGTCATCATAGATCTCCTATATGCTCAACTTTTTCAAGTTGCGTTTTTTACCATAAATGATCTGTACGATAGCGCGAGTAACTGTAATCGCAGTAAACATTGAGCAAACAATACCAATCATCAATGTCACAGCGAAGCCTTTAATCGGACCTGTACCAATCGCAAATAAGATAAATGCAACCAAAAAGGTGGTTAAGTTGGAGTCAAAGATCGTGTTATAAGCACGATCATAACCTGCCACAATCGCCTGTTTAGGGGAGGCGCCCCATCGCATTTCTTCTCGTATTCGTTCACAAATCAGAACGTTCGCATCGACTGCCATCCCGATGGTGATGACGATACCCGCAATACCAGGTAAAGTGAGCGAAGCACCAATCCAAGACATCACTGTTAAGAGCATTGCAAGGTTAATCACTAATGCTAAATCTGCAATAACACCAAAGACACGGAAGAATACAACCATCCAAATTGCGACAAGAATGAAACCAACTTGAGTTGAAAGTACACCTTTATCAATATTTTCTTGACCAAGGCTTGGACCTACAACACGTTCTTCAACAAAGTACATTGGGGCAGCTAAAGCACCTGCACGTAACATCAAGGCAAGTTCAGCCGCTTCTTGTGGTGAATCTAGACCTGTAATACGGAACTGAGCACCTAGCACAGCTTGAATCGTTGCTGCGTTGATGACGACAGATTCGGTAAATGGCGTACGAACTTCTGTTTGAACACCTGTAGTTGGGTCGGTTATATATTCAATTTTTTGTTTATTTTCAATAAACAATACCGCCATACGTTTACCAACAGCATTACGTGTCGCATCTGCCATGAGCTTACCACCAGCGTTGTCTAAAGTAATATTTACTTCAGCTCCGCCAGTATCTTGGCTAAAACCACTTGATGCATTTTGAACACGTTCACCTGTTAAAATACGGTTACGGTTTAATAATAACTGTTTGCCACTGTCTAAAGTTTCATAAGCAAATAGCTCTGTTCCTGGTGGAACAGGTTGACCATTAGACTGACCATAAGGTGTTACATATTGATCATTCAAATCAGAAACTAAGCGGAATTCTAAGTTAGCAGTACGCCCCAAAACACGTTTTGCTTCGGCTGTATCTTGTACACCAGGCAATTCCACAACAATACGATTACTACCTTGGCTTTGTACTAAAGCTTCAGCTACACCTAACTCATTGATACGGTTACGTAAAGTGGTTAAGTTTTGATTTAAAGCATAAGACTGAATCTCTTGCTTTGTTGTATCATTATAGGTGAGTTTTAAAGTAGAACCTGTATCGGTTGCAAGTGCTTGTTGAGTATATTTATTGCCATCACGACGTAGAAAATCCATAGCAGCAGCACGATCATCATTATTTGCAAATAACAAAGTAATCGTGTTGTTGTTTAGCGTTAAGCTATTGAATTTAATTTTTTGCTCACGTAAATCACGACGTAAATCTGTTGCTGATGTTTCCATACGTTGTGCAATTGCTTTGTCCATATCTACTTCAAGTAGAAAATGAACACCACCACGTAAGTCCAGACCAAGTTTCATTGGCTTAGCACCAATTTTTTGTAACCATTCTGGTGTGGTTGGCGCAAGGTTTAATGCAACAACATAATTATCACCTAAACCTTTGCGTAAAGCTTCTTGTGCTTTAAGTTGGGCATCAGATGAACTTACACGCAACAATGCAGCATTGTTGGTAAAAGTATTATCATGAGTGGCAATATTGTCACTTTTTAATATTTGCTCTGCTTTTTGTATGACAGACTGATCAATCTGAGTACCAGCCTTGGCACCAGAAATTTGAACAGCAGGCTCATCAGGATACAAACTTGGCAGTGCGTATAATGTACTGACCACGAGAACAACGAGGATCAGTAGATATTTCCATGCAGGGTAACGCATTCGCTTTCTTCTTAAAATGAAAAAGTCGTGCGAGGAGCACGACTGCTTTATGATTAAAGGTTATTTAATGTGCCTTCAGGAAGTACTGAAATGACACTAGCACGTTGTATTTTTACTTCATTACCGCGATTTAGCTCAATAACAGCAAAGTCACCTTCAAGTTTGATGACACGTCCCATTAGACCGCCAGCAAAAACAACTTCACTACCAACGCCTAAACTGTCAATCAGTGTACGGTGTTCTTTGGCACGTTTAGCTTGAGGACGCCAGATGAGAAAATAGAAGATTGCAACAAAAACAGCAATCATCAATAAGTTAGCCATCATGCTTGGACCTTGTGCAGGTGCCTCAGCTGCATGAGCAGCAGAAATAAATAAACTCATTTTAGTTTCCTAAAGTTAAATAACTGGTGTCAAAAACATGACATTTAAATTGACTTGTTCTGCAATTTACCTTGTCTTGTGGTTCAGCGCAAATCCTGTTGAATGAAAAAACATTCCTATTTTAGTGATTAGTCTTCTGGACAAGGTGGAACGTCTAAACCACGGCGTTGATAGAAATCTGTTACGAATTCATCAAAAGTGCCATTGTCTAAAGCATCACGAATATCTTGGGTAAAACGTTGGTAATAACGTAAATTGTGAATCGTACCTAACATTGAACCGAGCATTTCACCACATTTTTCTAAATGGAATAAATAAGCACGAGTAAAATTGCTACATGTGTAACAATCACAATGTGGGTCGAGTGGACTTTGGTCATGGCGATATTTTGCGTTACGAATACGCACCAAACCATCAGTCACAAAATAATGCCCATTACGTGCATTACGGGTTGGCATAACGCAGTCAAACATATCAACACCACGACGAATGGCTTCAACGATATCTTCAGGTTTACCAACACCCATCAAGTAACGTGGCTTGTCTTCTGGCATTTTTGCAGGCAAATAATCCAAGACTTTGATCATTTCTTCTTTTGGTTCACCAACAGATAAACCGCCAATGGCAAAACCATCAAAATCAATTTCTTTCAAACCATTGAGTGATTCTTCACGCAGGTCTTCGTACATTCCACCTTGAATAATGCCAAATAATGCATTTTTATTTTTTAATACGTCATGGTGCTGAGTTTTACAACGTTTCGCCCAACGTAATGAAAGTTGTAATGATTTTTGTGCTTCTTCATGTGTTGCAGGGTAGGGCGTACATTCGTCAAAAATCATCACGATATCTGAGTTCAATGTATGTTGAATATCCATTGAAATTTCAGGTGATAAAAAGACTTTTGAACCATCAATAGGCGAGCGGAAAGTAACGCCTTCTTCTTTAATTTTACGCATTGCGCCTAAACTAAAGACTTGGAAACCACCTGAGTCAGTGAGAATAGGTTTTCCCCATTTCATAAATTCATGCAAGCCACCATGCTCACGAATGACATCTAAGCCCGGACGTAAGTAAAGATGAAAAGTATTGCCCAAAATAATCTGAGCTTGAATATCTTCAATATCACGCGGTAGCATGCCTTTCACTGTACCGTATGTACCTACAGGCATAAATACAGGCGTTTCAACCACACCGTGTTCTAAAGTTAAACGACCACGACGAGCACGTCCCGACTGACCTAATCTTTCAAATTTCATAAATGACCTAAATCTGGCGAAAAAACAGTTCGCTGATTGATTGTTGCAAAAGGTGACTATTTTCCCATGTTTTTATGGTGAATTGCTAGTCATCATAAAGACTAAATATGAATTGAAAATGAAGGCAAGCAACTGCCTTGATCAAAGCTGAATGACAGCAAGCGCACTTGCTGTATTTTAGAGGATGAGCTTAGCAAGTTGATGAGTTTAAAATTATGGATTAAATTCAAATGTCTCTGGGTTTATATGCTGAATAGAATCATGATTTAAGTTGTATTCTTTGAGTACATTGCTGATATTACTGCTGATATAGACCAAATCATCAGTGTCAGCCGAATAATAACGAAGACCATTTTCATCAGGTTCAATGTCTTGATAGGGAAATTTTACAACTAAAGCTTGTAATTTTTTCAAAATAGCACGTGTTTTTAAACCTTGCATGGCTTGTAAAACTTGAATCAGTAGAGATGGTTCATTACTGTCTAAACCATGTAAAAACTCAGTCTCATAGGGTTTTTTATCATTTAAAAAAGAAAAGGTGTAAAAAGTACTTTTTCTTATTTTAAGATCAGGATGCTGTACAAATGGTTTTAGTTGCTGAAATTGCTGTTGTTCATCTTTTTGTAAAATGTAGCATGCAAAACGAAAAGTTTCCTCATCCTGAATATGAGGCAGATATTTATAAATGCGTGAAATCCAATGTGGTAAGTCTTCTTCAATATACCAATGAATCAGTTTAACCGCAGTATTGAGTTGGGTTTTGAATAACTCTTCCAAATAAGGCACAGCACGTTGAGCATCATGCTTTGAAACTAAAGACAAAATCATGATTTGATTTTCATTATTTTCATCAGGAAAATACGCTAAAAGCTGTTGTAATGTATCTTGAGTTAAACTTTTCTTGAAATTTAGACCTTCTAAAATTTGATACTTCAACTGATGGTCTTGTGTATTTTTATATCTTTGCATTAAATCGGATTCTGTTCCTCCCATTTGATAGCCAAACCACGCATGCGTATTTTGTAAATTGCCATCAATGACCTCATCTAACCAACGCTCATACCAGTCTAAAAAATGAGCTTCATAGCTAAATTTTGGTTTGTCATGATCAATGCTTATATTGACCACTTTGCCTGTATATATCCCATTGAGAATAAGCGCATGAAAATAACCACAGCCTTGAGAACCAATCACAAATAAACCACCAAAAATTTTGGCTTCTTGCTGCTCATACTCATAATCACTTAAATTTTCTGCATATAATTCTTGGATTTGAGCTTGCCATATTTCATGGGGGGTATCGGGCGTGAGCAAGGTTGGATTGGTCAGTAACGCTTGGTCAAAATCATTAGAAAATAATTGATATTGTTCCCCAAAAGGGTAGATCCCATAAAAAGGACCTGCCGCAGAATTTGAAAAAGATTCACCTGCATGACCAATTTCAGTTAAAAAAAGCTTATATTCAATAGGAAGTTGAATGCCATGTTGTTGTTCAAAATCAACAATTTTTTGCATGGGAATGGGCGCATTCAATTGATATTGATGTGCATCAGCACCAAAGACTTCTAAATCTGGATCGGCATGTTGAGCAGCGATTAATTTTGTTTTTATACGTTGAATTTGTGTTTGATAAGGCATCATTGTTATAAATAGGTGTGATTGAAAAATCACACCATTCTAAAGTTAAAATTTAAAAGTACACAAGTATAGGCTGCAAAATTTAACCAATTAAACGGCAGCTTTTTCAATCAACATCGCATCACCATAACTAAAGAAACGATATTTACTTGCAACAGCATGCTGATAAGCATTGAGAATATTTTCTTTATTTGAAAGTGCAGAAACTAACATCAGCAAAGTCGATTCTGGTAAATGGAAATTTGTAATTAAACGATCAACTGCACAAAACTGATAACCTGGATAAATAAAAATTTGTGTATCACCTGTCCAAGCGCCAATTTTTCCGCCACACGCTTGTGCAGCACTTTCAATTGCCCGCGTTGCAGTTGTACCAATCGCAATCACTTTATTGCCACGCGCTCGTGTTTCTTGAATCATTTGAGCAGCATGTTCTGACACTTCGCACCATTCACTGTGCATAATGTGATTTTCAATATCTGTGGTACGCACAGGTAAAAATGTTCCTGCGCCGACATGTAAAGTCACAAAGGTTTTTTGAATGCCTTTTTGTGCTAACTTTTCTAATAAATTTTGATCAAAATGCAAACTTGCTGTTGGCGCAGCGACACTTGCCAGTTTTGTTGGATCATTAAATACAGTTTGATAGCGCTCAGTGTCAATTGCTTCAGCCTCACGATTAAAATAAGGCGGAATAGGTAACTGACCATATAAATCTAAAACTTGTAAAATTGGTTGAGAAAATTCAACAACAAATAAGTTTTCATGTCGACCTGTGACAGTCACTTTGACTTCATCTTTTCCAATAAATAGTTCTGCACCTGCTTTTGGTGAATTACTGGCTTTGATATGACAATGCGCTGTTGTTTGATCAAAGATACGTTCAACCAAAATTTCAACAGCACCTCCAGTTGCACGTTTACCTTTTAATCGTGCTTTCATCACTTTGGTGTCATTTAACACCATTAAGTCACCTTCTTCAAAGAGATCAAGAATGTCTGTGAAATGGTGATCTTGATATGTGCCATCAGCATTTAAATGAAGTAAGCGAGATGCGCTACGAGTTTCTAATGGATAGCGTGCAATAAGTTCATCAGGGAGATCAAATTTAAAGTCAGAGAGTTGCATAAGTACAATAAAATATAGGCAGTAAAACTGGATGTAGTATAGTCTTTTTTAAAATAAATCGTTCGGATTGAGTTTTTTTTAATCTAAAAAAATAAAAATGAATTAAAAATATACAAATAAAAAGCTTGTCGATTGACAACATTCAGAAAAACGCTATTATAGCCACACAACCTTTCCCGAGGTGGTGAAATTGGTAGACGCGGTGGATTCAAAATCCACTATCAGAGATGATGTGTCGGTTCGAGTCCGACCCTCGGGACCAAAATTCAAAAAACCCCAAGCATATTAAGTCTTGGGGTTTTTTATTGTCTAAAAAATTAAATTATATAATTTAAAATTCATATGCTTGAACTACTTTAGTTACATCATCCTCAGATGAAACGTATCTTTTATGGCTAAATAAAGTTCCATATTGATGAAGATAGACATTATTTTAAGGCTAAAAAAAGATTTTAATCATAAGGAAAATAGAATGAAAAATATCACAATATTGGGTGTATGGACGCCAGCGCTAATATTTGCTGTGATTCATCCTGTACAAGCTAAAACATCCGCAAAATTTGATCATTCAGGTATTTATTCAAAGATTTGGTTATAAGGTGCAAGAAGATTGAAAAAGCGTATAGCGTAAATAAAAAAACCGATGCCTTAGCATCGGTTTTTATATCTCTGTATATTGAGATAAGTTTTTTACTTAAGCAGAAGCAAGTGCTGCATTAAGCGTTGCGCTTGGGCGCATTACCGCATCAACTTTTGCTGTATCTACTGCGTAGTAACCACCGATATCAGCAGCTTTACCTTGCACTGCAGCAAGTTCAGCAACGATTTTATCTTCGTTGTCAGCAAGTGTTTTAGCAAGTGGTGCAAACTTCGCTTTAAGTTCAGCATCTTCATCTTGCGCAGCCAAAGCTTCAGCCCAGAATTTAGCAAGATAGAAATGGCTACCACGGTTATCAAGTTCACCCGTACGACGTGATGGAGATTTATCGTTGTCGAGAAGTTTACCTGTTGCTTGGTCTAATGTTTTAGCAAGAAGTTTCGCTTTCGCGTTGTTTTCTTTGATGCCCATTTCTTCAAGAGAAACAGCAAGTGCTAAGAACTCACCTAAAGAATCCCAACGTAAGTGGTTTTCTTCTACCAATTGTTGTACGTGTTTAGGCGCAGAACCACCAGCACCAGTTTCGTACATACCACCACCCGCCATTAACGGAACGATAGACAACATTTTCGCAGAAGTACCCAACTCCATGATTGGGAACAAGTCTGTAAGGTAGTCACGTAAAATGTTACCCGTTACAGAAATTGTATCTAGACCACGTGCTACACGTTCAAGTGTATAACGCATTGCACGTACTTGAGACATGATTTGAATGTCTAAACCAGCAGTGTCGTGATCTTTCAAGTAAGTTTGAACTTTCTTGATCAATTCATTTTCGTGTGGACGGTACGGGTCTAACCAGAAAATAGCAGGCATGCCAGAGTTACGCGCACGCGTTACAGCAAGTTTTACCCAGTCACGGATCGGTGCGTCTTTCACCTGACACATACGCCAGATATCGCCTTCCTCAACGTTTTGAGACATCAATACTTCACCAGTTTCGATGTCAGTGATGTTTGCAACACCAGCAGCAGAAACTTCGAAAGTTTTGTCGTGTGAACCGTATTCTTCAGCTTTTTGCGCCATCAAACCAACGTTAGGTACAGTACCCATGGTACGTGGATCGAAGTTACCATTCCATTTACAGAAGTTGATCATTTCTTGGTAAATACGCGCAAATGTAGATTCAGGCATGACTGCTTTACAGTCGTAAGGTTTGCCGTCAGCACCCCACATTTTACCGCCACCACGGATCATTGCAGGCATAGAAGCATCAACAATCACGTCATTTGGTGAATGGAAGTTGGTGATGCCTTTTGCAGAATCTACCATTGCCAAAGCAGGGCGGTGTTCTTGACAAGCATGTAAATCTTCGATGATTTCTTCACGTAAAGATGTTGGTAAAGTTGCGATCTTTTCATAAAGACCTGCCATACCGTTGTTTACGTTAATGCCTAATTCAGCGAATAATTTAGCGTGTTTTTCAAACGCTTCTTTATAATAAATTTTCACACAGTGACCGAATACGATCGGGTGTGAAACTTTCATCATGGTTGCTTTAACGTGTAAAGAGAACAAAATGCCTGCTTCTTTACAATCATCTAATTCTTTTTCATAGAAGTCGCAAAGTGCTTTTTTGCTCATGAACATTGAGTCGATGATTTCGCCGTCTTGAAGCGCAACTTTTGGCTTAAGAACGATAGTTTCACCCGACTTAGTGATCAATTCCATTTTGACATTACGCGCACGATCCAAAGTCATTGACTTTTCGCCGTGATAGAAGTCACCTTCATCCATATGAGAAACGTGGGTTTGTGACCACTGTTTCCATTCACTCATCGAATGTGGATGTTTTTTCGCGTAATTTTTTACAGCAGTTGGCGCACGGCGGTCAGAGTTACCTTCACGTAAAACTGGGTTTACAGCAGAGCCTAAGCATTTGCCATAACGTGCTTTGATTTCTTTCTCTTCATCAGTGGTTGGATTTTCTGGATAATCAGGAATCGCAAAACCTTTAGATTGAAGCTCTTTGATACATGCTGTTAATTGGGCAACAGATGCACTAATATTTGGAAGTTTGATGATATTTGTATCAGGATCTTGAGTAAGACGACCTAATTCTGCAAGGTTGTTCGGTAACTTTTGCTCATCTGTTAGGTAATCTGTAAATTCTGCAAGCACACGAGCAGCGACAGAGATATCTGTTTTTACAATCTCTACGCCAGCGGGCTTAGTAAAGGTCTCAATGATCGGTAGCAGCGAATAGGTCGCTAACAGTGGCGCCTCGTCGGTCAATGTGTAAATGATTGTTGACTTTCCACCAGCCATATATAGCCCCTTGCTTTAGATTATGTTTTTGAGGACCAAACTTTTGGTTCAGTCCCTACGAACCGATTTGCTTAAATAAAAACACTGAAAGTATCAAGGTTCATTGCATTGCAGTCAATGTACGATCGAGTGATAACGACATTTCGCTAGGAAATGATGCTAAAGCGATGTGATGAACCTTTTATTAAAGATAATTTCTATCTTGGGTTTCACATATTCATTTCTTTCAATGACTGTTATCACGTTTTATTTCAGTGTTCTAGAGGGTTCAAATGAACAATCACTGTACTGTTTCGAGGCATGCGATGATCTACTAAAGTGACTGCATGGGCTTTTAAAAACTTAAAAGAGAATTTCGCAGACTTGCACATGCGTTATAACATTACAAGCATTGGTTATTTCAAACCTAGAACTCAAATCAAAACCTGTTAAACAACAAATTGTTAAGTTGTTTGTTAAGGTCGTGGTGATGTGGGTAGCGTTCTCATTTTATTTAAACAAAACGATGCACGGGGTATTTTAATGAAAAATGTGTTTTTAATCTACTGGTGAGCGGTGGTTATGAGCTTAAATAAGAATTATTGCTTTTTAAAAAAGATATGCGTTTAGTAAATTGAAAATAAATCATGATCGAAATAATAAGATAAATATAGAATATGAATAGATAATATGAATGGAAGTTTTTAAAATATACCGCTGTTTAACTTTAAAAAAAGTTCAGAGGAAAATAAATTTGAATAAATGAAAAATTAAAATGTAATAAAATATATTTTATCTTCATTGAGTTATTTTTATTTTATCTTTTGGTTTTATTTAGGTGATTCAAAATTGTTGTTTTAATTAGTATTTATAGGAATTTTATTCTATTATTTTTTATTTAAAACTTACAAAATACCTAAGGTCATATAAGTAAATATTATTGACCAGTGACTATATAATTCGCTAAATATTGTTGTTATATTATAAAAGCGTAAAATCATGTAAAACATTGTAGGTCGTTATCTTTTTGTCATCTAAAAACGAGGCAGCCATGAGATTAAAGCTCTTAGAGATGGGTCAGGCTGACAAGCTGAGCGCATGTAAATTATCATTACTACTCGGCGTATTAAGTCAAGAAAACTCTGTTGAGCGGTTTTTAAAAATAGCAAGAAAATTACTAAATGTAGAAAATGCCATAATCTCATTTGCCAATGAACCTTATGTTTGGTATTCAAATCAATCTGAATTTAAAGCTTTTTTAGCAAGTCCAGATGCCAATTTGCATTTTTATTTTGCGGGTCATCAGAAAATAGACCCTACACATCCAAATTATGCGTCATTTTCACAGCATCTTATTGATATTGGTGTGGATCATCATCGTGTTATTTGTTTTGATATTCAAAAAAATGAGCAAGAATCACTGGGTAAAGTGACTTTTTTTGATGATAAAACGGAAAGTTTTGATCAAGAAAATGATGTATTTGTGCAGGATTTTATTCAAGGGCTGATTAAAGTCATTGAAATGAACAGAGAGCACGAAGAATTAAAAGACTTATATGAACAACAACTTGCATTAAATTTTAGTAAAACTAAATTTTTTCAGATTATTGCTCATGATTTAAGAGCACCATTTCACGGTTTGTTGGGTTTTTCAGAAGTATTAGCACAAGAGCGCGCAAGTTTAGATGAAGAAAGTGTGCATAATATTTCAGAGTATTTATATGACACAGCTCAGTCTACATATAATTTATTAGAAAACTTATTAAATTGGGCAATGGCAGAAGGTGGACGTTTTGTTTATCATCCTATTAATTTTAAATTAAAACAAAGTTCTAAAATTGTTTTTGATGTTTTAAATAGTTTGGCTGTAAATAAAAATATTTTGTTAATTGATGATATTCCTGAAGAATTAAAAGTATGTGGCGATATTAATATGATTACGTCATTATTACAAAATTTGGTTTCTAATGCGCTTAAGTTTACCCATGTAGATGGTTCAGGAAAGGTACGCATGTCTGCAAGGGAAATTTCAAACGGCATCGAAATTCTGATCCAAGATACAGGATTAGGTATGACAGATGCGCAAATAAAAAAGATTTTTGAGCCAGAAATTAATGCAAGTTTTAAAGGGACAGCAGGAGAAAAAGGGACAGGTTTGGGTTTGGTCTTATGTAAAAGATTTGTAGATTTAAACCATGGCGAAATTTCTGTGACTTCCCAACAAGGTAAAGGTACAACATTTAAAGTTGTATTACCCATCGCTAAAAACTCACATCAATCATTGATGAATGAACACGATAGTCCTAAAGAGCGAGTGAAAGTTTAAAGCTTAATTTTACTTTGATTTCAAGCGAAAAATATTGACCACAAGAAGGCTGTAACTGATATAAAGATAAAAATAGATTAAGAAGTATAGGCTTTTTCGATGAACGCTGAGCAATTGCAAAAAACTTTAGGTGCAAGTCAGTATGCAGAACAGGTTTTAAGTTTACATCAAGCAATTTTACAACAAGATTATGCCTTTGATGAATTTAAACAATCGTTATCAACGGCGCAATTACAGCATCTCGTTCAAGACACGTTAAAAAATTTACAAGAAGAAGCCGAGTGGATGAAAGCCATTCGTATTTTACGTGCACGATTGATGTTTCGTTGGATTTGGCAAGATGCTAATCAACTCACAGATGTGGTTACATTGACACGTGAACTTTCCGATTTTGCTGATGCGAGTATTAATGCAGCCAAAGATTTTGCAAGAATTCCATTAATTGCCAAGTATGGAGAGCCGATTGGCTACAATGGCAAAGAGCAAGATCTGATTGTGATTGCGATGGGGAAACTGGGTGCGCAAGAGCTGAATTTATCAAGTGATATTGACCTGATTTTTGCTTTTGATGAACAGGGAGAAACCAACGGTCGCAAATGCGTTGAAGTTCAGCAGTTTTGTATTCATTGGGGACAAAAGCTGATTTATTTGTTGGAGCATATTACCGCAGATGGTTTTGTATTTCGTGTCGATATGCGTTTACGCCCTTGGGGTGATGGTTCAGCACTGGCAATTAGTCATGTCGCATTAGAAAAATATCTCAGTCAGCATGGGCGTGAATGGGAGCGTTATGCATGGATTAAGGCGCGTATTGTGTCTGGCGGAAAAGAAGGGGATGAGCTGTTAGAAATGACGCGCCCTTTTGTTTTTCGCAAATATGTAGATTACACCGCTTTTGAAGCGATGCGTGAAATGAAAGCCATGATCGAGCGTGAAGTTGCTCGTCGTAATATTGCAGATGATATTAAGCTAGGTGCAGGTGGAATCCGTGAAGTTGAATTTATTGTTCAAGTATTTCAACTCATTTATGGTGGTTCAAAATTAGAGCTACAAGATCGTCAATGTTTAGTCAGCCTAAAACATTTGGGTGAAGTTGGTTTATTAGATGAACAGTCTGTTTTAGACCTTGAGGATGCTTATCTTTTCCTTCGTCGTGTTGAACATGCGATCCAAGCTTTAAATGATCAACAGACCCAATCTTTACCTACAGAACCTGAACTACGCAAACGAATTTATCAGACTTTAGGTTTTGCAACATGGGAAGCATTTTTAGATTTTCTCAATCAAAAACGTAATAAAGTAATTTATCAATTTGAGCATTTGATTAAAGAAAAAGGTTATGACTCACCTGCTGAAAGTTTTAGTCAGCTCGAAAAAAAATTGGATGAAGTATTAGATGCTGATGCTAAAAATCTGGTACATGAGTTTTGGTTTGGGCATGCGATTAAAAAATTACCAGCAAAAGCAGTACAACGTTTAAAAGAGTTTTGGCCACATTTGATTGAAGCGATTTTACAGTCAAATAAACCACAAGTGGCTTTGATGCGTCTCATGCCCTTAGTCGAATCGGTTATGCGCCGTACCGTGTATTTGGTGATGTTGATTGAAAGTAAAGGTGCATTGCAACGTCTTGTGAAAATGGCAACAGTAAGCCCTTGGATCTGTGAGGAATTGACGCATTATCCAGTGCTGTTAGATGAATTTTTGTCTATGGATTTTGAATTACCAAAACGCAAAGATCTCGAAGATTCATTACGCCAACAGTTACTCCGCATTGAAATTGATCAAGTTGAAGATCAAATGCGTGTCTTGCGTTTATTTAAAAAATCTAATGTTCTTACCGTTGCAGCAAGTGATGTGCTGGCGGAAAGTCCACTCATGAAAGTCTCAGATGCACTCACTGATATTGCTGAAGTATCGGTGATTGCGACCTTGAATCTTGCTTATCAAACTGTGGCAAAACGGCATGGTTATCCATTAGACGCAGAAGGGCAGCGTTGTTCACTTGATCACATGGCTTTTGTTGTTGCAGGCTACGGTAAATTGGGTGGAATTGAGTTGGGCTATGGTTCGGACTTGGATTTGGTCTTTATTCATTATATGGATGAACAAGCCGATACCGATGGGATGAAAGTCATTAGTGGTTTTGAATTTGCTATGCGCGTTGCGCAGAAATTTATGTCTTTAATGACCACGCAAACCCTTGATGGTCGAGTGTATGAGGTGGATACGCGTTTACGTCCATCAGGTGAAGCAGGGCTTTTGGTGACCAGTCTAAAAGCATTTGAACAATATCAATTAAAAAATGCATGGTTATGGGAGCATCAGGCGATTGTACGAGCGCGTTCTATCGCAGGTGAAATCACCTTAAGAACCAAGTTTGAACAACTACGTTGTCGGATTTTGACTTTGCCCCGAGAAGAGGAAACTGTCCGCAGAGAAGTCTTGAACATGCGGCAAAAAATGAAAGATCATCTGGGTTCATCTAAAGAACAGAAAAAAGATGGAATTTTTCATTTAAAACAAGATGCAGGTGGTATCGTTGACATCGAATTTATGGCACAGTATGTTGTATTAGCCTGGAGTGGGACGAATCCTGATCTCGCCCATTATTCCGACAATGTACGAATCCTTGAAGATGCAGCCAAGGCAGGTTGCTTATCCAGTGACGATGTATCTGCATTGATTCAGGCCTATCTAAGCGAACGCGCCGAGAGCCACCGCCTTGCACTTGCCAATCATAATATGCAAGTCAATGCAGCGGATTGGCACGATACCCGAGAGGTCGTTTGTAAGTTATGGCAAAGATTAATTGATCCAACTGCGACTTTCGCATTGGAAAGTGAATAATTGTGTAAAAATTTGGAGTGTGCGCCATGAACTTGGCTGATCGTGATGGTTTTATTTGGCAAGATGGACAAATGGTTGACTGGCGTGAGGCGAAAGTCCACGTTTTAACCCATACATTACACTATAGTATGGGTGTGTTTGAGGGTGTCCGTGCCTATGAAACTCCAAATGGAACAGCAATTTTCCGTCTTCAGGACCATACTAAGCGTTTACTGAATTCTGCAAAAATTTATCAAATGAATGTTCCATTTGATCAAGCAACTTTAGAACAAGCTCAGATTGATGTTGTTCGTGAAAATAAATTCGCATCTTGCTACCTGCGTCCAATCATCTTTATTGGTTCGGAAAAACTCGGTATTGCTGCAACAGATAACACCATTCATGCAACAGTTGCTGCATGGGGTTGGGGTGCATATCTGGGTGAAGATGCGATGGCGAAGGGTATTCGTGTAAAAACCTCATCATTTACGCACCACCATCCAAACGTGACCATGTGTAAAGCAAAAGCTGCGGGTAACTATACTTTATCTATTCTTGCACACCAGGAAGTGGCAAAAGCAGGTTATGACGAAGCCATGCTGATGGACCCACAAGGTTATGTATGTCAGGGTTCTGGTGAAAACGTATTCTTAGTCAAAGATGGTGCATTACATACGCCTGATATCGCAGGCGGTGCATTGGATGGGATTACCCGTCAAACCATCATTACCATCGCCAAAGATCTTGGTATTGAAGTAGTTGAGCGTCGTATTACGCGTGATGAATTCTACATTGGTGATGAGGCGTTCTTCACAGGTACTGCTGCTGAAGTGACACCAATCCGTGAGTATGATGACCGTCAAATCGGTTGTGGTGCACGTGGTCCAATCACTGAAAAAATTCAAAAAGCATTCTTTGATGCAGTTCAGGGTAAAGACCCTAAATATGCACATTGGTTGACTTACGTAAAATAAGTTGATCGGTTAAGATAAAAAGGCGGAACTTGGTTTCGCCTTTTTTTATGATTTTTATGGCGGTTAAATAAGGGTTTTCATGCATATTGTCTACGTCAGTGATGGAAAAGCAGGACATCGTTCACAGGCAATCGGCTTGTTTAAAGCGATGCAAAGACAATCTACGCAAGCTGTCACTTTTGAAGAAATTTCAATTGCGGAACTTGCGATTTTTCCTTTAATCATGGGAATAATGCAACATAAAATTCCTCAGCTTCAACAAACACCGGATTATATCTTTGGAGTGGGAAGCCACACTCAATTCAGGGTTTTGTTGTTGGGGAAAATCTATAAACAGGCAAAAACTGTCATTTTGATGAAGCCAAATTTTCCATGCTCATGGTTTGATTATGCTGTGATTCCTGAACATGATGCTGTGGCAGAACAGGGCAATGTGATTGTGAGCAGAGGCGCGCTGAATCCTATTGTGGATGAGCAACGGCATATTTCAGGTCGCATTTTGATTGCATTGGGTGGTTCATCGAAACGCCATACATGGAATGATCAAAAAGTTTTAACTGCAATTGAAAATATTGTTCAGCAAAATCCTCATGGCGGTATCATTTTAACCACATCAAGACGTACACCCTCAGATTTTTTGAGTCAATTAAAGCAAAAAAAATATGCAGAAAAATTGCAAATTTTTCCTGTAAAGCAAACACCACAAGGCTGGATTTTTGAGCAAATGCAATTGGCAGAAGCTGTCTGGGTGACAGAGGACAGTGTTTCAATGATTTTTGAGGCATTGACGGCAGGGTGTAGAGTCGGGACGATTTTAATTGATCGCAGCAAGCAAGATCGAATCACGCAATCTATAGATCAGATTTTGACAGCGCATTTAATTTCCACTGCTGAAAACATTGCCGATTTACCACAAGCACAGACTTTTAAAGAAGCAGATCGTGTGGCAACATATCTTTTAGCAAAATAACTGGTCATGACCGTGATTTATATTCTCATTTTACTGTTGGTTTTAATGATTGCATTCAGCATGAAATATGCATGGTGGAAACCTGCTGTAGACTGGAAACGTCCACGTGTGTTGATGTATCACATGGTACGCGAGCATATAGAGGGTGCGAAGTTCAATAAATTACGGGTCAAACCTGCTGAGTTTGAAAAGCAAATTGCATGGATGAAAGCACAAGGTTTTCATTTTGTGACCATGCAGGAATTACAGCAAAATTGGGGCAAACACCCTGAAAAAACGGTTGCCATTACCTTTGATGATGGCTATCTGGATAATCTGGAAAATGCTTATCCTATTTTAGAAAAATATCAAGCCAAAGCCACGATTTATGTGGTGGTTGATCGTCATGATCGTGATTGGTCTACTTATAAAAAAGCCCATCATAATAGTGGTGAATTGGCACGTGAACCTAAACTCAATGATGAACAAGTCCGTTTTTTGGCACAAGGTGCTGTGGTTGAAATTGGTTCACATACCTTAACTCATGCCAATCTGGATAAACTGACGGATGAACAGTGTCTGCATGAGTTACAGGACTCAAAAGTACAACTGGAGCAACTGACTCAGCAAGCGGTGACAAGTTTTGCTTATCCCTTTGGAATCTATTCACAGCGTGATGTCGATTTGGCAGAACAGGCAGGTTATCACAATGCAGTCACCACCAAAGAAGGCATTGATGGTCTAAGCCCTGACTTTATGCAACTACAACGGATTAAAATCAGCGGTAAAGATTCAATGTTTGCAGTGAAACTACGCTTGAAGTTGGGTAAACGAGCTTAATCTTACAAAGCAATTATTTATGCTGTTTAAAGGCTTTTCTTGGATGAAGTAAATAAAGCCATAATTTATAAAGTATTTGGTTAAATGTGTTGAGCTTAACCACAGGGTTGATTTGTAGGCGGTAGTGATTTTTATTCACCACCGTTGTATCTGCATTGATATAAATCAGCCCAAACTGACCAGCAAAACGTTCATAACGATATTTATATTGTTGTGTTTGAATTATTTTTTCAATAGCAATGGAGTAGGGCACAGGTCCTGTAGTGTTCAATACACCTTTACGTCCCACATGATATTTCATTGGGGTATAGTCATGAATACGAAAACTGACTTCATCTATGACTGCTTTTAAAAATGGTGAATGTGGTTTTGCAATAATATTCCATTGTTGATATTCGCCATATTTTAAAAATTTTAGATGTTTGTTAATGCCATAACCTTGATATTGTTGTCCTTCTTCATTTTCCCAACCGCAAATAATAAACTCATCATCTGCACGTAAAATGTCATTAAAAGGCACAGCACATGAGCTTTTTAAATCGAGATAAACCCCACCTTCTTGATACATGAGTAAATAACGAAAAAAATCAGAACGAGCAGCAGCATAATTCTCTTGGATCAATAAATAAGTATCTAATGTTTTTTGATCATAATATTGTTGAATATAGTCCAAAATTTGTGTTTCATCATAAAGGCGATATTCCCAATCAGGATTACGTTCACGCAATTCAATCACTGATTTTTTGATATTATCAGGAATATTATCTTCACCTTGTAAATAAATCTGGTGAATCACTTTAGGAATGGACATGGAATATATTCTCGAACAGCTCATCAAATAAAAGCAGAAAAATGTATTAATCAGTTATGCATGTGGTTTGCGAACATGATCCAATTGAGAGAAGTAAGATTTAAGCTGCTCAGCACGAGAACTCCACCATTTTTGTGGATTTCTTTTGGCTAAAGCATAATAAAAAAACTCTTTTAAACTTTTTTGATCACGAGATTTTAGACTTTTCCAATAAGTTGACAAAGCCTTTTTCTTGAGCAAATTTTGTTGAATTTGATCAAGTGGATAATCGTTTAAAAAATCATAAATAGTAAAAAACATATCATGATGTTGTTGGTTTAAATTTTGAGATAAACGGTTATCACCCCGTTTAGTTTTGGTTTCTTCAGCATCTAAAATTACAAAAACGGTGGCAGTTTCAGTAAATAATAATTTCTGCGCAACTACACCTAATTCTAAAGCCAGAGATTCATCTTGAATAAATAAGCTTGAGTTACAACCTTGAGATTTTTGCCAGACCTCTTTTGAACACATGACACACATTTCCATGATGTTGTGCTGAATCATGTAGGTCAGTGGTTGTTCAATAGTCGAAGTATCCATTGTTGGATAGTTTTGAATTTCTGCTAAATCACGAATTTTGACTTTATTACCATAAAATAAATCGCAGTTTTCAGCTTGCATCAATTCGACAATTTGTTTCAAACGATTGGGTGCAAGCACATCATCAGCATCCATAAAAAATAGATAATCACCTTGTGCTGCGTTGCCTCCTTGATTGAGACGGTTTGCAGGACCTTTATTATCGATATTGTGAATAATTTTAACTTTAGGATATTGTTGTTCTAATTGTTGGGAAAAATTTTTCCAATTTGGATCAGTTGAAGCATCATCAGCTACAATGATTTCTAAAAGTTCAGGCAAGTTAGGTTGCAAAGACTCAATCGTTCTTTGTAAAAGAAGACCTTTATTAAAATGAGTTAAAACAACCGAGATGGAAACTGTTGCCATATCTAGTTCACCTGCTTGTATTTAAGGGTTTTATTTAACCATAAAAAGAAGGTTTTTAAATGCCCTGTAAAACTATTGGTTGCTAAAAATTGTACTTGGACATAAGGAATATTATATTTTCGGCAAAAAAACATACGGTGATGACCTTGATGTAGTTTATCTTTTACACCTAAACCACGGCATAGCATAATTGCCATAGGATGATTTTTATCATAACCATGTTCTTTAAATGAAATATCAATATCGTGGAAACGGCTTTGGCGTTGATCTTTAGGCACGCCCCATTTATTGCGATCACTATAATTATAAGCGGTTTCTTCGTTTTTTAAATTGCGTTCAAGGTGATTATCAATAATATCACTGAGTGCAATTTCATAGCTTTGTGTTGAAAAGTCTAGATATTTTTTACGAATTGGTTTAAGTAGGGCTAATAATCCAAGTTGTGGTGCTCGTTGTTCAAACATGATCCATGTGGGAAAATGAGTTAAACCTTGTTTTTGTGCTTGAATTAAGATGTCGCGACCTTTAAAGAGCACATCCGAAATATTTTTAGACTCTTGACCAATGAGTAAAATAACACCTTGATTTGTCATTGTTTTAGTATTCGTTGAAGATTCAGTCGGAGCATCATTAAGATTTAATAGTTCTTCAATCTTTATATGATAATACTCAGAAGAAAAACCAAATTGTTCCATATTGCTTAAATCATAAAAAAATAAAAACAGATCATAATCTTCTTACTACAAAAAATCTATTCATACTGGCTATATGGCATTACTATTTGAGTGATGAATGAAATATAATAATGAGGTTCCAAATAGTTATTTTAGGTTTGTGCGGTGAAGAAATATTTAATTAGTATTGAAAAAACAGATAGTCCTCGTTTGGCTGGTTTTTTTGCGCAACCAACTTTTGGAAAATACCAAAATGAATTTAAAAAAATAGGTGTAATTGGTGCCCAATTACCAACAGCAGAATATTTTAAACTTGCTGTTGCAGGACGTAAAAAAGCATTAAGTCCTGCAGAATTAGGCTGTACATTATCACATGTGACTGCATTTAAAGATTTTTTAGCTTCAGATGAAGAATATGCTTGTATTTTTGAAGATGATGCGATTTGTTTACATGATTTAGATTTAAATGATTTAGAAACTCAGGTTAAAAGTTTGAATTTAAATCCATGCTTTTTTTTAAGTATGGGGGGAATACAATTAAAAAGTAGTGCTAAAGTTCGTGGAAATTTTTTAATAGAAAAAATAAATCATACGCCTGTATTAAAGTTACATCCTATTTATTTCGGACGTTTATTTTACACTTATGCTTATATTATTGATCGAAAAATGGCAGAGTTATTAATACGTTATCACGAAGTTCCAAAAGGATGTGATCATTGGTCACAAATCCGTGATTATGATCCAACATGTCAATTTTATGCGACTTTTTTATTTGATCATCCAGAGCTAGATGAAATTTCAATAGGGCAAAGCTATATTGAGCAAGAAAGAAAATTATTAAATAAAGAGGAAAAAGTACAAAAAACGATACTTTATAAATGGAAAGTTTCGATTTTAAAAAGAATATTTAAAATAATGTTAAGTAAGTACCCAAAATAGGTCAACTCAATGTCAATTACAATTATTACTGCTTTTTTTGATATTGGACGAGGAAGCTGGAGCGTAGAAAATGGGCATCCTTGTTATTTAGAGCGTTCTACAGAAAAATATTTTAAGTATTTTTCTAATTTAGCTCATCTTGAAAACCATATGGTTATTTTTACCAGTACAGATTATGTGGCTAAAATCAAAGCGATTCGAAAAGACAAGCCTACAACGATTATTGATATCTGTTTAGATAAAAAGTTTTATGCATGTAAACAAGCTATTGAAGATATTCAAAAAAGTGAAGATTTTAAAAAAAATATTGGCACTGAGCAATTAAAAAATCCTGAATATTGGTCAGCTGAATATGTTTTAGTGACGAATTTAAAATCATATTTTGTCAAAAAAGCCATTAAGGAAGGATTTGTGAATTCATCTTTAGCTGCATGGGTGGATTTTGGGTATTGTCGAAATTTAAAAACTTTAAATAAAATTAAAGCATGGAATTTTTCTTTTTCCTTAGAAAAAGTTCACTTTTTTTCGATTAAAAAAGTTTTTGATATTAATCAAGAAAATGTAAATTATGCAATTTTTAATAACCAAGCATTTATTATTGGTGGTGTAATTGTTGCAGCTCCTGAAAAGTGGCTAGCATTTTCAAATTTAGTATATCAATGTCAAATCGATATGCTAAATCAACATATTGTTGATGATGATCAAGGCGTTTATTTAACAACACTATTAAAAGAGCCAGAACTTTTTGAAATACACTATTTAGGTGAGGATCAATGGTTTGATGTATTTAAACTTTTTGCAGATCAGCAACTAGATATAATAGATCGTATAAAAAAATGGATGGGTTTTTAATGTCACAGAATAAAATAAATAATCTAGCCAATCAAAGCCTTGATCTAAATATGATTAATTTATTTTCTCAAGATGAAGTTCAGACTGTGCGTTTAAAACGTCTCAAAAAACAGCCTTGGCGAACATTTTATTCAATATTTGTACCTAAAAAAAAGCGAAAATTGCAACAAAAACAAGCAAATATTTTACAGAAGCAACATGTAGCAAAACTTTGGAATATTTTTTTAGACCAATATTTTGATGGAAAGTTAGATCATTTCCAATTAAAAGCTAAAAAGCAATTTACTGATCAAAAAATCATTTGGCAATACTGGGGGCAAGGCTTGGCTGCCGCACAGCAAAATGATACGGTAAAACTATGTTTTGCTTCTGTTGATCGTTTCAAAGGTGATTATCATGTCATTCGACTGGATGAAAAAAGTGTTCAGGAATATTTAGATTTACCTGACTTTATTTGGGAAAAGAAAAAAAATGCCCAATTTAAACCTGCCTTTTTTGCAGATTTAATTCGTCTGGCATTATTAGATCTTTACGGAGGAATTTGGATTGATGCAACAATTTTATTAACAGCACCAATTGATCCTGTGATTTTAAAACAAGATTTTTTTATGTTTCAGCGTGTTAGTTCTGCAGAAAATCAAGATTTTTGGACAGCTTTTAACACTGATTATTTTGGTTGGGGTGAAGAACATGTTGTAAATGTTCTAAATAGTTTTATTGTTGCTAAAAAAGAGAATAAAGGAGTACATATTTGTTTTGAGATAATGATGAATTTTTGGAAAACTCAACAAGATATTCCACATTATTTTATCTTTCAAATTATGTTTAATGAATTATTAAAGCGTCCTTCGTTTGAACAATCATTTTTACTGATTGATGACACTTTTCCTCATTTATTACAAATTCAACTTAAAGAAGAATATAATGAAAATAATTTTGAGCGTATTTTATTAAAAACTAACATTCATAAAATAAACTATATGAATGGATTAAATGACTCTAGTTATTTTGAGCAATTGAAAAAGAAATATTTAAAATGACTCAATCATTAAAGTAACGTATGAGTAAATAAAACTATTTATTCATACGTTTAAAAATTTTATTTTTGATCTGCATTACCTTTGATCACTAAATAAATCAGCGATCCCATAATAAGGAAACCACCGCCAAAACAGCTTAAGCAGAATAATAAAATACGTTCATATTTATCTAAATCAAATAATTGATGATTTAAAATATATAAGACAAAGCCCCACTGAATTAGTGCAAATGCAATAAGAACAATCGTATGACGACGAACATCGGGACGCATAGCCATTGGAGAATTACCTGTAAAATGAACAGTTGTAGTATGCCATTTTTGAGAACTTATCTCAATTGAATATCAGGTAAAGCATCTTCAATCATTTTTTTAATGTTTATGTTCTAAAATGCAAACTTAATGTGATTTTTGATAAATATTGCATTGGTTAGATAAGCGACGGAAACGTTTATATGACCAAATATATTGTTCAGGTGCTTGGTTAATCATCCTTTCCATTTCTGTATTAAGTGTATCTACAGAAAGTTGAAGATCTTTTGATGAAATTTCATTTGCAAGTGGTTGACAATGAACAGAATATTTTTGTGGTTGCTGCTCGTTACGAATGCAGCTTAAGCCTAAAACATTACACTGAGTTTTACTTGCTAATTTAGATACTAAGGTACTACTGAGTGCATGTTGCCCATAAAAATCTGAGAAAATTCCTCCAGATGGTTTTGGTACATGATCAGGTAATATAACGGTTAATCCACCTTGTTTGAGGTGTTTAAAAATGGCACGAATTCCACTTTCATCAGTAGGAACTAAAGTGGCGTTGGCTTTTTGACGGGCTTCGATCAAATAACGATTAATACCTTTATTTTTATTAGGCTTATACATAATCACTGGGGCTATGTATAAATTGAGCCAAGCATTGAGTAATTCCCAACAGCCAAAATGTGGAACAACAATAATGATCCCTTTTTTATTGTTCAATGCGTCGAGATAATGCTGTTCACCATGAATTTCACTTAATAAATTTAGGCTATAAGCTGGTGTAGACCCCCAACATTTAATAAATTCTAAGTAAGTCATACACTGACTTTTTAAACTTCTTTTGACTAAGTCATTGTGCTGTTTTTGTGTTAAATCTGGATATGCAATTTTTAGATTGATTGCAGTGATTCGTTTCATGGAACTATTGATGAGGTTGAGCCACCAAGCCACCCAGCTTGCAAAAAGTTGTAGGAAAGACAACGGAAGTAGGGCGATAATTTTTAAAATAAAATACATAAGTGACTCATCAAGCCTGCTAAAAGTTTATGCAGGAAAAAGGGAAAAAAGAGTCATAAATGAAACTTTGTTCAATATTTTGCATCATATCTGAAAAAGTATATAAAGTGACTGTTTAAAAGTTTCAAATCGAAAATAAAAATTAAAGAGAGTCAGTGATTTATTAAATTTAAGATTTATATCGGACAGTTGAGATCAGGTCATTTATCATTAAAAAAACCCTGCACCAAGGCAGGGTTTTATTACGTAAATAAAGAATTAAGCGTCTTTATTTTCAGCTTTTGGTTTTTCACGTAAGCGAATACCCAAATCACGCAATTGATTTGCTTCAACTGGTGCAGGTGCCTGAGTTAACGGACATTCAGCAGTTTTGGTTTTCGGGAATGCAATCACGTCACGGATTGAAGATGAACCAGTCATCAACATCACCAAACGGTCAAGACCAAATGCTAAACCACCATGCGGAGGTGCACCGAATTTCAATGCATTTAACAAGAAGCTGAATTTTTCTTCTGCTTCTTCTTCACCAATGCCAAGTGCTTCAAAGATTGCTTTTTGCATTTCAAGATTGAAGATACGTAGAGAACCACCGCCAACTTCAGTACCGTTTAGAACCATGTCATATGCTACTGAAAGAGCAGCACCAGGATTGTTCTTCACTTCTTCAACACTTGATTTTGGTAGTGTGAATGGGTGATGTACAGATGTCCATTTACCATCATCAGTTTCTTCAAACATTGGGAAATCAACAACCCAAAGTGGTGCCCACTCACAAGTTGCAAGTTTCATATCGTGACCAACTTTAATACGTAAAGCACCCATTGCATCATTTACAATTTTTGCTTTGTCCGCACCGAAGAATACGATGTCGCCATTTTCAGCACCAACACGTTTCAACAAATCAAGCACGATTGGCTCAATGAATTTAACGATTGGAGATTGAAGACCTTCGATACCTTTCTCAAGTTCGTTGACTTTGATATAAGCCAAGCCTTTCGCACCGTAAATACCCACGAATTTAGTATATTCGTCGATTTGGCTACGTGGTAATGCACCAGCACCTGGTACACGAAGTGCAACAATACGACCTTTAGGATCTTTTGCAGGACCAGCGAATACTTTGAATTCAACGTCTTGCATCATGTCTGCAACGTCAACCAGTTTCAAAGGAATACGCATATCTGGTTTGTCAGATGCATAGTCACGCATTGCGTCTGCATAAGTCATACGTGGGAATTTGTCGAATTCAACATTTAAAAGTTCTTTGAACATTTTAACAGTTAATTTTTCCATCAAATCCATGATGTCATCGTCACTCATGAACGATGTTTCAACGTCGATCTGGGTGAATTCTGGCTGACGGTCTGCACGTAAATCTTCGTCACGGAAACATTTAGCAATTTGGTAATAACGGTCAATACCACCCACCATCAACAATTGTTTGAATAATTGTGGTGATTGTGGAAGTGCATAGAAGCTACCGTTAGAAACACGACTTGGCACTAAATAGTCACGTGCACCTTCAGGGGTTGCACGTGTTAAAACAGGAGTTTCAACGTCTAAGAAACCATTTTCTTCGAAATAGTTACGAATCAGGTTAGTCAGTTTAGAACGGAAACGTAAACGATCAATCATTTCTGGACGACGGATGTCGAGGAAACGATATTTCAAACGAATTTCTTCAGAAATATTTGAGTTTTCATCATTTAATGGGAATGGCGGTGTTTCAGATGCAGCAAGAACTTCAATTTCTTTACCTAAAACTTCGATTTGACCGCTGACCATATTGGCATTTTCTGTGCCTTCATAGCGACGACGTACACGACCTACAATCTTTAATACGAATTCAGAACGTGCTTTGTCTGCTGTTGCAAATGCTTCAGGCGTATCTGGATCGATTACAACCTGAACAAGACCGTCACGGTCACGCATATCTAGGAAAATGACACCACCGTGGTCACGACGACGATGTACCCAACCGCATAGTGTAACGGTTTGGTCAATTTGAGCTTCGGTTAAAGAACCGCAGTAATGAGTTCGCATCATAGCGTTAGAAATCCAACTATATGGGTTAAGTTCAGCGAATACGTAAACAGCGCACCGCTTTTATTCGAATGTAGGATTATGCCTCTTTGGGCATTGAGTCACAAGGACTTACAGTAAAAACTACCACATTGCCTGATCAATTTAAGCGGATACAAGTGAATTTTTAATGACTAAATAGATTATTCATGCACTGAATCAAAATATTTTCGATATTTAAAATAGTGGAATAAAACACAACCTAAGGTAAAACAAACCATTGCACCTTGAGTAAATGCTTTCATAAAAAAGCCAATAAATATATAAAGATCTGTTTGTTGTGGTACAAAACCCATCTTTTTTGCAAAATAAATGTAATAAGCACAGCCACTAAAGAACGAAATAAAAGCCAAAAGAAAGCAAAATTTTTGGAGCTTAGCATTTGGTTTTTTATTTATACGGTATTTTGAAAAGTAATGCAGACCCATCCAAAATAAAAATGGTAAAGCGACAATTGAACAGCCGATTTGTAAGACGCGATGCATTGGATAAGTCTGATGGAAAATATGAATGGGTTGAGCAAGAAAATTTTGAAAAGCAAAGGTTCTAAAATCTAAATGTGTCAGTCCATCCCAAATAATATGGGTTGAAGTACCGATTAAAATCGCGATGACCATCCAAATGAAAAATTTTATAAATGATGAAAATGAATGAATATTAAGCGGTTTATCAATCGCTAAATATTGAAAAATCATTGGGCGATAAAGGCAATACCATAAGAAACAAAATAATAAACCAACAAACAAATCTGGATAGATTAAGCCTTTAAATTGATGATTAAGATGAATTTCAGTTTTGACTAAAACACGATACAGGTCAGGTGTCATCGTTCCAATTGCAAGTGCAGCAATGGGTAAACGATTGCCCGATAATTTTGCCAGTGGAGGTGCTAAAACTGCATGAGAAAGTGTAAAAGGCATATCAAAACAATGGAATATAAAATCCTGTGAGTCTAACGATTTTTTATAAAAGTAATGTTTTTTATTGCAAATTAAATGAAATGTTATAATATAACAATTATTTTGAAAGTATAATGCTTTGCGAGCAATCACATGTCTTTTTCTAAACATATTTTAGCACTTTCTATTTTAACTACATTTTCATCTATGAGTTGGGCTGAAGATCAACAGGTAGATTCAAAGCCAACGGATAAGATCAATGAAGACGGAGTTCAACAATTAGATGCCGTAACTTGGACAGCACATCCTTTAGAACAAAGTACACAAGATTTTGGTGTTGCCGATCAAACGATTTCACGTGAAAAATTACAGCAGGGAGGAACAACTTTAGGAGAAGCACTCAAATCTGAGTTAGGTGTATATTCTAGTAGTTTTGGTGCGGGTTCGAGTCGACCTGTGATTCGTGGACAAGAAGGCGCACGAGTAAAAGTCACACAAAATGCAACTGAAAACATGGATGTATCCAGTTTGTCACCAGACCATACCGTCACTGTAGACCCACAACTGGCTGAAAAAATAGAAGTGATTCGTGGACCATCAACTTTACTTTATGGTGCAGGCTCTGTCGGTGGTTTAGTCAATGTTGTTGACTCTAAAATTGCGACAAAAATGCCCAAAGAGGGTTATGCAGGGGATGTTGGAGTACGTTATAACTCAGGTAACGATGAAAAGTTAGCACATGCAGGGGTGACAGTCGGCTTAGGCTCAAATGTCGCTTTACGTGTTGAAGGTTTAAAGCGTGAAGCGAATGATTATATTACACCCAATTATATCGTCACCGAAGATCATGATGATCATACACACAGCACGAAAGAGCGTCGTGTTGGCAATACATTCTCTGAATCAGAGAATATCAATGTAGGTTTATCTTGGATTGGTGAACGAGGTTTTGCAGGCGTGTCTTATAGCAATCGCCAAGATCAATATGGTTTACCGGGTCATAGTCACGAGTATGAATCATGCCATCCACATGGTGATCATTTACATTGTGGTGGACATGATGATCATGATCATGAAGATGAATCTGCACATGAACATGAAGGACATGATCATGATCACTCAGGTGCGGGTCCATGGATTGATTTAAAAACAGAACGTTATGATTTTCGTTCAGAGTTAAAAGACCCATTTGCAGGTTTTAAAAAATTACGTGCTCAAGCGAGTTATACAGATTATCAACATGATGAAATTGAAGGTGATGAAGCAATGACTACTTTCAAGAGTAAAGGTTACGAAGGGCGTGTTGAGTTAGTCCATAACCCAATTGCACAGTGGGAAGGTGTATGGGGAGTACAAGCCAGTCAGCAAAAACTTGATATTTCAGGTGAAGAAGCGATTTTTGCACCCAATAAAACTCAAAAATATAGTCTATTTGGTTTAGAATATCGTCAGTTTGGTGATGTGCATTTAGAGTTGGGCACACGTTTGGATCATCAAAAAATAGAGATTGATTCAACTCAAAAAGACTTTGATGGCAATGCTTTTTCTGTTTCAGGTGCAGCAAATTGGGAATTTAAGCCAGATTACACATTATCTTTATCGGCATCACATCAACAGCGTTTGCCTTCTGCGCAAGAGTTATATTCAAATGGTGGGCATTTTGCGACCAATACGTATGAGTTAGGCAATGAAAATTTAGATAAAGAAAAGTCAAATAATGTTGAACTTGGGCTGCATTATGAGGGTGATCAGCTTAGTTATCATGTTCATCTGTATCATAACTGGTTCGATAATTACATTTATGCACGTACACTTGATCGTTATGAAAATTTCCGTCTTATTCAATATAGCCAAGATGAAGCGAAGTTTTATGGCACTGAAGCAGAAGTGGCTTATCAGTGGAATAATATCTATAAAACAACGATTTTTGGTGATTATGTACGTGGCAAAATTGACAATGAAAATGCGCCTCGTGTGCCTGCAGGTCGTTTAGGAACACGTGTAAATGCAACTTTTGACGAAAACTGGTCAGGCTCTGCTGAATATTCACATGTGTTTAATCAAGATAAGTTTGCCGCTTATGAGCAAGAAAGCAGTGGATACAATATGGTTAATGTTGGGGTTGCTTATCAGCATCCATTTGCCAATAAACAAGTTGCCAAAGTGTACTTCAATGCCAATAATTTGCTAGATGAAGAAATTTATGAACATAGTTCATTCTTGGCGAATATTCCACAAATTGGGCGTAATTTTGTGATTGGTGTAGATTATAAGTTTTAGTTGAATTGCTTTTATTCACCAAACCCTTATTGAAAAATAAAGAGATTAGACCTAGGCTGAATACATTAGTCTAGGTTTTTTCTTATGCGTATTTTCAATAAAATTCACAGTAAGCTGAATTGGTCAAAGCGTCGTTATTTCAGCATTATTTTAGGTGTATTGGCTTTAGGATATTTATCTTCAGCGATTTATCATACCTATAAACCTGTCGTAAAAGGTTTAGATTTTACTGGAACACTGCGTCATGCCAATGTGAAATTTATTGCAGATGAAACCTATATCGATGCACAGGGTAAACAACAGCTTGATCAGCATATTTTTGATCAAGTTTTGGCTTTGATTAAGCAAGCAAAAACGACCATTGTGATTGATATGTTTTTATTTAATCAAGAATTAGGTGATTCAAAAGCTCAACATCGTCAATTAACTGAACAATTAACTCAAGCATTGATTAACCAGAAAGTCGTTAATCCAACCTTAGAGATTAAATTTATCACAGATCCGATTAATTCTGTTTACGGCGGTATAGTACCTGAGCAGTATCGAAAATTACGTCAGGGCGGAATTGAGGTGATTGAAACGAATCTTACGCCACTACGGGCTTCAAATCCGACATGGTCTGGTTTTTGGTATTTATGCTGTCAAGATATAGGCAATAACCCTGAGAAAGGTTGGCTCAATAATCCATTTGGTCAAGAAAAAATTACGCTTCGTAGCTATCTAAACTTATTTAACTTTAAAGCAAATCATCGTAAAACCATTGTAGTTGATACTGATGAGGGTTGGAAAACCATTGTCACTTCAGCAAATCCGCATGATGGTAGCTCGCGTCATTCAAATGTTGCACTCATGGTTGATGGTGCGACAGCAACCGATATTTTAAAAACTGAACAAGTTGTTGCACATTTGTCAGGTGGTGATGCTCCTTTTGTGATTGTAGGTAAACTGCCTGAAAGTCCAGTCAATCCACAAGTACAAGTGCTGACTGAAAAAGCAATTTATGATGCAGTTTTAAAGATGCTAGAAACAGCAAAAGCCAATGACCAGATTGATTTGGCAATGTTTTACTTATCTGAACGTCAAATTATTACAGAACTTATTGCAGCAAAAGATCGTGGCGTAAAGTTACGCATTTTACTTGATCCGAACAAAGACGCGTTTGGTCGTCAGAAAAATGGTATTCCAAATCGTCAAGTGGCTTCTGAGCTCAATGATGCTGGCGTAGAAGTACGCTGGTGTAATACGCAAGGTGAGCAGTGTCATAGCAAAATGATCATCAAACGTAATGCGCAATCTGCCGAATTGATATTAGGTTCTGCTAATTTTACTGCACGAAATCTGAAAAACTATAATCTGGAAACCGATCTACGTGTTGTTGGTCATCCGCAACAGCAAGTTTTTCTTGATGCAACACAGTATTTTAATACAGCTTGGTCGAACTTAAATGGTCGCAATATGAGTGTGAATTATTCTAAATATGCTGATGAATCTAAACTGAAATATGGCGTATATCGTTTTATGGAATGGAGTGGTTTATCGACGTTTTAATCATTTTTTCTTGCAAATTCAAAAGATTTGCTCAGGATTTTGCTTTTCTATAAGCAGTGAAAACAATCGTCACCTTCTCCTTTTGGGAGAAGGTTGCAGTTTAGATCATTAAGGTTGTGGATTTGGCGGTACGATTTTATCCAAATCTTTATCCGTCATTTTGTCTAACTCTTTAATATCTGTTTTGATTTTCCACTGACTTTCATCTTCGATAGGTTGTGGCAAACGCGCTTCTAACCAGTCACAGATGACATCAGGTGGAAAGTCAGCATGATTACACTGAATCACCCAAGCTAGAAATTGTTTTGCTTCACCATTCATATAAGGTGGAGGAGAAACAGGTAAAAACTGAGTTGGGAGACGCTCATTTTTAGAAATATAATTTAAAACGTGCCCAAGTTCTTGTACAGTTTGCCAAGCAAGTGGATGATCAATATTAATCTGAAACTTAAACCACCATGCAGATTTTCCATCTGTACCATAACTGTCTATAAATGCTTCTTGTACACTTGGTACTTTACAAAAAAATTGATGTAAACGGTCAAAACTCAGTTCAGCCACAACATAGCATCCATCAGATTTAAAAATAATATCTTAGCAGATTGTGTGATCAATAGACCTTATGATGTATTGAAAAGCCATCAATAGCGTTTAAAATTGCTTATAAAATATCCATTATTTATCTTTAATTTGGCTTTAAAATATAAAAAACTTTTGAACGTATCCATGAGGTCATGATGAATAGATTAGCTTTAGTACTCTCTCTGATGGTGACCACATTATCAACAATGACGTGGGCAGGAGCACAAGATTGGTCAAACTATCGTATGAAAGAGCGTCATCAACATCAGATTCCAACGCAAACGTATCAATACACTGACCAAAATGGTTTAACTCAAAGCAAACAGATTCCCATTCGACCACCACAAAATCATGGGCAATGGGGAAATTCTTATCCAAATTATCCGCATTACCCACATCAAAGCTATCCAAATCAGCCTTATCCTGTTTACCCACAACAAAATGGTGTAACGATTATTTATCAACAGCAATTTCCAACCCAGACGCAGTATTCGGGCAGCAGTTATGGTTATGTTAATGGTGAGGGTGGGCGAATAGAAAGTTCACAATATATGCTGATCAGTGATTGGCGCCGTTATGGTTTGCCTGATCCTCAGGTTGGTATGCATTGGATCTATGAAAATGGGCGTTATATTCAAACCCCTAATGATCGCTAGATGAATGGATAGCGACCCTCAATATAATTTCCTCTCCTTGATTTAAGGAGAGGGTGAGGTGGTTGTGGGTAGCATGATGGATTGCTGAAGTGGTTTGTTTCTAAGCCAGTTCATCATCCTCTGGGCGTGGCGTTTTGCCATGCGGTACAGGGTGATCGTGCTGTTTTTCCCGAATCACCGAAGGAAATTTCCATGAAGCAAAACGCACAATTAAAATGGAAATCGCTAAAATTAAAATAGAACCTGTAATAATAATTTGGTCTATATCCGCTTTATGGTCATGTTGAATGTCTGAAATCAGTAGCCGAGTCAGTGCCGTAATGGCAATATAAATCAGAAAGCGTACAGGCATATGATTGGTTTTAAAGTAAATTCCAACCATTGCACCGAGTTCCAAATAAATGAATAATAATAAAATATCATCAATGCTGGCATATTGTTTGACAGTTAAAATTTCTACAATGGTATGTACCGCAGACCATGCAATCATACAACCAATAATAAAAAGTGCTAAATAATGAAAGGCTTCAACAGCAAGATTGCCAAATTTGTCGAGGATTTTTTCAATTTTCTCTATACGCGGGTCTTTGTTCAAGTCGTCCTCCATTGCCTAAGCTTTAAGTTATTTAAAACCATGCAAATTTCATGCACATGAAAGCCAGTTGAGAAGCAAATAAAATTTTGAAAATATTAATCTGTCATTTAAGATCAATACAAAGATCAATTTTGATAAAAATAAGGACAAATATGTATTTATATCGCCCAGTTGGATTATTTGAATATCGTTTAATTGAAAGTACAAATTTTCGAGCATTTCCACCACGTTTGTATTGGCAACCCATTTTTTATCCTGTACTCAATCAAAAGTATGCTGAAAAGATTGCATTAGATTGGAATACCAAAGATCAAGCGAGTGGTTACATTGGTTATGTCACACGTTTTGAGTTGGCAGATGAGTATTTGGCTCAATTTGAAGTACATACTGTAGGCGATGATTTTTGTCAGGAGATGTGGATACCTGCGGAACGTTTGGATGAGTTTAATCAGCAAATCATGGGTAAAATTGAAGTTGTAAATATTTTTAAAGGTGAGGCTTTTACTGAAAATGCCGAATTACCTGAGATATTTAAAACCAGTCCAGACGGCTCTAAAGAGTATTAATCAAAAATGTACTTACCAACGGACTTTAAATAAAAAACACCCCCAACTTTTACAAATTGAGGGTATTTTCAAAGTCTAAAACCTATTTAAAAGGTTTTGAACTTAAGCCTGATTGGTAAAGTAATCTTCGCTAAAGCCCATAATCACTTCTGCACCAGATTTGATTTTAGCAATACGTGAGCTTAGGTCAGGCAGCACACGTTGAATGAAGTAATGTGTCAATGCCAATTTGTCTTGGTAGAATTGACCTTCTTTCGCTGATGCCGCTTTGGCAATACGTGCAAACATATAAGTAAAGCTGAGCAAACCAACTGCATGTAAGTAATCAACCGCTACAGCATTGGAAAAATCAGCATGTTCCTTAGCACGTTCAAGAATACGCTGTGTCACCACTTCAATTTCAGTTGCAACGTCTAAAGTTGCATCTTTAATGAAGTTTAAGTCCGAATCCAAGTCATTGGCAAAATCACGAATTTCAGCAATGTATTCTGCAATAAATGCACCATTGCATTTAATTGTTTTACGACCAATTAAATCCTGAGATTGAACGCCGTTGGTTCCTTCGTAAATTTGTGCAATACGCAAGTCACGAACACATTGTTCCATACCCCATTCACGGATAAAGCCATGACCACCAAAGACCATTTGTGCATCAATGGCAGCATCAAAAGCAGTATCAGTTAAATAGGCTTTAGCAATTGGAGTTAGTAATGCAACACGGTTATTTGCAGCTGCTACAGCTTCTGCATCTGTAGAGAATTTCGTGATGTCGAGCTGTTGACCCACATAAACCGCAAATGCACGAGATGCTTCGTTATTCGCACGCGCATTGAGCAACATACGACGCACATCACCATGAACAAGGATGCTGTCCGCAGGTTTGTTTGGAGACTGAACGCCTTGTGCGCTACGACCTTGTAAACGGTCAGTCGCATATTGCGCAGCATTTTGGTAAGCGTATTCAGAAGCACCTAGACCTTGGATCCCCATTGACAAACGTTCGTAGTTCATCATCACGAACATTGCAGCTAAACCTTCGTTTTCTTTACCTACGAGATAGCCTTTAGCACCATCAAAGTTCATTACGCAAGTAGCAGATGCTTTGATCCCCATTTTGTGTTCAATTGAGCCTGCACCTACAGCATTGCGTTCGCCAAGTGAGCCATCTGCATTGACAATAAATTTCGGTACGATGAATAGCGAAATACCACGTGAGCCTGCAGGCGCATTTGGTGTTTTTGCTAAAACAAGGTGAATAATATTTTCAGAAAGGTCGTGATCACCACCTGTAATGAAGATTTTTGTACCTGTAATGTTGTATGTACCATCTGTATTTGGTTCAGCTTTGGTTTTGATAATCCCTAAGTCTGTACCTGCATGCGGTTCAGTCAAACACATAGTACCTGACCATTCACCTGCGTACATTTTCGGTAAATACGTTTCTTTTTGCTCTTGTGATGCATAGCTGTTTAATGCCATACCTGCACCAATAGACAGAAGTGGGTAGAGCATGAATGATGGGTTTGTTGCGAAAAGCATTTCATCAGAAAGTACAGTCAGCATTTTCGGCATCGCCTGACCGCCCCATTCTTCGTCAGCACCTAAACCAATCCAACCGCCTTCAGCATATTGTTGGAATGCTTCTTTAAAGCCAGCAGGTGTAGACACAGTGCCATTATTATAGCTTGCACCTTCTTCATCACCTGTGCGGTTTAAGGGAAGGGTGACATTTTGTGCAAACTTCGCCATTTCTTCTAAAATTGCTTCAGCTGTTGCAGCATCAACATGAGCAAGTTTTTCATTGGCTTGCCAGAATTGCTCTGCATTAAATACGTCATTTAAAATGAATTTCATATCCGCAAGTGGCGCATTATAAATTGGCATGTTCGTTCACCTGTTTTTTGTTTGAATCTGTTGACCTAAATCAGTATAAGCAACGATTTTCAATGTTGTTAGACGACTTAAGTAAGTTAAATTACGGTCTATTTATAAAGAAAAAGGACGGTTAAAGCTATGACCGTCCTTTCTGTATTTCTGCACTCAAGAGTACAGTTTTTTAATATCTGTTAGATATTTAGCATCAGAATGCGAAGTGTTCAGCATCTAAAGCCATTAATGGATCTAAGCCACCTGCGATAACGTCAACATGTGAGCGTACACGTGGTAAAATTTTCTTAAAGTAGAACTGTGCAGTGGTAATTTTTGCTTTATAGAAGTCAGCATCATTTGTACCTGCTGCCAAAGTTTCTTGTGCAACTAGTGCCATACGCGCCCATAAGAATGCCAGTGTGATATAACCTGAGAAATAGAGGTAATCAACAGCCGCAGCACCCACTTCATCTGGGTTTTGCATCGCTTTCATACCAATTTGCATGGTTAAATCACCCCACTCTTTGTTCAGAGCAGCAAGTGGTTCTAAGAACTCTTTTAACTCAGCATTGTCTTTATTTGCTTCGATAAATTTATGGATGATCTTAGTGAAGTCTTTCAACATTGCACCTTGAGTACCTAAAACTTTACGACCAAGTAAATCAAGTGCTTGAATTTCAGTTGTACCTTCATATAAGCAAGAGATACGTGTATCACGTACAATTTGCTCCATACCATGTTCAGAAATAAAGCCGTGACCACCAAAGACTTGTACGCCATGTTTTGCAGATTCTGAACCTGTTTCAGTTAAGAATGCTTTTGCAATAGGTGTTAATAAAGACAAGATATTGTCAGCAAATTTACGTTCTTCTTCAGTAACACCTTGCTCAACAACATCAGCGTATTGAGATAAGAAATAAACTAAAGCACGACCACCTTCAGCAAATGCTTTTTGCGTCATGAGCATATTGCGTACAGCAGGATGCACAATGATTGGATCTGCTTCTTTTTCAGGTGCTTTAGGACCAGAAAGTGAACGCATTGCTAAGCGATCTTTTGCATAAGCAAGTGCGCCTTGGAAAGAAGATTCAGATGCAGTCAAACCTTGAACAGCAGTACCAATACGCGCAGTGTTCATAAATGTGAACATGCAATGTAAGCCTTTGTTTTCAGGTCCAATCAGGAAGCCTTTTGCATTATCAAAGTTGATCACACACGTTGAGTTACCATGAATCCCCATTTTGTGTTCAATTGAACCACAACGTACACCATTACGATCTGCAATAGAGCCATCTGCATTCACATTGAATTTAGGCACGATAAACAACGAAATACCTTTGGTGCCTTTTGGCGCGCCTGGCAGACGTGCAAGAACAATATGAATAATGTTCTCAGCCATGTCATGCTCACCCGCTGAGATAAAGATCTTCTCACCCGAGATTGCGAAGCTGCCATCGGCTTGTGGTTCAGCTTTAGAACGGATAATACCTAAGTCAGAACCTGCATGAGATTCTGTTAAACACATGGTACCTGTCCATTCACCTGAAACCAGTTTTGGTAAATAAATTTCTTTTTGCTCAGCAGAACCGTGATGCTCAATGGTACGTACTGCACCATGAGAAAGACCAGGATACATACCCCATGCCCAGTTTGCAGAACCCACCATTTCAGAGATAACCGTACCTAATGAGCCAGGTAAACCTTGACCGCCATGTTCTTCTGGTACAGAAAGCGATGGGAAACCGAGTTCAATATATTTTTGATACGCTTCTTTGAAACCTGTTGGTGTTGTTACAACGCCATCATTCCATGTACAACCTTCACGGTCACCCACTTGATTGAGTGGAGAAAGTTCATTTTCACAAAAGTCAGCCGCAGCCTCTAAATATTGATCAACCAACTCACGGCTTACGGTTTCAGAAAATGCAGGGAGTTTAGCGTAGTGTTCTTCGACATTTAATAATTCATGTAAAACGAATTGCATATCACGTAAGGGCGCTTTGTATTGTGGCATATCGGTTTCCTCAATACTGGTTAAACCAGATTTATAATCCTAATAAATACGATGCGTGTCTTCATCGACACATAGTTGTTATGTACATCGTGCAACAACTTATAATAACGTACAAGTATTTCTGTGTGATTTCTCTGTGACTGTAAAGTCAAAGAAAAATAGTGTCAATATTGTAAGTGCTTTGAGTGTAAACAGTTTTATAGTGAAAATAAGGTAACAAATAGTCAAAATCGTAAAAAGATATTTCTAGTCATGATTTTGTCAGGATGACAAATCACACAATATAAAAGTAACGCTATTTGCTCAAAGAAATTTTTAAAATAGAAAAAAGCGAGCCTGTTTTAGTGAAATAAAACCAACTCGCTCACAATCTTTCAATCAAGCAAAATTATTTTTTAATATTTTTCATAATTTGTTGAAGCGCGGAAATATCTTCAAAAATAATGGTGGCTTGAGTGTCTGTCTTTTTAATTGTGGTTGCTGTTTTTAATGGGATCACCGTATAAGTTGAACCACCTTGATTATTTTTTACATAATTTCCTAAAGATGCATAAATTTGTGTAAATGGATAAGTGGTCGTTTGTTGTGTGTACCAATTATATTTTTCTTTCATCATGGTTTTTGGTGCATCGAACACAATATCTTGTTGTGGCAGATTAGATAAAGTCATTTGCCCTTGTGAGTTTAGTGTTTGGAAATAAATTTTTCCAAATTGATCTAAGCCTCTAAAATCTCCATTCACTTTGACTTTTAGACTTAATACTGTTTGGATCAAACCAATTTCTTTAACCCCAACACCTAAATCCATAAATTTCTTTAAGGTATTTTGATTAATTGTAAATTTAGCATCGGCATTTGAAGGATGGGTGAGTTTCAAAATAGCAATTTTTTCTGCATTTGAGAGTGAACTAATGTTATCTAAAAGTGTAGACAGTTCAGCTTTGGTAAAGCTTTTGGGTGCGGCAATATAGACTTGTGTAGGTACATTGCGAGTGATTGGAAGTTTCTCCAACATTTCAATGTGAACTTTACCGCAAGTATTTGGGGCTTTATAACCACGCCCAACCAATCTATTCTGATATTTAACTTGAAAGTTGATTGCTCTATCTTGTGGCATATTTAATAGATATGTGAATTCACCTGAATTTTGTATATATATAGTTTGATATTTTCCAAACCCTTCAACATCTACATCCATAGTCAAATAAGGATCAACGTGAAAATCTTGGCTATATTGGAGGGGAAGCTCAGCACACATTTGGTTATAGTACCAATCTAAATTCCAATACGATAAATGTGAAACTTGGTAGCTCACATCAAAATTACCTTGCGCATTTTGTTTAAACTTGCCCACAAGTTCTTGTTGCCATAGACCTGTTGTTTCACTATGACTCCACACAGGAATCGTATCACCATCTTTGACGGGTAAGTTGGTTTCAGGGTTGAGTAGCCCCGCAGGTGTTTGAATCGTCATGGTACCTTGACCATTACTGAGTAAATGAGCTTTACGTCCTTGCGCGTCTGTAATATCGACTGCCATTAAACCTGCTGTGACAAAATATCCTTGTTGTAATCGCCATTGATTATTTTCAAATACTTTGACCTGATCTGGATTTAGACCACCAGGGAAGACGGCTCCAATATTCTCAGTTTTTGGACTAAAGTAACCAATACTGACTTTTAAATCACCTATAAGTGCTTGTCCTTTTTCATCTTTTAAAATGGTGTTAGCAGCTAAGCTAAAACTCGCAGCCGCACCTTTTGAAGCGACATCAGTTGTTTTTGCAGTAAGTTGAATATCTTTGAGTAATTTACCTGAAGTATCTGTTTTAACATCTTTTTGTAATGCAACAGCAATACCCGCAGGTGGGGCAGCCTTGCTGACTAGACTGATTTTTTGTAGGCTGATTGGATGACCTGTATAAATGATATCTGTGCTTGTTGTGAAGTAGCCATCCGCAGAAATGATCACTCTGAGTTTGACAGGTTTATTGCTTGATGCACTTTTTGCCGCATCGGCTGTGAGATAGATGTAAGCATAACCATTTTGAATGTTCTGCTGCGTAGGATCTTCATAGACATTGCTTTGGGCAATATCATCCTCTGCATGAAGTGAGATTTTTTCTTGAACGATTTGACCTGTTTTCGCATCTCTAAATTCTAGTGGGATAGCAACACGCCCTTGATTTAAATCTGCTGTGACGATGGTTTCCTCTGGCATTGGAGGTAAAACTTTATCAATAATGGCGTCAATAATATCGTCTGTACCTCCACAGGCAACCAAAGTTGTTGCACATAAAATAGAGCAGGTGACAGTACTGAATTTAAATTTCATATCTTTTCCCCTAAATTGATATCCATATTTTTAATATGATGAAAAATTAAAAATCATCTTTATTTTTAATGAATTAGAAATGAAATCGATCAGGTAAAATAGATGATGCTCTAAATTAACTTGAGATGAATGATTTCATTTTTCACTTTGAATATTAAGGAAAATATTGATGAATACTATTCCTCAAATGAGGACTAAACTTGTTGAATTTTAAAATATAAGACAGCAATGGCTGAAATATAGATGTAAAAAAATCGCTCCGAAAAGCGATTTTGATATAGAAAAATACTTAAAAAATTATGAAACTTTTAGGTCATTGGTAGGAACCAAAGGTTGCATTGGTTGAGTTTGTTTTTGTGCTTGGAATTTAACAACACATGTGCCATTTACAGTCTTATCGCCTAATTTCACTTGAATGGCTTGACCATTGTTTTGACCTACACATGCTTTTTGCATGGTTTCCCATTGCGCTTGTCGTTCAGCACGTTTTTGTTCACGTTGCTGTTGAAGCTGAGCACGTTGCTCTTCAGTCATTTGTTGCATATGGCGTTCACCTTGATGATGCCCATGCATCATACGACCTTGATCGTGTCGAGCATCACGCATTTCGTTCATGGCTTTACGATCAATTTTAAAAACCATATTGCATGAGCCATCCAGTGTTTTTTCACCTGCTTTAATCTGTACTGCTTGTCCTAAAGCTTTACCATCACATGCTTTTTGAATTTGTGCATGCATAGCTTTGCGCTCTTCGCGCATTTGTTTCATTTGTGCGCGTTGTTCAGGTGTCATTTGGCGACCATGCTGATGATGTCCCATCATACGAGCATCATGATCATGTTTAGGAGTATTTGTAGATTGACAAGCAGTCAATGCTGTCATACTCAAAATACTTGCGGTTACAAGTACAATTTTAGAGGTTGCTTTCATTGAGGCTGCTCCAATAACAAGTTTCAAATATTATCAATGCTTAAAGATTAAATAATAATGATGTAGAAACAATGGAGAGTATTTTGAGTCCCTGTTGGTTACAATACAAAACAGAGAAGAAAATGTGTGAGCCTCATTTTGAATATACGCCGAGTTCCTATTGCGTTACGTCTATTTTTGACCGTTTTGCTCACGACTTTATTGATTACGACGGTCAGTTTAGGTGTACTTCATTGGACGATGCAAAAAAACTTTGCTAAATATGTTGCCGATGTCGAAATGCAAAAACTCGATTATTTAATCGATAACTTAGCTGATGTCTATGGTTTATATCATGATTGGGGCAATGCAGTTCAGGCTCAAATTTTGCAAATTGAGGGTGATGCAGCGCCTGATGATTATGATAAATTGTCACGTTGGTGGTTAAGACGTCAATATGATATTGCGTTGCAACAACGTTATTTTAAAGAGCATACGCTAGTCAATCAAATTGCACACGATACAGCAACCAACCAAAATAAGATTGATCCTGTTGAGTTGCAAATCTTACAAGAAAATTTACCTTCGCAGTTTCAACCTTTTGAGGGTTTAAAATTTCCATTAAGTGCAAATCAAAACTTTTTTAAACCGCCTGAAAAAAATAATAAAAGCCAGACTTCAGTGTCTACATTGAAGCAAGATGGCAAAAAACGTTTTATTTCTATGCCAGATCGTTTGGGTTTAAGTTCACGTTTATCTTTGTATGATGCAAAACATCAATTTATTTTAGGTGAGCCTTCAGAAGATCCAGTGTCATATCGCCCAGTGATTGTAAAGAACAAGGTGGTGGGTTATTTGGGTTTAAAACCTGTTTTAGATCAAGATGATGCATTAAGTATTAATTTTTTTAGTAATCAAAAACGTTATTTGGTACTGATTTATATTTTGACTTTGATCAGTAGTTTGGTTGCAGCATTATTATTGGCAACGTATTTTAAAAAGCCAATTCAACGCTTGCTAAATGCAACTCGTGAGTTAACAAAAGGTAATTATCAGCATCAAGTGATTGTAAATCGTAATGATGAATTGGGAGATTTGTCTAATGAAATTAATCAATTAGCGATTATTCTTGATCAGCATGAAACCTCACGTCGCCAATGGGTCGCAGATACTTCACATGAGCTAAAAACGCCATTGGCTGTGTTACAAGCTCAAATTGAGGCTATGCAGGATGGGATTCGTAAACCAACGCCTGAACATTTTGCATCTATGCTACGTCAAGTCACAAGTTTGAAAAAACTGACGCAAGACTTGGCAGATTTGGCACAAGCCGAAGCACAGCAATTGAAATGTTATTTTGCTGAAGTTGATCCTTGGTCAATGGTCGTGCAGGAAGTAGAAAATTTTAAACCTAAATTTGAACAGGCAGATCTATCCGTAGAAGTTCAAGGTGATGGTGCGAAATTACAATTAGACATAGACCGCTTTAAACAAATTATGGTCAACTTACTAGGGAATAGTATTCGTTATACTGAAGCAGGTGGTAAAGTCCACATACATACTGTACAAGATGCACAATCTTGGACAATTTATGTCGATGATAGTCCATTTGGTTTAACAGATGAGCAGCTAGAAAAGTTGGGTGAGCGTTTCTATCGAGTGGATGATTCACGTACACGTAGTACAGGTGGCACAGGTTTAGGTTTAGCATTGTCAGGTAAAATTGCACAAGCTTTAGGTGGTGAGCTTACATTTGACCATTCTCCTTTAGGCGGTTTACGTTGTAAATTGACTTTCCCGAAACAAACAAAGCATTAAGAAGGAAAAAGACAGCATGAAACATATTATGCTTGTAGAAGATGAAGTGGAACTTGCACAGTTAGTGCGAGATTATCTTGAAGCAGCAGGCTTAGAAGTCAGTATGTTTCATGATGGGCAAGAAGCATATGATAGCTTTTTGCAACGTAAGCCAAGTTTGATGATTTTGGACTTGATGGTGCCGCGTATGGACGGCTTAACGATTTGCCGTAAAGTACGTGAACAATCTGACTTGCCCATTATTATGGTCACTGCCCGTACTGAAGAAATTGACCGTGTTTTGGGGCTAAATATGGGCGCAGATGATTATGTATGTAAGCCATTTAGCCCTAAAGAATTGGTGGCACGTGTACAAGCTGTTTTACGTCGTTTAGAGCGTAAAGCTGAGCCTGAGGAAAATAACTTATTCCGTATGGATAAAGCACAACAACGTATTTGGTATCAACAAAAATCGTTGAATTTAACACCAACTGAATTTCGTTTATTAGAGTTATTCTTAGAACATGTCGGACAGGTTTATTCTCGTGCACAACTTTTAGACCATATTAATCCTGATAGTTTTGATGTTGCTGACCGTGTTATTGATAGTCATATCAAAAACTTACGTCGTAAAATATCGGATGCTGCGGAAACAGGAAACCGTCATGAATGGGTGCAAGCAGTTTATGGTGTAGGCTACCGTTTTGAATATCCAGAAGATTAAAAAATTTACAAACTGAAACATATATTGTGGATAGACACAGGTTTATCCACAGTTTTTGGGTATAAAAGTGTATAACTCTTCTTAAAAAATGATCATTTAAAACGGGAGAGAAGATAAAAATATCAGCTAAAAACTTTGTTTATTTTGCGATTATAAAAATTAATTTAACCATTTTTACATTATAAATAAGAGTATTGAATGTCAAATCCATCAGATTATTATCATCTTCGTCGATTTCTTGCAGTACTGTGTTTTCTGTCAGCATTTGGCTGTTTGATTGCATTTTTTAGTACAGGTTCGCAGCATTATATTTTGCTTGTTATTATGGTCATCCTGTTTGTTTTAACCTATTTTATTGTGCCATATTCACAAGGGAGACGAAGTTGGAAATCTGATGTAGCACAAGAAGTTCTACTTGATCAGTGGTTTATTGAAGGATTTTTTCATATTTTTGTTTTTTTAATTCGTATTGTGATTTCTTTCGTTCGACACATTGTAAATTAAAAAAAATTATTGAATAGCTGCATGTATTGCGAGTGCTTGTTTTTGTTTTTTAGTCAGTTGCTCTGTCACCAACTGATACGATGTTTTGACTAAATCTTCGATCAACTGTGCATCAATTTTTTCACCTGCATAGACTGAAATCCAATGTTTTTTATTCATGTGATAGCCCATTTTGATAGAAGGATAGAGTTCACGTAAAATTTCAGATTGTTCAGGTTGTACTTTTAAATTGACAAAAATTTGTCCCTGTGCGGTAGATGTGAGTAAGAAAATTTTATTCATGACTTTAAAAACATGGATATCTTCACCAAAGGGATAACTTAATTCAGCAAGTACTTGCTGAGTGGCAATTTGCATTGCATATTGTTGAATTTCAGATTCATTCATGCGAAGTTCCTATATTGAGTACATATCATTTATGGATAAATCGTGATGATGGTTCCATCATCCACCAATTTCCAGATTTCATCCATATCTACATTGCGTACCGCCATACAGCCCCATGTCCAGTCATTACGAGGTAAATAATCCATCAATTTCGGTAATTTTTCTACTTGAGCTGTTGTCGCCGAACCATGAATCATAATATCACCGCCTGCGGAAACGCCCAGTTGTTTGGCTTTAGCTTGATCCTGCGCATTGGGATAAGAAACATGTAGAGATTTATAAAAAGCACTTTTCGGATTACGCCAATCTAAAACGTATTGTCCCTCAGGGGTTTTTCCATCACCTTCTTGGACTTTATGCCCAATCGGTTCAAAACCTAAGCGCATAGGATAGTCACGGATGACTTGCTTGTGATGTAATAATTGAATGTGACGTGCTGATTTATAGGCTTTAACTTCAGTGATGGGCGTTTCTTGGCGAATTTTATTGATTTCAGTTGGTGTTAAATTTTGTACATGAATCGCAGATGTTTCAGTAGGTAAATAGCGGGCATATTTTTGATAAACCAATATTCCTATGATAATTAGAAGCAAAAAGAAAATGAAAAATATAATTTTTTTATTCATTGTTAAAATAACTTATCGATCTAATCAATATTTTACAAAAAATAAAAGCTTATGTTGTGGTGATATTGTTTAAATTTTCTTTTAAATGACCAAGGGTAGGACAAGCTACCCATTGGCAAGTTAACATTTATTTATGATGAACAACTGACCATCACTTCAGGCACATCACTTGGTAATGGTGCTAAATCTTGCGCTTTTTCCAAATCGACTTGTTTGCTGAACGGTTGACTGAGTAATTTAAACAGACGATCGACTTCTGAAAAATCACCACGTTCCGCGAGTTCGATTGCTGTTTGTGCCATATGGTTGCGTAAAATATACACAGGATTGGCTTTAAACATTGCTGCATCAAGTTCGTCAGTCTCTTGATTTGTTCGAATACTTTCATATTGTGCCAAAAACTCTTCAAACTGACGACGATCCAGACAATCATCTTTAATGGCTTCATATTCTTTGCGTTGCAGACGAAGAAAACTTTCGGTGTAATCGAGTTGCTCAGTTTGTAAAACTCTTAAAAATGCCATACCACAATCAAAACTATCTTTATGAAAACTTGGCAGTCCGAGTTTTTGACATAAACCATGCGTGTAATATTCTAAAAATGTGGGTTCAAAATGTTCTAAGCAATCAGCAAGATCTTGTTTAAATTGTTCTTTGTTTTCAGGTGCTGCCAAAGGAATTAAATTGTTGAGCCAATTCCATAAATTCCAATGGGCGATACTTGGTTGGTTTTGGTAGGTATAACGACCATTATAATCACTGTGATTATTGATCCAATTCGGGCGGAAACGCTCCATAAAACCATAAGGGCCAAAGTCTAAAGTTGAACCTGTAATATTTAAATTATCGGTATTCATCACACCGTGGGCAAACCCCACCAATTGCCATTTGGCAATCATGATGGCTGTGTTTTGAATGACTTTAGTGGCAAATGCCAAAATAGGATTTTCAGCTTTTAAACATTCAGGATAATGCCATTCAATGCATTTTTCGGTAAATTCTTTGAGTAGTTCAGGTTGGTATTGATTGATCCATTCAAAATGCCCCAAACGAATATGACAGTCAGACGTGCGGAGCATCATTGCGCCAAGTTCCAGTTTTTCACGCTGTACGCCTTGTTCAGATGTCGTGAATCCGACAGAATTACTCGAAGGTACACCAAGCGCATCCAGTGCATGACCTGCCAGATATTCACGGATGACAGAGCGCAGTACTGCACGACCATCACCCATACGAGAGTAGGGCGTTGAGCCTGCACCTTTTAAATGCAGATCAATTGTTTGATTGTTGTTATTTAGAATCTGAGCAATCAGTAAGCCTCGTCCATCACCAAGTTGTCCTGCCCATTGTCCAAATTGATGTCCTGCATAGACCATTGCCAGAGGATGAAACTCAGGAAAGGTTTTTTGTCCGCTACAGATTTCAACCCACTCAGCTTTTTCATCTTCTGACCACTGTAACTCATCTGCCAAAGCTGTATTGAAATGTCCTGCTTTTGCACCTTTGAGGGGAGAGGGCATCTGCTCATGATAGAGTTTTGGATTTAAGGATGGATAGCGAGAGTTGAATTGCATAGTCAGTCATCAAAATGGTTTTATCTGACTATAACAAAGTTATAGGATAAGCTGTGCAAAATAGAAAAGAATGACAACATGATTGAACACGTGGAAGTAGAGCAATTGCCAACTTTTGCTAAATATAATAAAGAAAAGCCCCATTTCGGAGCTTTTCAATCATTTAAAAACCATTAAGATACAGTGGTTTTTTTAATATTACGCATTAAGGTTTCTAAACGTGAACGGTGAAAACTTAATTTTTGTTCAACCAGTTGGAAATCAACTTTTAATTTCCCATCCATTTGATGAAGCTTTTCAGCCATTGACGCTTTTTTCGCTTGAAGCTCTTGCTCTTTTAAAGCCGCCCAGTCATTTAAAGTATGGGTAAATGCTTCATATTCCTGTGCAACTTTTTGTTTCATCGCTAAAATATCAGCATTTACATCATGCCCGTAAACAGCTAAATCTTGCTGTGCATATTTAAAACGCATTGCCAATTCAGCTTTTTTAATATTAAAGCTTGGAATACGACGTAAATTTTTTGCTAAGCCGACTTTAGAGCAAGACCAGATGAGCCATTTTGTTGGATCATATTGCCACCATTTCACACCATTACGATAATCGTACTGAAAAATGTGATGATAGTTATGATAACCCTCCCCCCATGTTGCAATTGCAAGAATGAAGTTATCACGTGCTGTATTTTCATCTGTATAAGGGCGTTTACCCCACATATGACACAATGAGTTGATGAAGAATGTCACATGATGACTGAAAATCAGACGCAATAAGCCACCAAGCAGTAAGACACCCCACATATCACCAACAGCCCAACCAATAGGCAATAAGATTGCAGCATGAACTGCAATGACAAGAGGAATATAGTATTTATGTTGGAACATTACTAATTTGTCATTGAGTAAATCGGGTGCATTTTTATAGTTGGGTTCTGCTGCTGGATAATTACGAAGCATCCAGCCAATATGTGCATACCAAAAACCATTGTTAATAGAATATGGGTCTTGATCAACGTCATCAACATGACGGTGATGAGTACGATGTCCTGAAGCCCAGAACAAAATACTATTTTGAATGGCAAATGTTCCCATAATCATTAAAATGATTTTAAGTGGGAGAGTCGCTTCATAAGCACGATGTGCCCACAAACGATGATAACCTGCAGTAATGCCTAAACTGCTTAAACCGAGTAAAACAAATAAACTGATCCAAGCTGCTATACTAAAATCATGGTGCCAAGCATAGAAAGGAATCGCGATCAGTGCAACGATAGGCAAAAAAACTAACGCAAAAACACCGATCCAGTTAATTGGGGCTTTGGGTAGGGGAGCATTCATCTCCAACAGCACTCCTAAAAACCTTAAAATAGTAGGTAGAAAATAAATACAGCCGACTATTTTTTTTGAGGCTGTAGTGTGTGAATATTAACATGCTAAAATAGTTATTCACCAGCATTATTGTACAACTGTATTGTACAAAACAGTAACAGAATAAATCGTATTTTTGGTGGGTTTGATCGAAAAAAATGAATTAAGAATCTTTTGAAAAATTAAGTAATTTTATGTCGGTAAAAGGTGAGTAAATACGACCTTTATCATTGACTTAAACAATAATATCGCATTTATGTTTTTTAAAAAGTTGAAGAAATAAACAAATCTTCAACAAATTTTGAAGCTTTTATTTGATTTGTTGTAATGCGGTTTGCATGAGTTTTGGAAAATCGGTAATTAAACCATGAACGCCAAGTTCACGTAAGTGTTGTGCTCGCTCAATTTCATTCACCGTCCAAATACTGATATTTAAATTTGCTTCTTGGGTTTTTTTGATGATCTGATCGGTTGCGAGCTGATTCATCCAACCCATTTGACAACACTTTAATGAGATTGCCTGTTCAATCGCCTGTTCACCAATATCGTCTTCTATCAGCAAGCCATGTCTAAAACGACTTTTTTGCAGCAGCAGTGCTTGATGAATTTTTAGATCAAAACTGGTAATAATAGCTGTTTGCTCAAAACCCTGTAATTGTTTTTCCAGTTCAATGACCAGCATTTCAGCGTGTTGCTCGGTTTCAACAGCTTTAACTTCGACTTCTAAGTGTTCAAAGTCGTGCATAATCTTTAAGCTTTGCTTGAGCGTTGGCGTGATTTGCTTTTCCCAATCCATCCAAATATGCGCTTGGTTATAGCTTTCAAGCTCTGTACTGTTTAATGCGTATAAAGGTTGATCTGTGCCTGTAGTACGCAGAAAATTGTCATCATGCATAACAATCAATTCACGGTCTTTGAGTTGTCGAACATCAAACTCAACAGCACGAATACCTAAGTCATGAATGTATTGGAAACCTGCTAATGTATTTTCAGGTGCTTCGCCACGTGCGCCACGATGTCCGATGATTTTCATAATGAGCCCTGTTTGGTCAATCTAACGAGAAAGATGATTGTTGTTCTGCCGAGAATATTCAATAGAGATGATTAAATTTCTTGTATGTCGAGTTGTCATTGATATTGAATTTATAATGGAAGTTCCCTCTCCTTTTAAAAGGAGAGGGCTAGGGAGAGGACTGCTATAAAGAATCCCACCTAATTTATATCAATTTTCGATCAAATCGTCTCATTAATATTTTTTTGCCATAGCACTTCACTGCCACCTTCAGCACGTTGTAAGGTACGTGATGCCACAAAGAACCAGTCAGACAAACGGTTGAGCAGTTGTAAAGCTGTTGCTTGAATATTTTGGTCGCGTGTATGTACCGTCATTAAGCTGCGTTCTGCACGACGACAAACAGATCGCGCTTGGTGTGTATAACTACATACGATTGTTCCAGACGGAAGAATGAAATCTTTGAGCATTGGCAAATCTTCATTCATACGGTCAATTTCTTTTTCTAAAAACTCAACACAAATCGGTTGAAGCATGGTGTAGTTTGGAATACAGACTTCACCACCTAAATCAAACAACCAGTGTTGAATCAGGCTTAATGATTTGTCCCAATGTGCTTTATTTTCAATCGTACTGAGTGCGATTTGCGAGCGTAATACACCAACAATGGAGTTCAGTTCGTCGACATCACCCAATGCAGCAATACGTAAGTCATCTTTAGCGACACGAGAGCCATCCCCCAGACCTGTAGTGCCTGAATCACCTGTACGAGTATAAATTTTACTTAAACGATGTCCCATGTGAGTTCCTTGAAAGTTTAAAATTTAAGGCTGAAATTAAAAAAGGATAATGCCATAGTCATGACATTATCCTCAAAGTTTTGTTGCTTTAAATGCTTTTAGTATTTAAATGTAACACCGACTGAAGCTTGACGCCCTGTATTGATATACCAATCATTTGCAGGGTATGTGTTTAATACTTCGCGATATTCAACATCACCAATATTTTGGATGTTGGTGAAAAGCTTCACATTTTTTGTCGTATTCCAGTAAGCATTTAGGTCTACAGTGGCATAGCCCGGAACACGCAAGGTATTTTGAGTGTCTGCATAAGCTTTCGCACGCGCGATGAGAGATGCACTGATCCCATATGTTGCATTTTCCAAACCTGTGCTTAGGGTTAGGGTTTGGCGAGGACGATAGACAAGCTCTTTACCGTTCTCTTTATTTTCAGAGTCTACAAAAGCATAGGCAGTTGATAAAAATAAATCATCTTGATGCCATTTCACTTCTACTTCACCGCCAGTAAATTTAGCTTTGTTAATATTCATGTTTTGACTGACAGGGAATGTATTTACATAGTCGCCATCGCATGTTGCAACACAAGTATAGGTAATTAAGTTTTTAACTTCAGTGTGATAAGCAGAAAGGCTCGTGCTGATATTTGCATTGATGTCATAATCAAAACCAAGTTCATAAGAAATACTTTCCTCAGGTTTTAATTGATCATTGCCGCCCCATTGTGAATACATTTCATTTAATGTTGGCGCACGGAAAGCACTACCAATGTTGGCATATACACTAGCATTGGGTAAGAAGTGATAGCGAATAGCACCTTGACCTACAGTATGAGTACCAAAGCGTTCATTATCTTCTACACGCGCACCAATTTGAGTATCAAAACGATCATTTTTAAACTGATGCTGTACATAATAACCTGTGCTTTCAACACTTTGGTCATTGTTGACAATCGTATTACTTTGGTAGTTCGCATCATTATAAGTCGCACCAACCAAGATATTTTGGTTTGGCGTAAATTTCCACTTAAGGTTTAAATCACCTTCATTATTTTCAGTATTATAATGTGAGGCATACGCAGGGACATTTTGCTTGTCTTGAACATTGGCATAATGTGCATTTAAGATCAAATTGGGCAGAATGTTATAAGCAACTTTGGCATTAATCACGCGGTTCTCAAACTCACGCGCTGCTGTGTTGACAATATAGTCATTACTAAAAATATTTGTGCCTTTATTTTCACTGATCGAAGCTGAAGCATCTACAACATTATCTTGGCTATAACCAAATTTTGCATTATAACCTTTTTGGTCATAACTGGCTTTTTCGCCTTTAGGTTGGCTTTCAAAAATACGAGTACCATCACTTTCAAGACGTTGTCCACCGACTTGCGCATAGAAACCTTGATCGCTGACCAAGCTTGCTTTTGCAATGGTTTTGTAAGTCTGGTTTTCGCCATAAATTCCTGTAAGTTCCGCACCTGATTGTGTTGGTTTCTTAGAAATTAATTGAACGACACCGCCAATAGCATCACTGCCATATTGTACAGAAGCAGGACCTTTTAAGATTTCAATTTGTTGTATGTCGGAAGTATCTAAAAATGCAGGATATAAAGGACCTAACTCATTTTGACTATTGAGACGCGCACCATCTTTTAAAACCAAAGTATGAACAGATTTCATTCCACGTAAACCAATTTCAGAAATTTGCCCCATGCCACCACTTTGCTTGATGTAAACGGTAGGGTCACGTTGAATAACATCCGAAACATTCAGAATAGGGTTTTTCTGAATGGTTTTTTCATCAATCACAGTAATGCGTGCAGGAACATCTTTAATATTTTCTGCTGAACGTGTTGCTGTAAAAACAATTGTATCTAAAGTTGAAACTGGAGTTGACTCAGATGAAAGAGAATCGGTTGCGAAAGCGGTAGAAGAAATCCCCATCGCAACAGCGACAGCACCTACAAGCGTCGTAGGTTTAAAAGTTGTAAGTTTAGCAACAACAGACATGATATGCTCCATACATTCACTCCCCGTGAATGATTGAGTTAAAGGGCACAACAAGCAGGTATCCGGACTTAAATATAGGGTGGCAGACCCGTATTATTCCACCTTCCCACAATGAATCATTGCAGTGGCGTAAACCTAAGGATTTATAAAGAATAATATTTCATTTTACCGTTGCGGGGGCAGTGTTGGATTTGCACCAACTTCCCTGAGCCTAAGCTATAGACTTGTTGCATTTGCGCGCAGTATAGTTGTGGTGAAAATAACTTACAAGATCAACATAAATACACTACAGCATTACATTTGAAAATTATGAATATATTCAGACTGAGTGAGATTGTCAGTATTCACGTGATGGCAGGAAAACGATGAAAGCAGCAATCGTGCATCTTGTTTGGTTGGTGCTGATTTATGCTGTGGCACATTCACAAAGAACAGTTGTGTCTGAACGTCCTCAATCTCCTCCTCTACACAGCGCAGCGCCAAAAACTCATACAGAACCATCAAAGCCACATGTTGAGCTTCGGAAACATCCACATTCTACAGAAGCATTATCCTCTGATGTAAATACAAATGAACATCCGCAAGCTGCGGTGACTGCGGTAAATCATTTGCCTACCATAGAGCCAGAATTTCCTCCAGAGCCTAAACAGAAAGTTGAGATTTTACATCTTGAAAATAATATGAGGACTTATGATTGTCAGGGGCAAGCGGTGCGATTATTTGCATCTGATGCTCAACTTCAATTTACAGGATATTGTCCATATTTAGTGATCAGTGGTCCAAATTCAAAAATTCAAGCAGATCGTGTACAGGTGCTCAAAGTCTATGGACCTGATACCCTTGTTTCGGTGAATGCCGTTGATTTTATTGATGTGGTCGCACCGAATTCAACAGTGTATTATGGACGTGAATTGAATAACAGTGCGCGAGTTAAAAGCAAAGTTTCTGGTCCAAACTCAATTGTACAAAGGCGCTAGTATCAATGTTAAACATAGATTGTTTTTTGTATGGTCATAGTTTTCAGCAAACAGTTGAAAATTGCATTACAATGATTGCGCTAAAATAGAGATAACATCTATTTTATAAAATCGAATTAGAGTCAAAATCTATGCGTACCCGTGCCAAAATCTGCGGAATTACCCGCATTCAGGATATTCAGTCTGCTGTACAGGCAGGCGCAGATGCGATTGGTTTTGTATTTTTTGAACCCAGTCCACGTTATGTATCTGCTCTGCAAGCGAAGCCATTGGTACAGGCAATCCCACCTTATGTCAATATTGTCGGACTTTTTGTCAATGCAAGCGCAGAAGAAATCGCACAAGTACTGAAACAAGTACCACTTGATATTATTCAATTTCATGGTGATGAAACGCCTGAACAATGCCAGCAGATTGCTCAATTCAATCAACGCCGTTGGTATAAAGCGATTCAAATCAAAGCTGACATGGAAAATTCTGAGATTATTGCGACAATTCAGCAATATCAACAGGCAGGTGCAAGTGCTATGCTCCTCGATGCATGGCATCCAGAATTAAAAGGGGGAACCGGACACAGTTTTGACTGGTCACAGTTCCCTAAACTCGATATTCCTTTGATTTTGGCAGGTGGCTTAAACCCTGACAATGTTGAAGATGCAATACACACGACACAGGCGTATGCTGTAGATGTCAGTGGCGGCGTCGAAGCCGCAAAAGGTATTAAAGACCAGCAACTCATTGAAAAATTTATGCAAGGAGTCCAACGTGGATCAGCAAAATGATAAGCAAAATAGCCAAGTGATCGACTATACCCAGTTCCCTGATGAACGTGGGCATTTCGGTATTCATGGCGGACGTTTTGTGTCAGAAACGCTGATGGCAGCATTAGAAGATTTAGAAAAACTTTATTTTCGGATGAAAGATGATGCCCAGTTTTTGGCAGAGTTTGATCGTGATTTGGCATACTATGTCGGTCGCCCAAGCCCTTTATATTATGCTGAACGATGGTCAAAAGAGTTGGGTGGTGCACAAATTTATTTAAAACGTGAAGACTTAAATCATACAGGTTCTCATAAAGTAAATAACACCATTGGTCAGGCACTGCTTGCTAAACTTTCAGGCAAAAAACGTATTATTGCCGAAACAGGCGCAGGTCAGCATGGTGTTGCAACTGCAACCATCGCAGCACGTTTGGGACTTGAATGTGTCGTGTTTATGGGTGCAGAAGATGTTAAACGTCAAGCGATGAATGTGTATCGTATGCGTTTACTCGGTGCAACTGTTGTACCTGTGGAAAGTGGTTCAAAAACATTAAAAGATGCCATGAATGAAGCGATGCGTGACTGGGTAACCAATGTTGATTCAACCTATTATGTGATTGGCACAGTGGCAGGTCCGCATCCATATCCGCAATTGGTTCGTGACTTCCAGTCAATTATTGGTCGTGAAGCACGTAAGCAAATTCAAGAGCAAGCAGGGCGTTTACCTGATGCATTGGTTGCATGTGTTGGTGGTGGTTCAAATGCGATGGGCTTATTCTATCCATTCTTAAACGATCAAGATGTGAAAATGTACGGTGTTGAAGCCGCAGGTTACGGCATTGAAACAGGCAAGCATTCTGCACCATTAAATGCAGGTCATGTGGGTGTGTTACATGGTAACCGTACTTACCTCATGTCAGATGAGCAAGGTCAAATCATTGAAACACATTCAATTTCTGCGGGTCTGGATTATCCGGGTGTAGGTCCTGAGCATAGTTTCTTAAAAGATATGCACCGTGTGGAATATGTGCCAATCAATGATACTGAAGCACTGCAAGGCTTCCGTGATTTAACGCATATTGAAGGGATTATTCCTGCACTTGAAAGTTCACATGCGATGGCTTATGTGACCAAACTTGCACCGACTATGAATAAAGATCAAATCATCATTGCGACTGTTTCAGGTCGTGGCGATAAAGATTTGATGACTGTTGCGCGTATTGATGGCGTAGAAATGGTGGAGATGTAAAACTCCTTCCTAAGCCCTCTCCTTGGGGAGAGGGTTGGGAGAGGGGGAGTTTTAAAGTTTCTCATTTTAATCCCCCCTTGCGGAGCATGCTCCTCACCTTTTTCAAAGGGGGACTTTTTTTTGCAGAAGCTTTCATAGAGATTGAAAATGTCAAATTTATTTATCGTCATGCTCGGTGGTCGTCATGCACGTGCCAATACCGAAGTGCATGATGTGGTGCTTGCTGTGGGAGATTCACTTGAGGCTGTTTATCCACAATTGAAAAATGCATGGTTTGGTGAGCAAAAAGGTTTACATATTGACGCTTGGATGAAAGTTTCAGGTCTTGAATTTGAAAATAAAAAATATCAAATCCAATTGAGCAATGCACAGCCCAATGCAACTGAGCAAAAGTTGTGGCTGATCAATCTTGGTGGTTACGATGCCCGTGAATTTGGTGAGTTGCATCGTTATGTTTTGGTGGTTGCTCAAGATTCTGCAACTGCAAAAGAAAAAGGTAAACAGTATTTTGCAAGCCATTGGCAAAAACAACATACAGACCGTGTGTTGGATGTTGATGATTGTATTGCGATTGATCATGTACATGGACGTTATGTGCAATTGCGTGAAGGCGATTTCGCACAAGGACAGTGGGAGAATACCTATTTAACACTTTGAATTGTCATATAACAGCCGTGATAACAGTGAAATTATTCTTATCACAAATACAGATAAGCAATGAAGAAAAATATCAATACTGTAAATAAATTAGTGAAATGTTTTCAAAGCATTGCTGCTCATGTCTTTGCAATATGCTTATCAATAAAACCGCTATGAAATATGTAAAAAAAGCATTTCGCTGATAGATCAAATCTCGCTATATTGTGCATCGTTATAATGAAACTACTAGCTGTACGCCATGTATTTATATACTGATTTCGATCAACAATTGATCAATGAACGTGTTGCACAATTCCGTGATCAAACGGAACGTTATTTAGCGGGTAAACTCACTGAAGATGAGTATCGTCCATTACGTCTACAAAATGGTTTATACGTACAACGCTATGCGCCGATGTTACGTATTGCTGTGCCATACGGTTTGATGAACTCCAACCAATTACGCAAAGTTGCTGAATTGGCTCAGGAATTTGACCGTGGTTATGCACACGTTTCAACCCGTCAGAATATTCAGTTTAACTGGCCTGCATTGGAAAATGTACCTGATATGCTTGCTGAACTTGCGACAGTTCAAATGCATGCGATTCAGACTTCAGGGAACTGTATCCGTAACACCACCACTGACCAATATGCAGGTGTGGTTGCAGGTGAAGTTGCAGATCCACGTCCAACGTGTGAATTGATCCGTCAATGGTCAACATTCCATCCTGAGTTTGCATTCTTGCCACGTAAGTTCAAAATTGCGGTATCGGCTTTGGCTGAGATTGACCGTGCAGCAGTATCTTTCCATGATATTGGCGTGTATTTAACGCGCAACGAAGCTGGCGAATTAGGCTACAAAATTAAAGTAGGCGGTGGTTTAGGACGTACGCCAATCATCGGTTCAATGATCCGTGAATGGTTACCACGTGAAGATTTAATCGCTTATCTTGAAGCGGTACTTCGTGTCTATAACTTACATGGTCGCCGTGACAATAAATATAAAGCACGTATTAAGATTTTGGTTAAAGCATTAACACCTGCGGTATTTGCTGAAAAAGTCGAAGCAGAATTTGCTGAAACCATTAAAACCTTGAAAATTGATGCTGAAACTTTGAAGAAAATGGATGAAGAATTCACACCATTTAACTATCAAAACTATGCAGATGAAGATTTCACAGCACAATTTGCAGAACATCCAAAATTCAAACAATGGTTCAATATCAACACCAATGCCCATAAAGTGACAGGTTATCGTATCGTGACGATTTCACTGAAACGTGCTGGCGTTGCACCGGGTGATATGACTACTGAAGAAATGAATTTGATTGCTGATCTTGCAGACAAATATACCTTCGGTGAGTTACGTACCACACACGAACAAAACATTTCATTGGTGGATGTACCACAGAAAGATTTGTTTGAATTGTGGCAAATCCTTGAACAAAATAACCTTGCTCGTGCGCATATTGGTTTCATTACCGATATTATCTGCTGTCCGGGTGGTGATTTCTGTTCATTGGCAAATGCAAAATCGATTCCAATTTCAGAAGCGATTTCACGTCGTTTTGATGACTTGGATACAGTATATAATTTGGGTCATATTGACTTAAATATCTCAGGTTGTATGAATGCCTGTGGTCATCACCATGTTGGTAATATCGGAATCTTGGGTGTAGACAAAAAAGGCGCTGAATTCTACCAAATTACACTTGGCGGAAATGCAGACCATGATGCTTCAATCGGTGACATCTTAGGACCATCATTTGCAGCTGAAGTTGTGCCTGATATTGTTGATGAAATTTTAAATACTTATCTTGACCTGCGTAACGAAGGTGAAGAGTTTATCGAAACTTATCGCCGTGTTGGCATTCAACCATTTAAGGAGCGCGCATATGCTTAATACAGCACTTCAAGTCCTCTCTAAAGATGGCACGATTGCAGACAACACTTACCAAGTGATTGGCGAAGAGGGTGTATTACCACAAGGTGACGTACTTTTAACTGTAGAACAGTTGGATCAGATTGCCAATGTCAAAGGTAAAAAAGCCTTGTTCATTACAGTGGATGCATCGCCTGAAGTGAATCAATTTCCACTTGAGCAACTTGACGCAATTTTTATTGATTTTGCAGGCTTTAATGATGGTCGTGGTTATTCATTTGCTGCGCTGTTACGCCGTCAAGGTTACCAAGGTGAGCTTCGTGCCACAGGTGATGTCTTTAAAGATGTATTGAACTACATGAAGCGTTCAGGTTTTGATACTTTCGTCATTAAAGAAGGTAAAGATATTACTGAGGCGGCTGCGGGTTTAAATGATTTTAAAAATCCGTACCAAGCGTCAACAGCTGTACCAAAAGCGCATTATCAAACTGGTGCTTAATAAAATAACTTAATATTTAAAGCTGGACTTCGGTTCAGCTTTTTTGTATTTATGCGCTGCATATTTTTTCATTGATACATTTAAAATAAAAAAGGATTTCACCTCATGATGACTTTATTTTCAAAAATTAACTCTGGAGTATTTTGGCTTTTAATTGCTATTGCTACAGACGTTTTATCGACTTTTTATTCGGCAAAGGGCAATGGTTTAGTCAATAAACTTGATCAAGGTATTGCTCTGGTTTTGTATATTATTTCTTTTGCATGTGCTGCTTATGCGTTGAAATTTATGCAAGCAGGTATTCTATATGTGTTGTGGTCAGGGATTGGTGTGATTGCAACAGCACTTTTGGCAAAAGCTTTTTTAGGACAAAATATTGATTTGGCAGGTTGGCTGGGCATTGCTTTTATTACGATTGGTTTAATGATTATTGCTCAGTTTTCAAATATTAATGTGTGATATCGCTTTTCATTTATAACTATGCTAAGAATAGAAAAAGCCGATATAAAATTAGAATATGTTGAAATTTTTTAAAAACCTTTTACAGATAAATAAAGCAGATCCTATTGTGATACCTCAGACTAGCGTAAAAAATGATGCCAAATCTGAGATAAAACATGAGCTTCAGGAAGTAATGCCAGAGAATAATGAAGATCATTATTTATATGGTTTTACTCAGAATAAACTTTCAGATTTTGAAATTAAGCTATATAAGTTAAGATCTTATGATGGTTTTACCAGACAAAGAATGCTTGAGCATCTAAAGCATTGTTTTGATGCGGAACTTTTTCCACACTTACTTGAGCGTTTAAGTGATTATGTTGAAATTAATCGACAATTAGCTGCTCAACATATGTTGAAATGGAGTGAGCATGCAGAGTTTTCTCAATTATGTGTACATCATTTTCTCATCATTGCGACTTTACAAAATCGGGATCGTACAGAGCCAGAAGCATTTAAGCTTTTATTATTAGAAGTTTCCAAGCAAACACATTTTTTTTCAGAGGTATTTAGCAAGCAACAAGGTGTGTTGCCACGAACTTTATTAAAATTTATTTTACAATATCAATGGGTTGATAAGGAAAAGCTATTTGAGGTATGTCGTTTGGCAAAAGATCAACAGGTACGTAAATACTGGCTTGATGAGATTATTCAGAATCAAACAGAGGCTGAGCTTTTACAAGAACTAAAACAGAGTAAATTGAAAGATGTGCAATATCAATTGTTTGATCATTTATATCAAAATAATGCTTTAGCTTTAGAGGATCTAATCCTATTTTGGAAGAGTAAATTTCCTAGCATGATGGATTATGCATATTTTGCACTTCGACAAAAAGCTTTTAATTTTGATCAATATTTTATTGAAAATCCTATTAAAAACTTAACTCGTTCTGATGCAATTATTCAGGCAAAACAATGGATATTACTTAAAGGAGATGATCAGACTTTCTTTGAAATTTTGAAGAAAATAGATTCAAAAGATATTATAAACGCTTATATTTTTAAAGCGCTGAAACAACAATATTTGAATATTGAACAGTGTTTAAAATATTATCAAAACACACAACAAAAGATTGAGTTTTGGTACTTGATAAAACTCAAAAAAATCACACAACAGCAAATGAATACTGATGAAATTCAGCAGTTTATATGCTTAATTGAGCCTGAAATTTTGTTTATACAAAGATTAAGTCTTATTGAACATCATGGTATTTGGGATCAATTGTATTGGCTTGTATTACAAAAACAACATATAAAAAATTCACAGGATCAGGCGTTTTTTGATCAGTTTGTTGAGTGCCATTTACATGATCTTCATTATGCAATTTATGGTGCGCAATGGACAGCTTCACAAAGACAGGAAATGGCATTGCTTTTGCCAACTTTTGTGCAGTCTTATCCTCAAATTTTTGCTAAACCTGAAGTGGAAAAAATTTTAAAACCTTATCTATGTAATGAAATTTAAAATATTCAAACAAGATTTCACGAAAAGAAAGCAAGATAAAAAATCCCTGATAAACAGGGATTTTTTATTAAAAGCAGACTGATTTATTCAGAAATTATAAAATCTCGATCGCAACTGCAGTTGCTTCACCACCACCGATACACAGTGCTGCAACACCTTTTTTACCGCCAGTGCGTTTTAACGCATGAATCAATGTCAAGATAATACGTGAACCTGTAGAGCCGACAGGATGTCCTAGCGCACAAGCACCACCATTGATATTGACTTTTTCAGCATCTAATTTGAAGTCATCAATTGGGCACATAGTGACCATCGCAAATGCTTCATTGATTTCCCATAAATCAACATCTTGAGCAGTCCAGCCTGCTTTGTCTAAAACTTTTTGAATCGCACCTACAGGCGCAATAGTAAATTCAGACGGATGCTGTGAATTTGAAGCATAAGCAACAATTTTAGCAAGAGGCTGTAAACCTTTTTCTGCTGCAAGTTCAGCAGAAGCTAAAACTAAAGCTGAAGCACCATCTGAAATTGAGCTGGCATTTGCAGCAGTGATCGTACCATCTTTGGCAAAAGCAGGACGTAGGCTCGGAATTTTTTCAATATTAGCATTGAAAGGTTGTTCATCTTTATCAATGACCACATCGCCTTTACGACCAGAAACAGTGACAGGAACGATTTCGTCAGCGAAATAACCTTCAGTAATAGCTTTTTGCGCACGTTGTAAAGAACGGATTGCAAATTCATCCATTTGCTCACGGGTATAACCACGTGTATTTGCCATATCTTGTGCAAAAGAACCCATTAGGCGACCTGTTTCAGCATCTTCTAAACCATCAAAGAACATATGATCTTTGACTTCGCCATGACCCATACGAAAACCACCACGTGCTTTTGGTAGTAAGTACGGTGCATTGGTCATAGATTCCATACCGCCCGCAACGATAACATCAGCAGAGCCAGCTTTGATCGCATCAGCAGCTTGCATGACGGCTTTCATACCAGAACCACAAAGTTTATTGATGGTTACAGCGCCAGTTGAATCAGGAAGACCTGCTTTACGCATCGCTTGACGTGCAGGACCTTGTTTTAAACCTGCTGGAAGTACACAGCCCATAATGACTTCTTGTACATCGCTTGCTTCTAAGCCTGCACGAGCAATAGCTTCTTTAATGGTTACAGCACCTAAATCTGGCGCTGTAACACTTGCTAGACTTCCTTGAAATCCGCCCATTGCGGTACGTGCACCATTGACAATTACGATGTCAGTCATTGTTGTATTCTCCAATTCACTTGTTGTTGATTATTTCCAAAGCCTAAGCAGTATATAAAAAAAAGATATAGAATAAAGAAGAAAGTCTATAGAACTCTAGACGCTAGAGACTAGTTTTTAGCATGTTATAGTTGGAATCTGATTTAAAATTGCCATTTTGCCTAATTTAAAACGTAAATGTTGGTTAGGATTATCTAAACTACAATAATAAAAACTTCCCAAAGCACCTCGATTTAAGCCAGTATCACCCTGAAAAGAAATAATTTTTTGATGGGTAATGTTACCATTCCACTTTAAGCGACCAAATTTTAGATTTGTGGTGGTTTGTTGGAGTAAAAGCTCATTTGTGTCACGTATCTTATTATTATTTCGATCAATAAAAACTAAAATACCCCTATTCCACTGATCATCTTGACAAAATTGTAAGTCTTGAGATGAGCAAATCGCAACATGACTATGATGTAAAATTGCATTATTTCTTGCAAATTTAATATGTTGGTCAAGTAAAGGAAATATATTACGTCTTTCTTGGTCACGACGATTTTGAAGGAAGTGTGGAGCGGCTAAAGAGGCGATTATTGCTAAGATACAGATGCAAATAATCAGTTCGAACAAAGTCAAACCTTGTTGTTTACAATATAAATACATGATTAAATCTACTTTTTAATTATTTATGTTTATGAATTTAAATATTTTTCTATTTTTTTACACAGTTAAGAGCAACTTTGTAAAATATGTATTACTATCGTATTGTTTTGCTGTTAAAATATAGAAAGTGAAAAGAGTAAGGTATTCACAAATATAATCGAGTAAAAAATTACCGAATTACAACGGAAATTGTAAGTAATTTTGTCAATAATAAGCTTGATTAAAGTTATCAAGCACTTGGAAAAACTCTCAAGTGTTTGTATGATTCAACGTGAGTAGCTTAAAAATAATACTGGGGTATATAGAAGCTTATCTCAGGAAGCCAAAAAATTTTAGGCTGAGTTTGAACAACAATTGTTATCTCTGGAGGATATCCATGAAATTGAGTCGTATCGCACTTGCTATGCTTGTTGCTGCGCCATTAGCTGCTGCTAACGCTGGTGTAACTGTAACTCCTTTATTAGTCGGTTATACATTCCAAGACACAGAGCACAACAACCGTAACTTAACAAATAGCCATGAATTACAAGATGACTTATTTGTTGGTGCGGCTCTTGGTGTTGAATTAACTCCATGGTTAAGTGCAGAAGTTGAATATAACCAAGTTAAAGGTGATGTAGATCCAAACGCTGGTGAATACAAACAACAACAAATCAACGGTAACTTATTAGTTACTTCTGATTTAATCACTAAAGACTATGACAGCAAAATCAAACCTTACGTATTAGTAGGTGCTGGTCACTATAAATACGATTTTGATGCGCCTGCATTGAAATATCGTGATGGTGAAGAAGGTACTTTAGGTAATGCTGGTGCGGGTGTATTCTGGCGCTTAAACGATGCTTTGTCTCTTCGTACAGAAGCTCGTGCTACTTATAACATCGATGAAGATTTCTGGAACTATACAGCTCTAGCTGGTCTTAACGTTGTTCTTGGTGGTCACTTGAAACCTGCTGCTCCTGTAGTAGAAATTGCTCCTGTTGAGCCAGTTGCTCCAACTCCAGTTCCACCTGCTCCACAAGAAATCACTGAGCCGCTTAACCTAGAGCTTCGTGTATTCTTTGATACAAACAAATCTAACATCAAGCCGCAATACAAAGGTGAAATCGCTAAAGTAGCAACTGCTTTAAATGAATTCCCGAATGCGACTGCACGTATCGAAGGTCACACAGATAACACTGGTCCACGTAAGTTGAACGAACGTTTATCTTTAGCTCGTGCTAACTCTGTTAAATCTGCTCTTGTAAGCGAATTCAACATTGATGCATCTCGTTTGTCTACTCAAGGTTTCGCTTGGGATCAACCGATTGCTGACAACAAAACTAAAGAAGGTCGTGCTATGAACCGTCGCGTATTCGCTGCGATCACTGGTAGCCGTACTGTTCTTGCTCAACCAGCTCAATAATATTGAGTAACTGAGTGATAAAAAAACGACTCTTCGGAGTCGTTTTTTATTGCATAGATTAAAGTAAAATTTAAAACCCCAATAAATCAGCATTTATTGGGGTTTTTTAGAGCTAAAAATACCTGTTTTAACTTAGCCTTTGATACACATCACTTGTTTTAAGGTATGTACAACTTCAATTAAATCTGTTTGGTTTGCCATTACTTCATCAATATCTTTATAAGCACTTGGAATTTCATCAACCACGCCTTTATCTTTACGGCATTCAATTCCTTCAGTTTGTGCAATTAAATCTTGTTGATTAAACAAATTCTTGGCTTTACTTCGGCTCATTTTTCGTCCTGCACCATGAGAGCAAGAGCAGAAAGAATCAGGATTACCTTTACCTTTCACAATAAAAGATTTTGCTCCCATTGAGCCAGGAATAATGCCATATTCATCTATACCTGCACGAATTGCACCTTTACGTGTTACAAAAACCTCTTCACCAAAATGCACTTCTTTCTGTACATAATTATGATGGCAGTTAATTGCTTCTTTAGTCATTTGAAAGCTTGGTAAAAGAGGGCGAATTGCTTCTAAAATGAGCCGCATCATTTCACGTCGGTTTTCATAAGCATATTCTTGTGCCCATTCTACAGCTTCAAAATAGTCATCAAAACTATCTGAACCTTCAGCAAAATAAGATAAGTCTTTATCAGGTACATGCCCAAAACGACTTTGTGCTTCTTTCTTAGCACGTTCAATAAAGTATGTGCCAATGACATTACCCAGTCCTCGACTACCTGAATGTAACATCACCCAAACATCATCATTTTCGTCTAAACAGAGTTCAATAAAATGATTACCACCACCTAAAGTGCCAATCTGTTTTTGCCATGTTGAATCAAAATGACGCAACATACGTTTTAAAGCGGGATGCTTGTCTGTAATCAGTTTTAAGCGTTTTTCTAAAGGTGTTAATGTGGATGCTTTGGCTTTGATTTGCTTATGCATTTCAAAACCAACAGGAACTTTACGTTCAATTGCATTGCGTAAGGCACTTAAATTATCAGGCAATTGAGCTGCTTTTAAGCTTAAGCGCATCGCATTCATACCACAGCCGATATCGACACCTACTGCTGCAGGGATAATTGCATTTTTAGTTGGAATAACACTGCCAACAGTTGCACCTTTGCCTACATGCACATCTGGCATGACAGCAATGTGAGAGTGAATAAATTGCAATTGTGCCATTTTGCGCAATTGAGTCATGCTTTCTTCATCAATATCTGTGGTATAAATTTTTACAGGAACGCCATAATCTGCTCTAGCGTTCAAAATTTTTTGTATGCCCATTTTAATTTCTCTAAGCAATTTTATCATTTGTCCGAATATTCTAAATACTTGATTTTTCAAGCATAAAAAAACCTAGCGAATGCTAGGTTTAGAATCTTGGCATTCGGACACTTTTTGGCAACAAGTGTCCGTGAGCGACATCTTGCTGTATTAGTTTGTTGTATTTTCCAATGTCAGCATGATGATGTCCTCCTATAAAATCTTTTGGAAAAAGATGAATCGAATTTTGCGCCATTTTAGAACTTAAATTAAATCTGTCAAGAATATTTTATTTAATATTTTTTTGTTGGTGATAACTTAATGTTTTTATTTGATTTAAAAATAATAATGAATACAAAATTTTATACTGTGAATAAATACAATGACAAAAAAACCTCATTAAAAAATGAGGTTCTTATGTTTAATTTAAATTATTCTTTATCTAAATCAAATGGTTTTACGTCCATTTCTTGATAAGAAATCAACTTAGTTTTGTGCTTCCATTTATAACCTAACCAAATAACCAAAAATAATGGAATACTGATATAAGTCGATAAAACTGATCCCCATTCTCCTGCTAAAAAGGCTTGATAGTTTTGTCCTAAAACCACAATAGTACAAAGAATGAAGGCAAACCACGGTGCAAATGGGAAAAATTTCGCTGTATAGGCTAACTCTTTTAATTGATAGCCTTGTGCTAAATAACCTTTACGAAAGCGATAATGCGAAATTGCGATACCTAACCAGACAATGAAACCACACATTCCAGACATGTTAAGTAGCCAAGTAAAAACCTGATTTTCACCAATAAATGTAGTTAAAAAACAAAAAGCTGCAATGAAAGTCGTCGCATAAAGAGCATTCATTGGAACGCCACGCATATCTAACTGAGCAAACCATTTTGGTGCACGACCTTGGCGAGCCATATCAAATAACATTCGTGTTGATGAATACATCCCTGAATTACCAGCGGACATAATTGCTGTTAAAATCACAGCGTTCATCAAACCTGCGGCAAACGCTAAACCTGCTTTTTCATATAAAAGTGTGAATGGTGAAAGGGTAATATTACCATCACCTTCAGCAGCAAGTGCTAAATTTGGATCCGTATAAGCAACTAATGTTCCAATAATGAAAATACATAAAATATAGAACAATAAGATACGCCAAAAGATTTGTTTAATGGCAACAGGAATTGTTTTTTTCGGATCTTTGGACTCTCCAGCCGCAACACCGACCATTTCAGTCCCTTGGAATGAAAACCCTGCAATCATGGCAACACCAACCAGTGCTTGGAATCCTCCAACAAATGGTGCTTCACCTATTGTCCAGTTTTTAGTAATAGACTGTGTTGGGTCTAACATGATTTTACCAATCATAAATAAACCAATCACAATGAAAAATACAATCGCAATGACTTTAACTAGAGAGAATAAAAACTCGCTTTCACCAAAACCTTTTACTGTTAATGCATTGATAAAAAAGATAATGGCAAGAAAGAGAGCACTCCACCAAAACCCGGGGATTTCAGGAAACCAAAATTTCATAATGAATTGGACAGCAACCAATTCAAATGCAACCGTAATCGCCCAGTTGTACCAATAGTTCCAGCCTAGTGCAAAGCCGAAACCTTCTTCGACATATTTACTGCCATAAGTAAAAAAAGCACCTGATGTTGGATTATGGGTTGCAAGCTCGCCTAAGCTGGTCATGAGGAAATAGATCATCACTCCGATCAACGCGTAGGCAAGTAATGCTCCTCCGGGACCAGCAGTTGCAATCGTTTGACCTGATGCAAGAAATAAACCTGTACCAATAGAACCGCCAATAGCGATCATATTTAAGTGTCGAGCGCCGAGCTTACGCTGAAGTTGAGGATGATCTTTTCCGCTCATTATTCTTCCTTAAGATTTTTTTTAGTGTTGGCAAATAACACTTTAAAACCTTGTTGATCTGCTTTGGTTGTACATTGACCAAAACTTTGTTCAATAAGTAATGGGTAATTTAGAAAGCGATTTGCCACAATCCATAATTCACCACCTGATTTTAAATGTCGTTTTGAACTTTTGCACAGGTTTTCGCTGGCATTGTAATCAGTCTGAATACCTTGGTGAAATGGTGGATTACTCACGATAGCATGTAAAAAGAGTGGAGCATCATCAATGCCAGTCACTGCTTTAATTTCAAGCTGTTCTAAAGGTAATTGGTTTTTTTCAAAAGTCATTTGCGTAGAGGCTAAAGCAAAAGCATCAGCATCTAGTGCAAAAATACGATTTTTAGGGTTGATTTTAGACAGATATGCACTGATTACGCCAGAACCACAACCGAAGTCTGCAATTTTCCCAGAAGTCACTTTTGACAAATGCGGCAATAAAACAGCAGTCCCAACATCTAAGCGATTTTGGCTGAAAACACCTGGAAGTGCACAAATGGTGAGCTCTCCAGCAGGTGTGGCAACTTGATAGGTTTGCGCCCATGCTTCAAGTGTTTTTGCAACAACAGTTTTATCTGTAGTGAGTTGCCACATTTGACAATGCCGAGCACTGTCTAATTTAATCGCTTGACCATAAGGCTGTAACTGTTTGGCTGCACGTTCAACGCCTCCTTTTTTTTCACCAACTAAAAAAATTGATGAAGCAATTGGAAGACGGCTGACAACGTGGTGTAAAACGTAATTCAGTAATTCTTTAGATTTTGGAACAAAAATCACTGCCTGATCAAAACCAGATTCAGGTAGATCTGTACCAAAATGTACTTCTGTATTTTGCTTTATAAAATATTGAAACTCATTAAAGTTCCATGTCCAAAACGTTGCTTGGATATCAGCAGCTAAATGCGAATGTAAGTCATCCGTTGGTGCATTGATGAACAATACACGTCCAGAGAGATAGTCATGTTGTCGAATAACAACTTCACTTCTAGGCTCCATATTCACCACCCATTTTAAAAATTAGAACAATAATGCCCAGACAAAACTGGGCATTATAATGAATTACGGCATTACTTTTTAGTTTCAGGAAGAACAATATTTAAAATTAATGCTGCAATACCACCTGTTGCAACGCCTGAACTAAAAATATTACGTGGTAATTCAGGAAGATGTTCCAAAATTTGAGGAACTTGTGCTACCCCTAAACCAAGTGCTAAAGAAATTGCAATGATCAGTAATGCACGACGATCAAGGATTACACCTGACAAAATATTGATACCTGAAGCTGCAACTGCACCAAACATCACCATGACAGCACCACCAAGAACCGCTTGTGGTACAGCTTGGATTACACCAGCAACAGCAGGGAACAGCCCTAGAATGACCAACATGATGGCAATCCAAATGCCGACATAACGACTTGCAACACCCGTTAATTGGATAACACCATTATTTTGTGCAAAAACAGAACTTGGGAATGTATTGAAAATACCAGCAAGGAATGAATTTGCTCCATTTACCAATACACCACCTTTAATGCGTTGCATCCAAACAGGACCATCAACAGGTTGATTTGATATCTTAGATGTCGCAGTCACATCACCAATTGCTTCTAATGAAGTGACCAGATAAATAAATGCCATTGGAATAAATAAACTCCAAGAGAAGCTAATACCAAAATGCATTGGGGTTGGCACTTGAATTAAAGGCGCATCTTTTAAACCTGAAAAGTTTAAATAACCCATATAACCTGCTAAAGCATAACCAATAACTAAAGCAATTAAGATCGCTGAACTTTTGATCCAAACAATTTTAAAGCGATTTAATAAAATAATAATCGCTAAAACGGTACATGACATGATGAGATTATCTGTACTAGCAAAGGTTTTACTTTCCATCGCTTGATAACCACCACCCATACTAATTAAGCCTTCTTTGATTAAAGTCAGACCAATAAGTAGTACAACAATACCTGTGACCAAAGGCGTAATGAGTTTTTTGACCCAAGGTAAAATACGTGAAACACCCATTTCAATAAATGAGCCAGCAATGACTACACCGAAAATAGATGCCATCACTGCTTCCACAGGTGTGCCAGCAGCAACCATAGCAGAACCAATCCCAATAATAGGACCGATAAAGTTAAAGCTAGTTCCTTGAACGATCAGTAAACCTGCGCCAAAAGGACCTACTTTTTTGCATTGTAAGAAGGTTGCAATTCCTGAAATTACCAAAGACATAGATAAAATCATATTGGTGTCATGTGCAGAAACACCTAAAGCTAAGCAAATCAGTAGACCCGGCGTTACGATAGGAACAATAATCGCAAGTAAATGTTGCAGAGCTGCAAAAAATGCAATGAGTGGTTTTGGACGATCATTGAGTCCATAAACAAGGTCAATTTGCCCTTGTTGTTGTTCGTTGGGAGTATTTAAATCAGACATGGTCACAGCAGGAGAGACAGCAAGATGGCGCTATTCTAATCGGTTTACACACTATTACAAAATAAAAAGCGATTGTTGTAAAAAAAACTTGTAACTGTCAATGAACTGTCACTACTAAAATTTATATTTTTTCTGTATAATTTGCCCTCAAACTTTAGGCGTATCGAATTTACATGTCAGATATTAAAACTCTCCGCAACATTGCGATCATTGCGCACGTTGACCATGGTAAAACAACTCTAGTAGATAAACTTTTACAACAATCAGGTGCCCTCGGTGACCGAGCGGGCGAGATTGAGCGTGTCATGGATTCAGGCGCTATCGAAAGTGAACGTGGTATTACTATTCTTGCAAAAAATACTGCAATCAAATGGTTAGATAAACGTACAGATACTGAATATCGTATTAACATTGTCGACACACCGGGACACGCGGACTTCGGTGGTGAAGTTGAACGTGTAATGTCGATGGTTGACTGTGTATTACTTCTTGTTGACTCACAAGAAGGTCCAATGCCACAAACTCGTTTCGTAACGCAAAAAGCATTCGCACGTGGTTTAAAACCAATCGTAATTATTAACAAAGTAGATAAGCCAAGTGCACGTCCAGATTGGGTAATCGATCAAGTATTCGATTTGTTCGATAACCTTGGTGGTACTGATGAACAATTAGACTTCCCAGTTGTTTATGCTTCAGGTCTTCGCGGTGTGGCTGGTCCATCTCCAGAAGAACTTGCTGAAGATATGACACCATTGTTCCAAACCATCGTTGATATCGTTGAACCACCAGCAGTTGATGTTGATGGTCCATTCCAAATGCAAATTTCATCACTTGACTATAATAGTTTCGTGGGTGTTATTGGTGTAGGTCGTATTCAACGTGGTTCAGTGAAAACGAACACACCTGTAACTGTAGTCGATAAAGATGGCAAAACACGTAACGGTCGTATCTTAAAAATCATGGGTTATCATGGTTTAGACCGTGTTGATGTTGATTCTGCATCTGCGGGTGACATCATCTGTATCACAGGTATGGATGAGTTAAACATTTCTGACACGATTTGTGATCCTAAAAATGTTGAAGCTTTACCACCATTGTCTGTAGATGAACCTACAGTTTCGATGACATTCCAAGTAAACAACTCTCCATTTGCTGGTAAAGAAGGTAAATTTGTTACTTCACGTAATATCCGTGAACGTTTAGACCGTGAATTGATTCATAACGTAGCATTACGTGTTGAAGATACTGACAGTCCAGATAAATTCAAAGTATCTGGTCGTGGTGAGTTACATCTTTCAGTATTGATCGAAAACATGCGTCGTGAAGGCTTCGAGATGGGTGTTTCTCGTCCGCAAGTGATCATGAAAGAAATTGATGGCGAAATTCAAGAACCATATGAGAACGTAACTTTTGATGTTGATGAACAACATCAGGGTTCAGTTATGGAACAAATGGGTAACCGTAAAGGTGAGTTGACCAATATGGAAGTAGACGGCAAAGGTCGTATCCGTATTGAAGCAACTGTTCCATCACGTGGTTTGATTGGTTTCCGTTCTGAATTCTTAACCATTACTTCTGGTACTGGTATCATGACTTCAAGCTTCTCGCATTATGGTCCTGCTAAAGCTGGTCAAGTTGCGAAACGTCAAAACGGTGTGTTGATCTCTATGGTTAACGGTACTTGTTTGGCATTTGCTTTATTCACATTACAAGACCGTGGTCGTCTATTTGCTGAGCCACAGTTAGAAGTGTATGAAGGCATGATCGTGGGTATGAACTCTCGTTCAGACGACATGACTGTAAACCCAACTAAAGCAAAACAGTTAACGAATATGCGTGCGTCTGGTACAGATGAAGCGTTAACGTTAACACCAGCAATCAAATTCACACTTGAACAAGCTTTAGAGTTTATTGAAGATGATGAATTGGTTGAAGTTACACCTAAATCAGTACGTATTCGTAAAAAATTCTTAACTGAAAATGATCGTAAACGTGCTGCACGTGGTATGTAATTTTTAAAAGAATTATATAGCTGTTCTAAGCCGTGATGTTGTTTACAACATCGCGGTTTTTTATACAAAAAATAATTTGGTTTTTTGAGAAAACCAAGTAAATTAAGCGGAAATGTACACAGAAAAATAATGTATACTTTGTCACAAAAATAGGGTATTCCTGAGCAGGAGTTGTAAGATGAGTATTGTCCAAGAATTTAAAGAGTTTGCTGTTAAAGGCAATATGATGGATATGGCGATCGGTGTGATCATCGGTGGTGCATTTGGTAAAATTATTGATTCATTAGTTAAAGATATTATTATGCCTTTAATTACTGTAATCACTGGTGGTGGAGTTGATTTTACACAGAAGTTTTTTGTGTTAGGTGATAATCCAAATAATTTACAATCTTTAGATGAGCTAACTAAAGCGGGTATTAACGTTTTAACTTATGGTAATTTTATTACAATATTTTTAAACTTCTTGATCTTGGCTTGGGTTGTTTTTTTATTGGTTAAATTTTTAAATCGTATTCGTAAACCTGTTGAAGAAGCGCCTGCTGCAACACCAGAAGATATTGAATTATTACGTGAAATTCGTGATGAATTGAAAAGACGTCAATAAGAGAAGTTGAGTGGGAAACGACTTTATTAAAAAGCCGTTTCCTGTTATACAATTTTATGACACATATGTTGAATATCTAAAACATTATTTTATTTCTAAAAATATATTATTTTCTTGTGAGAATATTTCATAATGACCATCTGGGCTGATGATGGGTTGATGGATATTTCTCTTACATCTCATTTTAGAATGTTCACCTGAGTGCATTATAATTTCTATAGAGATTTTATATTGACCCAATGGAATATTTGCTAAGGAAAGCCCCGCATAACCTTTTGTACAAAAGTAAGATTTATCATAATTTACAAAGGCATCAGCATAATAATCTTTTGTTATAGATGGGCAATTACCTTTCGCTAAGTGTATTTTGATGTTTTGATGTGTGGATTCTAAATATAAAATATAATCTAAGTCAGAATAATGCGCACATGCAATTCCTCTTAAAAAGAATATTCCTTCAATATGAAATTTTGATGCACGATCAAATTCAAGTTTTTTAATCTCAAAAATAGGTTCTTTGGTGATTTTAGCTTTCTTATTTAAATCATCCCCAAGCGTTATACTATTGAGAAAAGCGGGTGTCATATTAAATGCTAAACAATTAATAATACTTAAAATAAGAGGGGCATTAAAAAAAGTCACATCTGGGTGGGTACGAATTAAGGGTGATTTAGCTTCAATATAATTGAAATTACTATATTTATTAAAAATGCCAATGAATGGTTTAATCTGATCTGCATGTAAATAATCTGATTCTGATGAAATCAGAAAAATATTTTTATCATAATTTTGGTCACTTAATAATTCATTTAAAATTTTATGATCAAATGTCTTTAAATTGGCATCATTGACGACACCATTACACATAAACTTAGCACATGGTTTAACAAGATCTTGGGGAGCAAGTCCCCCCACAAAAGAGCCTGCTAAAAGTGTGGGCGCTGACATCACAATATTTTTAATATTATTTTTTATTCCATAATATAAAGCACTGGCTCCACCTTTAGAGCATCCCAGAAAAGTACAATGGTTTTTATCTATACCTAAAAAAGCTTGAACTTCTTGGATAAATAGGTTGACTGCATTTTCTAAACTATTATTTCCTAAAGGGTTTAGGTAGTAAGTAGCACAGTTGTTATGAAAAAAATCATCTTTAATCCATAAAATTGCGGCTCGACAAGATTTTTTTAAAGCATTTTGGAAATCATAGTTAAAATCAGTGGTAGACCCAAAACCACTTAATACAATGATCAAGTGATTTGTATCATAAGATCGTGGTTTTAAAATGTACTTAAATTCATAACCTGAAAAATAAATTTTTTCTTCTTTGCCTGAACTGATGAACATAGAGTGAGACATTCTATAAATTTTTTGATCATAGCAAAATTTATATCAAAGATGTATTGTTAACTAAGGTATTAAAACCAAAGAATAAATTGACTATTTTTATCTTTTCTCAATAGTTTTATTGAGTTGTGGATTACAATAATTGCCATGAAAAGTCCCAATATTACTTAAATTCTGTGTACCATAAAATTTGCAGTTATTTTTAGGGAAAAAAGATGCAAAGAAAACTGATTTTAAGTGTAATGATCTTAAGTTTATTTGCATGTAGCAAACCTGAAAAAAATACAGTTGATCCTGAACTTGAGAAAATTCAACTACCTGAGCAAATTGAAAATACTAAAACGATGAGTCAAGGACTCACTTTTGATGATATTCCCAATGAGAAAACTGTATATGAAACGATAGAAGCAAATAATATTGATGAAAATGAAGTTTTAATGAATATATTGCAAACACAATTATTAAAAGACCAATTTGAATTATTTGAAAAGGAAAGTGGCAACGCATGGTCAGAAAATGATTGTCATCTGAATAAAATTATTCAAGTAAAAGGTCAAGGATTACGAACATATACCGCTAAAAGTAAGATTGGAATAGGAGACAAGAACAATATCTTCCCTGATTTTACTTTATTAGTCTTTGATTTTGATCATGAGCAACAGGCAATTCAGCATTTTGCAACCTTAGCATCAGCCGTGAGTTCAAATGGTTTTTGTAATGGCAAGGCACCTGAAAAAATTGTTAGACATCAAAATGAAATTTTTTATTTTACGACACGTGCTGAAATGTTTAGAACCTATATTAATCGTTATGCAGACTTTATTGAGCAGCAAAAATAAAAGAGTGCATCGTTGTATGAGGAATGGATTTTAAAAATCCATTCGAAATTTTATTTCTAATAAATGAAAACCAAATTGGCTTTTGATTGGACCATGAAGTTCACGTTCAGCCAAACTAAAAACAGCTTTGTCGATAGGTGCAACTAAATCACCTTTTTTAACTTCACCTAATTCACCGCCTTTTTTGGCTGATGGGCAGGTTGAATGCTGTTTAGCAATTTTTGCAAAGTCAGCACCATCTTGAATTTTTTGTTTTAATTGTTGGGCTAAATCTTTATCTTTGACCAAAATATGTCGAGCAATTGCAGTTTTCATTGGGATTTACCTTTTAAGGATGGCTTGGTCACAGAAGTTTTCTTTAATGGCTGGCACTGTGGGCAGAATACACTGGCACGTTGTCCAAGTTTTAAATTTTCTAAAGTTGTTTCACAGTTTACGCACATTTCGCCTGCACGACCATATGCTAATAGGGTTTGTTGAAAATAGCCATTTTCTCCCATCGCATTACTATAATCACGTAAGGTCGAACCACCTAACTCAATCGCTTGCTTTAAAATACGTTTAATTTCAATGACTAAATTTTCAATTTGTACTGCTGAAAGATCTTTGGCTGCTTGTGCTGGATGAATGCCTAAGTTAAATAAACTTTCAGTTGCATAAATATTACCGACACCAACAACAACATGATTATCCATGATTGCGACTTTGATTGCTGTTTGTTTGTTTTTTAATTTTTTTATCAAATAATCTGCATTAAATTCGTTACTTAATGGTTCAGGTCCCAAAGGATCAATTAATTTATTTTGAGAATGTTCATCTAACCAAAGAATACAACCAAAACGACGTGGGTCATGATAACGCAATTGAATATCTTCAAATTGGATAATTAAATGGTCATGTTTACGTAATTCTTCATGTGATTCACATAAGCGAAAACTACCTGACATTCCTAAATGCCATAGCATGGTGTCGTGTTCAAACTCAGCAAAAATATATTTAGATCTGCGTGTCAGTTGAACAAGTTTTTGTCCAACTAATTTGTCCAGATCATTTGGTATAGCCCAACGGAGGCGAGATTGGCGAACCTGTACTGACATTACTTTTTGATCTAGTAATGGAAAAAGACTGCTTTTAGTGGTCTCGACTTCAGGTAATTCAGGCATTTTTCTCTCAAATGTAGCGTAAGCATCCTGATGAATATGGTAGTGAAATTCGATTTTTCAAGCACTTTGTAAATGTTGTGGCAAAGATAAAATGTTTATTGATAAAAAAAAGTTGGTTGACTAATAAAAATTATCATCTAGTAAAGTTTTAAAAAAATATGTAATTTTCACGTAATTAAATTGTAAATAAATATGTTGAGCTCTTTTGTTACATAAAGATTAAGTTAAATTTAAATGAGAAATTTCACATATTTAAATTGAGTTGATGATCTTATTTGTATAGAGCACCTTTAACATTTAGGCTCTGCTATGAAAAATTTTGTATTTCCACTTTTGACAATTTCCATAACAACATGGTTCTCAGCCGCTCATGCTGATACTGCGTTTGATCTTCATGGGAAAACCTTAACAGGGGATTGGGGTGGTCAACGAACTGAATGGGCAGAACAAGGTATTAAATTTGATGCTAATATTGCATTAGATAGTTCGTACTTGGCTGATGGTGGCTATGATGCACATCAATCTTCTACATTTGCGAGTCAGTATTGGTTAGGTACAACTTTAGATTTGGATAAATTGGCAGGTTGGTCAAACACCACAGTGCGAGCAGTTGTAACTGCGCGCCAAGGTCAAGGTACAACAGTCGAAGGCATTCAAGATCCGAGCGCACCGCAATGGGCAAACTCACAAGCCAATTGGGGGAGAGGAAATTCAGGTAGCCGTTTAAGTGAATTATCCATTGAAAAGAATTTTCCTGAACAAGGCATTAATGTCAAAGTTGGACGTATGGGCTTAGGTTCAGACTTCAATGTTATGGCGTGTGACTTTCAAGGCAATGCGTTTTGTGCAGCACAAATGGGTAAATGGCAAGGTAAGCTTTGGTATAACACACCTGTATCACAATGGGGTGGACGAGTGAAATATCAGGTTCAACCTGACCTGTTTGCTCAAGTTGGGGTGTATGAATATAACCCTGAAAATGCTTTGGAGCGTCAAGGTTGGAATCTGGATACCAAAAATGCAGATGGCGTCAATATCCTTACGGAAGTTGTCTGGTCACCTAAACAAGCAATTCATGATTTAGCAGGAAGTTATCGAGCAGGTTTATTATATAACACAGCGGATGATGCAAAAAATCAATATGATGTTGCATATTCGGCAGGCTCAAGAGAGCAAGATCGTAGTTATGGTGCATGGTTGAGCTTCGATCAGCAACTGACTTCAGCAGGTGAAGGACGCCGTGGCTTACATAGTTTTGGTAACTTTACTTTTCACGATAAAACAACGACACAAGTTGATAATTCACAACAATTAGGCTTGAAATATATTGGCTTATTTGAGGGGCAACCTAATGATATTTTAGGTTTGGGAGTGAATCGTGTACATGTCAATGATCGTTTTCGTGATACCAAAGCGGTGTTAAATAAAAGTACAGAATATAATATTGAATTGAACTATTCTTACTATCCAACAGCATGGTTTATGTTACGTCCTTTAGTGCAATATGTCGTGTATCCCGGTGCTACGGATCAGGTAGATAATGCTTTGGTACTCGGATTATCAAGTAAAGTCATTTTTTAAAAATAGATGAAGATTTGAAATAGAATATATTTCATTCTATTTCAAATCTTCTTTTTGTAAAAATTAATCGATAAAAACATGATGTTCTTAGATCATGTATTTATTGTTTTTCTATTTATTTGAGCAGTGAAGTTAAAGTGTAAAAAGATAGCTTAAAACTAAAACAGGAGTTTAATGTGTCCTTATTATTTCAACCAATTCAGTTTGGGCAACTACAACTGAGTAATAAAATCGTGATTGCTCCAATGTGTCAATATTCGGCAACAGATCAAGGTAATGTGACCTATTGGCATGAACAACAATGGGCAAATTATGCTTTATCGGGTGCTGGACTCTGTATTGTTGAAGCGACTGCTGTACAGGCGGAAGGGCGTATTAGCTATGCTGATTTAGGGTTATGGAATGATAAACAACGCGATCAAATTCAGACACTTTTACAGAAAGTAAAACAGTTATCACCGATGCCCTTTGCAGTACAGTTAGCACATGCAGGGCGTAAAGCCTCTACTGATAAGCCTTGGCAGGGTAAAGGGCAGTTAGCCCCAGCAGATCCGCAAGGGTGGCAAACTGTTTCTGCAAGCGAGCTTGCTTTTAATGAGCGAGATGTAAAACCTCATGCTTTAACATCAGATGAAATTCAACGCATTATTATCGATTTTGCTGAAGCGGCAAAACGTGCTGTAGATGCAGGATTTGAATTAATTGAAATTCATGCAGCACATGGTTACTTGTTACATCAATTTATGTCGCCATTATCAAACGTACGCACAGATGAATACGGAGGCAGTTTTGAAAATCGTATTCGCTTAACTTTAGAAGTATTGAGTGCAATAAAAGCTGCTTTACCGCATGATTTTCCTGTGGGAGTCCGTATTTCAGCGACAGATTGGATGGATGAAGAGGGGGGTTGGAATCTTGAGTCTAGTATAGGGCTTGCAAAAGCTTTGCAACAATTAGGTGCAGTATATATACATGTTTCATCAGGTGGCTTACATGTGCAGCAAAAAATTAAAATCGGCGCAAATTACCAAGTGCCTTTTGCAGCCGAAATTAAAAAACATGTCACTATTCCTGTAATTGCTGTCGGTTTGATTACTGAGCCAGAACAAGCAGAAGAGATATTAGTCAAAAATGAAGCAGATGCGATCGGATTGGCACGAGCAATTTTATATGAACCACGTTGGCCATGGCATGCAGCAGCAGCTTTGGGTGAACAAATTGAAATAGCACCGCAGTATTTACGTTGTCAGCCGCATACACTGAAAAATTTATTGATTCAATTTAAGTAAAATATTATGCCATATCGGTATTTAAGTTTTTGAGAGATATATTTTAGGATATATTTCTCTTTTATTTACCATGCGGAAAAAGGACTTGCCATAATGGTATTTAATGTACTCTTGCCTATTTTTATTTTGCTTTTTTTAGGATATTTGAGTGTAAAAATTAGTTTAATTAATAAAGAGCAGATTTCAGCTTTAAGTGCTTTTGTTATTCGTATTTCATTACCAGCATTGCTGTTGGTTGCATTGGCATCTAAGGATTTGCATGAAATTTGGTATCCTTCATATTTTTTTGTTTATGCTGGGGTGTCTTTTGTTTTATATCTACTTGTTTTCTTAGTTTTTTATTATGTTTTTAAACATAAATTTAGTCATTCAGCCGTCTTTGCAATGGGTGGTGCAATGTCTAATACAGGTTTTATTGGTACAGCAATCTTAACTTTATTGATGGGAAGTCAGGCAACGGTCTATATTTCTTTAACCTTAATTGTGGAAAATGTCATTATTGTTACGATGGTTTTAGCTTTAGCTGAGGCAGGTTTACAACAACAGAAAAATATTGCACTGCTCTTGCGACAAACGTTACTAAAGTTATTGAAAAATCCTGTGATTTTGTCTGTTTTATTAGGTTTAAGTTTGGCATTTTTACAGGTCAAATTACCAACCCAATTACATCAAGCCCTAGATTTACTTGGTAAGACCGCATCACCTATTGCACTTTTTGTGATTGGTGGTGGTTTGGTTGGCTTATCCATTGAAAAAATTGATATGGAAAGTATGTTCTTGGTTTTTGCAAAAATGATTATGATGCCTGTAGCAGTATTTACGGGATTATCCTTGCTGCCAAATGTCAGTAAAGAAATGCTCTATGCAGGAACAATTATTGCTGCTCTACCTATGCCTGCTGCATTTGCTATTTTTTCCCAAGCTTATCATTTAGATGATCGAAAAACGCTAACGCCACTCATGATGAGTACATTTTTAGGTTTTGCGATCATTAGTGCTTTGATTGCATTGTGGTGGTGAGAGCGTAGTACGCTATACACATTTAGACATGAGATTTGAAAAAATAAAAAACCTCACAGGAGATGTTTTTTATCATGAACTTAAAAGCTCGGCTTGACGACCACTAGAATAACAACAGCCAATAAAATCACCGTTGGTAATTCATTAAAGAAGCGCCAAAATTTATGTGATTTATAATGTGGATGATCTATTAACTTTTTACGATAATAACCACAAACCAGATGGTAAATAACCAAGAGTCCAACTAAGCCAACTTTGAGATAAAACCATAAAGCTTCATGATAATGTCGCGTTGCATCACCCCAATCCACTAAAAAGTGAGCGGTGACAAGCGTTGCAATCATTGCAGGCCACATAATGCCACGATATAACTTGCGCTCCATCACTTGAAAGTGTTGATGGCTCGTTGCATCGTCACTCATCGCATGATAAACATATAAACGTGGTAGATAGAACAATGCTGCAAACCAGCATACGACTGCAATAATATGTAGTGCTTTGACCCAAAGGAAAGCTTCTGAAGGAGCATCCATCAATTTACCCTTTTTAGGGCAGTGTGGAAGTGGTTGACTTGTGTTTAAAACAAATCAACCATTTTCAAATTAGCCTTCCCATTTTTTGAAAATGAGGCAGGCATTTACACCGCCAAAACCGAAACTGTTACTCATTACAGTATTCAATTTTGCGTCACGTTTTTCAAGTACGATATCAAAACCTTTTGCACCTTCGTCTAACTCAGTGACGTTGATATTTGGTGCAATAAAGTCATTTTGCATCATGAGTACTGAATAAATCGCCTCTTGTACACCTGCAGCACCTAAGCTATGACCTGTCATTGACTTCGTTGAGCTAAGAGCAGGTACTTTACCTTCACCAAAAGCACGTTCCATTGCTTTAAGTTCAGTGACATCACCAGCAGGTGTAGAAGTACCATGCGTATTTACATAGTCAATGCTGTCTACGCCATGTTGTTTTGCTTCTTCTAAAGCCATCAAGATACAACGTGTTGCACCTTCACCAGATGGTGCAACCATGTCCGCACCGTCAGAGTTTGCAGCATAACCAACAACTTCAGCTAAGATATTTGCACCACGTGCTTGCGCATGTTCTAGTGACTCAAGTACCACGAAACCACCACCGCCTGCAATCACGAAGCCGTCACGGTCTGCTGAATAAGGGCGTGAAGCTTTTTCTGGTGTGTCATTATATTTAGAGCACAATGCACCCATTGCATCAAACAACAAGCTTTGTGACCAATGATCTTCTTCACCACCACCTGCAAGCATTAAGTCTTGTTTACCTAATTGAATCAGGTTGTAAGCATAACCAATGGCATCAGCAGAAGTTGCACAAGCACTGGTAATTGAGTGTGCAACACCTTGTAATTTAAATGCCACACCGACGTTTGCTGTAATGGTGTTTGACATATTACGTGGAACGAAAAAAGGACCAATTTTACGTGCGCCTTTAGTGTCCAATAATTCTTTCATTTCAACAACAGATGCTGTAGAACCGCCACCTGAACCGCCAGCGATGCCATAACGAGGATTACCACCAAGTTGTTCAGCTGTTAAGCCTGCATTTTCTACCGCAGCAACCGCAGCGTTATAAGCATACATTGCACAAACGCCCATAAAGCGTTTTAACTTACGGTCAATGCCATCAAAGTCTTGTTCAGCAGCAGCACTGACATGACTTTTAAAATTGAGTTCTTCGTAAGTTGGATTATGACGTGTTCCTGAAATCCCATTTTGCAAAGAATGTGTGACATCTTCTAACGAGTTCCCTATACAAGAGTTAATACCCATGCCCGTAATCACAACACGACGATTCATACAAAGTCCTTTATTTTAAAATAAGAGATACAATGGGCTCATTTAAGCGTTTTTAGTTTTACGCTGCAATGGCGAAAGATATAGATTCTACAAAGATTGACTTTAGTAACACTGTCATCTTATTTTTTGGTCAATTGCGGTGTTTACGTTGCTTTGCTTGAGTTTGCAAAGGTATGTGAATCATAAAGTATTTGCAAAATAAAATGTAATTGCCCAATTCATCACATTAGAAATGGGCAATTGTGTACTGGTTGAGGAGAATGACTTGGTTTAGGCAAATTACCAAGGTGTTTTCTTTTCCCATTCTGGGTCAAAACCTGTACAAGCATCTGCCACTTTTAAATAATCAGCATAGCTTTCTGCTAATAAAATTGGCGGAACATCACTGAGCGGAAGGCTATTTGAACTCCAAGAGCGGCTGCCTAATTTGTCAAATTCCAACTCAAATAAGACTGCTGGAATATTTTCCTCAGGCACATAACTACCGCTAAAGACAATTTGTACATGAATACCCAATTGCTTAAATGGCTTGGTATAACGATCAAAAGAACCTGCATCTTCAATGCTTGCACGTTGATAACCCAGTTTGTTGACGACACCACGTAAGGTAAATGTGTCTGTGATCCAACCTTTACGATCCGAAATATCTTTGCTGTTAAGGTCAGTAATTTCAGGTAAATGATGGCTCATTTGCTCAAATAAAAATTTAACTTTATAGTCTTTAAAATGATCAATCCATGCTTGAGCATCTTCTTTCCCGACTAAAACAGCATGCGCAATTTGAATTTTACTGTTACTTTGAATCTCAATTTCGTCATCCTCTAAATTGAGTAAACAGCCATCATCACTTGGACGGAAAGCGATTTTTTCACCAGATTCGGTGACTTCTAACCACACCAAACGTTGGATCAGGCGGCGTACAATTGGATGAGCGTGTAAGTATTCAAACCATTCACTTTGTAACCATTGACGTTCACTACACATCGCTTCGTATAGGCGTTGTGTTTGTAAATCAATCACTTGTTTTAGTTCTTTCTTGCTGCTGCTGAAAAGAGCTTTTGCTTCTTTGATTAAATCAGCATCATCATTTTGACGTGCCGCAGGTAAAGTTTTGACTTCTTTGCCTTCTTCATTTTTAAGCACAAATTTATCTTTATCATCAACAATGGCTGTAAATAAACGTGAACCATATTCTAAATTGAGTACACCTTTTTCATCCAAACCAGCCGTTGGAATCGTTCGATCTGCCAATTCATCACTGCTCCATTGATTACGTTCTGCAATTTCAGTGACCAGTTCTGTCGCTAAATTTTGTACTGAGGTTGTACGGTAACGACGCGATAAAGACAATAAAAGTTGAATAATTAAAGGATCATTACTGATTGAGAGTGCTGAGATCATCGCTTCAATTTGTGAGCGACGTTGATAATGCTGTTTCATATAGTCTTGCAAGGTTTTGACTGCAAAACTACCTTGTGCAGGATAGGTCAGTGCTAAAATGCCTTTGCTTTTAATCGCAGAACCTAAATAAATCGCAAGTTGCTGACGTTTAATTTCTTCAATCACTTCTTCAAGCGTAATGGTTGCATAATGTGCATAATATTCAGGATATTTATGACCATAATTTTGATAACTATCACGATATGATTGTAAGTTTTGAGGTGCTTGTTTGACAGCAACTTCAGTTGCTTGTTCTAAAGTTGGCGATAAAGTATCTTGTTGAATAAAACTATGCAGTAAATGGTTGGCAAGTTTTTGCTGACTTTTTTCATCAAGTAAACCAAGATAACGTTGAAACAAAGCATTGGCTTTAGGGTCTTTGAGTTTTTCAGCCAAAACAACCCACCAATGAATAATATCAGGATTAACTTTTTTGCCATTTTTCCAAGTAATCTCAGGTAAAGTTTTAGCATCAAACCAAGTGAAACTACTGGAAATTTTAGCTTTTAAGCCTTGTTCAGCTTCTTTTAATAACACTTTCTCAGACAAGTATGGGCTAATATCTTGTCCTAGTTTTTCTAGTGAGGTTAATAGGGCAGCACGTACGACTTCCTTTTTCTCTTTTTTCAGTAAAGCATATAAAGGTTCTATAGCATCTTGATTTTGTAAACGAGCAAGCCATTCAATGGCAGTGACACGAATTTCTTGTTTTCCTGACTCTAAAGCTTCAATGGCACGTAAATGGATTTCAGGTAAACGTTGTAAAGCTTGCTGTGCGTCAAAACGCAGACGTTTATTTTCACCTAAAGCAAATTCAAGCAAACGTGGAATGAATTGTTGTGGAATAGTAGGAAATGACTCTAAAATTTTAATCGCTTTGATGGGTTCAAATTGACTATAAGCGCTTTCTTCCAAAGAAGGGCTAAGTCCTAATGCTTCACTGATAAACTCAGGATGTTCAGCAAAGAAAGGCCAAATTTTTTCGGCTTGCACAATATATTGATGTAAATCATGCCAATAGCTTGAAATGAGCATACCTTGTGCAATTTGACGAATTGAATTTTCATACCCTGTGTCATTAAGTGCTTGTGAAATTTGGCGTAGGTCTAAATTGTCATATTGGGCTGGTGGTAAATCGGCAAAAATACTATTCCAGTGAACAATATGATTTGCATGACGGGTGGCATGAATCCGCAAAGCATGTAATAACGAATACTCAGGATAATTATAAAGTTTAGATTGGTGCGTAATGATATCAACATCGCTTTCAAAAGGGCTGCGTTTGGTATGACCATTAATTTGTGCTAAAAGTTGATCAATACTCGTTGCTTTGATATTTCTAAGACGGCGAAATCTTTTTTGTGCCCAGTCTGAACGGTAACTATTGGTTTTATTGTCTTCAATTTCAGCATTTGCTGCGATTTCTGCTTTGCTTACAAGTTGTTGATGATTTTGATGCAAGATTTCAGTGAAGTTTGCAGGAATATCTCGAATTGCAAGTGGTGTAAATTCAGGGATTTCAAAGCTTTCATGATGACTGGATTGATTGACTGCTTTTAGGCGTTGAATTGCCATTAAAATAAGTTGTTGAACAGCTTTTTGTTTTTCATTTTCATAGGCTTGTTCTAAAACTGCTAAGTTTTGTTCGCCTAAACGGGCAAGTAATTCAGCAGCAAAACCACGTTCTTTACTTGAACCTTGGAGCAAATATTGTTGTAGATAATGCTGACTATCTTCATCATTTAATTGACTTAATAAACTTACAGCAAGGTCACGAATGGTTTTTGAACGCCCAATCGTGAGCTTAACAATCAACTCGGGGAGTTGTTGTAAAATTTCAGGTTTGCGTTTGAGATATTCTAAAAAGACAGTTTGACCATCAACACTTAAGTTTGGGATTTCTTTTTTTAAGGAATCTAAATGGGCAGCAATATAAGCATCGGTATCGGACAGTTCAAAAATTAAATCTAAACGATCTGCATAATAACTACTACAGCCTGCACGTTCAAAAATAAACACCACCAAATGCTGGGCTAATGTTGGTTCATCGTCGGCTAAAAGTTGATGTAGTTTTTCTAATGTCCAAGACTGTTTAATGAGTTTTTTTGCACCAATTTCACTAAAGTTATGGTGCTGTTGTAAGGTAATGAGAGCATCGACGACAATATAATGAAACCATACAGGAACGGGTGAGTAGAGCTCTTTATAATTTTTTTGTTGGGTGATACTTTCATAGACTTTGCCTAAACGTCTGATTTGTTCATTACTGAGTGTGTCAAACAAATGATCACTGAGTTGTTTACGGGATTTAATGGATTGTTTTTTTAATTTTTCTTGGGCTTTATTGAGTTGGATTTGTGTCCAATACCATTCATAAGTCCCCGGATAGCCAAGTAAATCAGCTGCTTTTTCATCAGGAAGTTGGCTGAGTTGAAGTAAAAATTGTGGATTTGTCCCTTCAATAATAAACGGAATAATATTCTTCATCAGACTATCATCCACTTCATTCAGCACCTTAAAAATCTCATATAAAGGTTTAATGGTGTCTACAAGTTTTTGATTATATTCTTGCGGTTTTGTTGCTTGTTGTTCGGGGTTTGCTTCTTGTTCGGTGTTTGCTTCTTGTTCGGTGTTTGCTTCTTGTGTTGATTGTTGGTTTTGGTTGTTCTGCTTATGATCTGGACTGGAAAATAAGGATTCAATTTTAGACATCAATTGATTGAGCATGGTTAAAATTCCTATTCCATTAAAGGAGTATTTGTTATTTAAAAAAAGTGCAAAAATAAATACGTTGTCGATCTATCATAAAAAATAAAACAAAAAATTGAATAGCATTTTTGCAACTTCACGACATAACTTGTCTTTCTATAGGTAAGTGATAAGACAGGCGTTGTATTTGTAAAAATAAATGTCGCCATTTGAGTAAAGCCGCTGCAAGCGAAGACATTTCTAAACCTGAAATAAGACTTCGTTGTACAACTTCTAGTCCTAAATCTGCATAAAGTTGTGCAAGCTGTTTCAGTTTGGTTTTATCTTCAGGATCCAGCACTTCACGCCCTGTATTGGCATAAAACTCAAGTACAGACTGTGTTTGTTGTACCGCAATGTCTAAGGTGGATTGTTGAGGAGGTGTTTGCCATTGTTTTTTCTGTTGCAATAATTTCTCAATACGTCCTGTGATCAGTTCAGTCAAACTACTTTTTTTATAGCGAGGAGAGTGATAATCCAAGCTAAAAATTTCTAACTGTTGTTTCTTTTCTAAAATTAAGCTACATGGAATCAGTTGAATATTTTGCTGACTAAGATCTAGACGAACTAAAGTTGCAACAATTTTTTCATTTTGATTGAACAATGTCGTGAGGCTTTTAATGCGAGCTTGATATTGAACCTCAATAGGTAAACTGAGTTTTAAGGCAGTACCATGAAGGTCTTGAATACGACATTCAAAACATTGTTCATGTTCGTTTAACTCAGGCGCAAAAATCTGCTGATGACGGAGTAAAAGATAGCGGTAAGGATTTTGCTCTAAACTTGACTTTGGTTGGATCCACTGATGAAGCATTGACCAATCATTTAAGCCGATGTTCATCTGTTCAAAGTCTTCTAGGCTGAGTTTTTTAAAAGGATCAATTTGAATAAAACGTGTATCTGTACTTGGGCTAAGATTGACCTCAGAACTTACTTTTGCTTGAGTAAGTTGAATTTGATGTTGTAATAAATAATCTAAAGCGCTTCCCCAAATCCCTGATTGTGCAGCACTCTCTTTAGAAAAAGTGCTGTCCAAACGATGACCACGTGCTTGAGTGACTTCACGACTATGCTGCTGTTGTTCATCCCAAAAAGTGACTGTTAAACCTTGCGCACCGCTGTCTGTTTGCCACCATTCACATCCTAAGGGAATTAAACGTTGTGTGCTTTGGGCTTGATAATCACGTTGTACAGCACCTTTTAGACGAGTAAATATTTCAGTTTGCTGTTGGCTCTGTTCTAAAGCAAATAGATAGGCATTTAAATATGCCAATTGTGAGAAAATTTGTTGTTCATCAGTTTGTATATCATGTTCGAGTAGTTGTTGCATCATGCCATGCAACTGTCTGAGCAGCGCTGCGAGTCGTGGTAAGTTTTGTGCTCGTGCTTGCATATTTAAAATATGTAAAGACAATACCGACTCTTTGGCTAAATGAGATAAACCTTGTTGGATAAATTGTTGGCACAGATTTTTTATTTCTGAAATAAAATCAATATCTTCTTTGTTTAAGGCATGCTGTGTACTTTGACGATACTGCTGTTGTAAATCTTCAGACCATTGCCATAATTCGGCAGATTGTTGCTGAAATAAATGTGCAATACACGCCAAATGTACCGCATTTTTTTTATTGTCATCAATATCTGACAACATACCTTCAAAGCCTGTTTGAGGGTAAAACAGAATTGGATTTTCACTGAATTCTGTTTTGAAAATAATTTTTTCAGCCAATATTTCAATGTTACAAGCAGTGTTGACTTGTTGCCAGTTTTGCCAAATTTCAAAAGCCAAACGTAAATTCGCTTTGCCCACTTTTTTAAATAGGACGCTATCTTTGAGTTGTAGTGCTTGATCTAAGGCAGAAGCTTGCACTGTCAAGGTTTGAGTAGGTTCTAATTGACTTTCATGAGTTGATGGGGAAGCTGAGTTCTGATCATTGCTTGTTGTTGCTTGATTTTGTTGTAACCAAAAAATACTACTTAAAATATGTTTACAGCAATTTTGAGCAGAGCAGTTACATTGTGCTTCAGTGATCCCTTGTTCAGGTAAATAGACATCAAACTCTTCAACTTTAAAGTGTAACGGTGCTGTATTTTCAATATATTGAACGTCTTCGATTGATTTTTTAGCACGTCGAATTAAACCTGTATTACTATGTAAAGCAAGGCTTTCTTCATCATATTGTAAATAAATTTGCCCAATCATTGCATGACCTCCGCAAACCAATTGGCTAAATGATCAGGTGTCATAGCAGCAATTTGCATCCCTCGTTCTTGTAGTTTTTGTGCGATATTGCTGTCATATACAGGATTTGCTTGACTGTCTAAAGCTGCTAAACCAAGTAATTTACAACCTTGTTCATTTAATTTTGCTGTGGTATTGAGTAAATGTTGTAAAGATGCGCCTTCTTCAAAGTCACTGATGAGTATCAAAATACTACGATTGGGTTGAGTGATTTTTTTGGCACAATACTCCATTGCCATACCAATATTGGTACCGCCACCCAGTTGCACAGTTAATAAAACCTCTACAGGGTCATGCGCTAAATGACTCAAATCAACGACTTGCGTATCGAACAAAACCAAACTAATTTTGACCGCAGGGAGTGCTGCTAAAATACTGGCACAAATGGCTGCATACATCACTGAATCTAACATTGACCCACTTTGATCCACGCATAAAACAATTTCCCACGACAAGTGTTTTTGTACTCGCGCATTGAAAATAGGATTTTGAATAATAATTTTTTTACGATCAGGCTGATAATTTTTTAAGTTATTTTCAATGGTACGTTTCCAGTCAAAATTTTGTGCTTGTTGAATATGTGAGCGACGAAAACGGTTACGACGACCTTGTAAAGATTGTAAAAATTGGGTGCGGATTTTTTGTAAAAGTTCTTCAACGACTTTGCGAATCACTTCACGCACAGCTTCTTTAGCTTCGCTACTCAAACGACCACGCATACTCAATAAGGCTTTGGCAGTTGCAGGGTTTGGTTCAAGTTCTCGAATACTTGCAGGATCGTTCAGTAAGCCTTGTAATTGATATCGTTCCAAAGCATGCTTTTGCATACGCTCAAACGTTGATTTTGGAAAAAGCTTGCGGCTTTGATTGAGCCAATTAATCGCAGTAAGTTGAGAACCTTCTAGACCCCCATGTCGATTATTTGCTTGCTGTACACCACGACGTTTATATTCATTTTGATATAAATAATCGAGATTACGCTCTAATTTTAACTGTTCACCTGAAAATCCAGCAGTAGATAAACTTTGGTCAGAATAACGTCCTAAAATGAGTCGCCAACGACGAGCACGATCTAAATCATCTAGGTCAGTTGCTGTTGTTTCCATAGAAACTGAAAGGTCTGAATCTTGTGTCATATTTCAACTCCTTTCAACCAGTTTTCGAGTTGATCATGTTGTAAAATTTGTTGTAATTGTTGATTTAAATGTGCAGCATTTAACATGTCATGTTCACTAATATCACTATACACCTGATCTAAAATGACTTGACCTGATAAGCCCGCCATTTGGGCAATATGTTGTGAAACAGCCGAATTTTGCTTTGGTGAAAGCTGACTAAAGATATAACGCAAATCAGGCAAAATTTGTAAGAAAGTCTCTTCACGCCAATGTGAAACCAATTCATACAATGACTGAATTGCAATAGAGGATTGCACAAAAATCTCAGGAGCAATCGCAAACATACCTTGTACATATTGCACAGCTTCGTCTGCGTCACTGCCTATAGCAAAAGCAGTTTTTAAATAGGTTTTAAGTTGTTCTTGATCAATCTGATGATCTAAAAACATTAAACTATCTAATGCACCTTTTAACTTATTGAGTCGAAACTCCTCTAATTTTGAACGCTGTATATGCTGATAAAATAACGTTAAAAATGAGCTTTGATCCTGTTCAGGTTTTAGCTTTTCGACGGATAAAACCAAGTCATGTAAGGTTTTAAAATGAGTGAGATTGGATTCAATTTTATCTTCATGTGTGTCATATAGCTGCTCTAGTAAAAAACAAGCTTGTTTGACTGCATCGAATAAACTACTTTGTAATATATATTCAGGCAATTGAAGCAGTTTTCGACCACTCCATAAGTAATAGAGTTGTTGTGCAGCACTGACCACAGATTGTAAGTTTTGATCTGTTTGTAAATATTGATGTAACTGTTTTTGTAATAAATTCAGTTGTTCTTTTAAGCCTAAACGACATGCTAGGGTCAGCAATTTTGCTGTTTCAAAAGCCGATTGACCTAAACCATTTTTCTGATTTTCTTGTTGTAAAGCTAAAATTTTACCTAAAGCAATTTGTGATAATTGATCGCCTAATTCAGCAAGCTCAATTAAACGAGCTTCTACCGAAGGTGACCATGTGTAACGCCATTCTTCAAATAACAAGTCAAGTCCAGCACCTTGACTAAAATCTGGTCCTGATAGTTTTTGTGCAAAACCACAATCAATAAATTCAAGCAAATGTAAAAATTGACTGATATCTTGATGTAAAGACTTACGATAAATATCTAATTTTCGATTACGAGGAATCGTATCACTGACATTAAAACGATATTTTTCAATTTGTTTAAATACATTTTGCAATAAAGCAGGGCTATGCTGATGTGCGGCAACTTTGCCCAGTTGTTGACCGCTTAAATAAGCATAAATTTCTGTAAATAGCAGTTGTTGACCATCATCAAGTTCGCCTTTAACCAAAGCACTTTGTATAGCATCTAATAAATCATAACGGCTAGGACGATAATGCCCACGCAAATTGGCTAATTGTAGAGCGACTTCGGCTGTATTTTTTAAGGCAATATAAGCCGTTACATCTAAAACCTGTTTATTTTCTAGATGATGGCAAATGTTCGTTAAATAGCTTAAAAATTGTTGTTCGATAACGACATCATTTAAATTTTCCTGATTTAAATCTTGCCAAAACTGTTGATAAAATGCAGGGGAAGGCATCCCTGAAGCATAACCATTTAAAGCATCTAAACGGTCAAAGCTATAACGGATGAGCCAAGCATTTTCTTGCCATTTTTGTTGCTTATTTTGTTGAATGGTATAGCGTTTAGCAGATTGATGCTGTGCTAAATTTTCAATTAAAGCAAGCGTATGAAAACCGCCTGTGACCACCAAAACTTTATGTTTAGGTTGCAAAGCTGCGTGTATTTTTTGCCACATACAATCTTCACGGTGCAAAGAAGCATCTTGTAGCAAGACATCGTGTTCATAATCTAACCGTGCTAAAGAACACCATGTAAATACATCATTAAAAAAATCAGCAGGCTGTTTTAGTTGAGAAATATGTTGTAATTCAAATAAATGATCCCAAAGTTCATCATGGTCACGACAACGTAATTGTTGTGCAAGACCTTGAATAAACTGACTGTGTGCTAAATAACGTTCAGAAATTAAATTTTTTTGTGACCAATCCAATGCTGCATGGGCAAGTTTGAACACACTTTGTTCTTGCCATGACAAATCAATAAATTCAATTTGTGCTTGTTGAGCATGCCCTTGTTGAAGTGCGACCCATTCAGGTGAATATTCACAAAATGGATAATAGGCAGAAAAAAGAGAAGGGCTTTCTGTAACAGCTTCTTCATCTTCACGCTCATTTTGATTTTTAGTTTGCGTTTGCGCTTGAGCAAAAATTGCAATAGGTGGTTGGGTATTTTCCTCAAGTAAGGCTTCAAGTAAAAACTGAAAACGATGTGGTGCTTCAATCAAAATATGTGTAGGTTGCAGCGTTTGTATATAATGTTTTAAAGCAAATGCACAAGCAGGACTATGATGCCTAATGGGTGCAAAAAAAAGCTGCTGCTGTTCAAGTTGTTGTTTATATTGAAATGCCTGTTCAAGTCGTTCAGGCAGTTGGGTCTGCATAAACTGGCTCATACTTAAAACTCACGGCTAGCATCGAAAAAGGCTTTCCAATCTTTGTCTTGACGGGCACGTTCTTTCACAACGCTGTCTAAATAATAACGTAAACGTTTTGCATCCTCAGGATTATCCTTAAACACTACGCCAACCAGTTGTTGTGCAATGTGTTCAGCTTTTAAGATACCATCACCAAGATAAATGGCTTGTAGGCTTGCTGCATGTGCAATATTGACCGCTTCTGCTGTCGACATCACAGCATCAGGGGTCTTTAAGCTTGCGCCTTGTAGACTTTGACCTGTACGTAATTCATTAAAAATAGTGACTAATAATTCAATGACTTGTGGTTGTACTTGCAGCTCAGAAAATAAATCACCAATTTGCTGTTTGAGTTGTAATTGTACGAGTTCAATTTCAAACTCACGATTTTTGATGGGTTTTACTGTTTCAAAATTAAAACGACGTTTTAATGCTGCGGACATTTCATGCACACCACGATCCCTTAAGTTCGCAGTTGCAATTAAGTTAAAACCTTGTTGTGCAGAAATACTAAAATCTTGCCCCATTTCAGGAATCATCATCTGTTTCTCTGACAAAAGAGAGACTAAAACATCCTGTATTTCAGGTGGGCAACGGGTAATTTCCTCAAAACGTGCTAATTTACCTTGTTGCATCGCAAAGTATAGAGGGGAGGGAATCAGCGACTTTTCTGAAGGACCTTCAGATAATAGCAGCGCATAATTCCACGAATACTTAATATGATCTTCAGTTGTTCCTGCTGTACCTTGAATGGTTAATTGTGAATTGCCACCGATTGCAGCACTAAATAGTTCAGAGAGCATTGATTTTGCTGTACCTGGTTGACCAACTAACATCAGTCCTTGATTCCCCATAAGCGTGACCAATGCTCGATCCACTAAGGCATCATCACCATAGAATTTTTTTTGAATATTGAGCTGAGTATTGCCTAAAATAAAATCACGAACAGCATAAGCTGAGAGTTGCCATCCTTGAGGTTTACGTTTTTGATCTTGCGCTTTTAAGCGTTGTAATTCATCGCTATATTTTTGTTCAGCACTTAATTTTAGGGTCTGATTTAATTGTTGATTGTTATCCATTTTGCTTAAATAATCTTTTTAAATAGTGAAATAATCATAGCGCAGAGCTGACATCTATCACAGCGTTATTAGCATGAATGCGACAAATTGTGACTTAAGTATGTGTTTCATCGTAAAGTGATTGTGGCGTTTTTGTATTTTTAGCCAAACATACGTAATTTGAGTTGAGATAATTGCTCACAATCCTTAGTATTTGATTAAACCGATAAAAATGAGTGGAGTAAGGTTCAAATGACAGATTCTAATAAGAAACAATCAAGTGGTATATTATCGAATACATTTGGTCTTGCTAAAAAACTGGGTACAACAGGTTTAAGTATGTTGAACCATGCCGCACCAAATTCAGTGAATAAATTAGATCAGACCCCACAAAAAAGTACTGTTATTGAGGGAAAAGCCCGTTCTAAAAATATGTTTGAAAAAAAACAATATGACAATCCACAGCAAATGATACGTGAACATTTACCTCAAGTTTCTAGTCAGTTATTAGGGCGTCACTACAAAAAAATTAATAATGTCGCTTCATTTATTTCACCTCAATTTAACGACAAAATGTCAGACTATTTTTTTGATAAATTAAATGATTTTGTTTCTGAAACAAGTTCGGTAGAAAGGCTGTTAAAAGAGGTAGGTGTTAAAAACTTACATGAACTGAGTCAAGATTCGGCACGCTCACAGCGTATTAGTGGTGCTTTAGCCAATCAAAATAAAATTTTAGCTGCAATTCAAGGTGCTTTAACAGGTGCAACGGGTGTGATTGGTTCAGCAATTGATGTTCCAACTTCAATTGCGCTTGCTTTACGTAGTATTTATCAAACAGGTCGTGCGCATGGTTTTGAGTTAAAACCTGAAGATCATGAAATAGTCGAGTTTATCTTTAAGAAAATTGACCTAGGGACGGTAGCAGAAAAGCAGGCATTGCTAATCACTTTGCGCGCTGTTTCTACAGCTTTGCAAAATCATGATATAAGCCAATTTCAACAAGTTTTAGGCTCAAATTACTCTACAGATGTATTGAAAAATTGGTTAACTAATTCAGATGGTACTTTCAAATGGGCATGGTTAGATTACATTCCGCAACTCAATCTTATTTCGAAAATTACTCCTTTTATTAGTATTGGTGTGAGTGCAAGCTATAGCTGGAAGCTTGTCGAAGATGCGACCGACAAAGCCCAACTTGTATTTAAAGGCGCACAACAATATTTATTACAACACCCAAACGAAAATATCAGTGCATTAGCTGCATTTGAAAAGTCTGAAATTTTGCTTTCACAAGCAAGCCCATTGCTTCAGCCTCCAAAAGAGGAAAATGCACAGCAACAAGAAGCAGTTCTCGAAGCAAAAGCAAACCAAATTCAAAGCACTGAAAATGATACTATTCAAGAGGTGCAAGTCTTGAGAAAAGACGAGGCAGAAACTTTACTTGCACAAGAAGAAAACAGTATTGCAGACTTAGCAAAAGCGCATGTTTCTACAGTAAATGAAACAGAAACTCCAGTTGAGGTAGAGCAACCAGTCACAGAACCTGTAAAGAAAACACGTGCAAAAAAACGTACATCTGACTCAGCATCAGAGAAATTGACCGAAAAATCGCAACAAAATGAAAAAAGTGCAACAAAAAAAGTTGAGGATAAACCAGTACAAACTGAGGTGGAAAACTCATCTGATGATAAACAGGACAGTCAGGCTATAGCGCAAAACATTGAAGCTACAACAGAAACTGAAAAAGAAGAGCCTAAAGACTAAAAATAATCACAATTTTACTTATTCTAGCGCATAGAAAAAAGTAAATTTAAAACTGAAAAAAATAGAAATGGTGAATATTTGATAAGTCTTGAATGTTGACCATTTTTATATCTTGACTTACAATTGCATGCCCTCAAAAAGTGGTAATTTTTTGGGGCTTTTTATTAACGGGAGAATTGCCAAATGGCAACAACAAATCAGTTGATCCGTAAGGGTCGTACTACTTTGGTTGAAAAATCAAAAGTTCCTGCGTTGAAGGCTTGTCCACAACGTCGTGGTGTTTGTACACGTGTTTACACAACTACACCTAAAAAACCTAACTCAGCAATGCGTAAAGTTTGCCGTGTGCGTTTAACTTCAGGTTTCGAAGTTTCTAGCTACATCGGTGGTGAAGGTCATAACTTACAAGAGCACAGTGTTGTTCTTATTCGTGGTGGTCGTGTTAAAGATTTACCAGGTGTGCGTTACCATACCGTTCGTGGTTCTTTAGACTGCGCTGGTGTTAAAGATCGTAACCAGTCTCGTTCTAAATACGGTACTAAACGTCCTAAGAAATAATTCTTTAAGAATTAAATTTTAAGATCGTAGAACTGCAATCCTTTATCGTCTCGCTTGTCTGATTTCTGCATTAATTTTGTGAAATTCAAGCGACGTGTAGTAAGGCCAGCGAATAGTACATGACACTTTGTACTGATGCTGGATAAACCTGAAGTGTCATATTTATAGGTAGTTTAAAATGCCAAGACGTCGCGTAGTCGCTGCTCGTGAGATCCTTCCGGATCCTAAATTCAGTAGCCAAACAATCGCTAAATTCATGAACCACGTAATGCAAGATGGTAAAAAATCTATTGCTGAAAGTATCGTTTACGGTGCTTTAGACCGCGTTCAAGAAAAAAACAAAGTAGACCCAGTAGAATTTTTCGAGACTACTCTTGAAAAAGTTCGTCCTATGGTTGAAGTAAAAGCACGCCGTGTTGGTGGTGCTACATACCAAGTACCTATGGAAGTACGCCCATCCCGTCGTACTGCCTTGGCTATGCGTTGGTTAGTAGATGCTGCTGCTAAGCGTTCTGAAAAAACAATGGCTTTACGTCTTGCTGGTGAGTTGCTTGATGCAGCTGAAGGTAAAGGTTCAGCGATTAAAAAACGTGAAGATGTGCACCGTATGGCTGAAGCTAACAAAGCCTTCTCTCACTACCGCTTCTAAGCGGCTAAAACAGTCCATCTCAGGAGAATACTCATGCGTATTGCAGCTCGATTTAACATCGCCCTCTATCAAAGTGGAGGATTCGCGGGTATTTAAGTTGCCCACTAGGTATGAGTATTCGTACGCATCAATACAATATTGATGCGTCCTGTTTTAAACAATAAAATTTAGGAATGCAAGAAATCATGGCTCGTCAAACCCCAATTTCTCGTTACCGTAACATTGGTATCTCAGCTCACATCGATGCAGGTAAAACAACTACTTCAGAACGTATTTTGTTTTATACAGGTGAGAGCCATAAATTAGGTGAAACTCACGAAGGTTCTGCAACGACAGACTGGATGGAGCAAGAGCAAGAACGTGGTATTACTATTACTTCAGCAGCAGTAACATGTTTCTGGAAAGGTATGGGCAACCAGTTCGAGCAACACCGTATTAACGTTATTGACACACCGGGACACGTTGACTTCACAATCGAAGTTGAGCGTTCTATGCGTGTTCTTGACGGTGCGTGCATGGTTTACTGTGCTGTAGGTGGTGTACAACCTCAGTCTGAAACTGTATGGCGTCAAGCAAATAAATATAAAGTTCCACGTATTGCGTTCGTTAACAAAATGGACCGTACAGGTGCGAACTTCTTCCGTGCTGTAGAACAAATGAAAACACGTCTTGGTGCTTCTCCAGTGCCAATCGTTGTTCCAATTGGTGCAGAAGAAAACTTCCAAGGTGTTGTTGACCTTATCGAAATGAAAGCGATTATCTGGGATGAAGCATCTCAAGGTATGAAGTTCGAATATGGTGAAATTCCTGCTGAATTAGTTGAGTTAGCGCAAGAATGGCGTACTAACATGGTTGAAGCTGCTGCTGAAGCATCAGAAGAACTCATGGATAAATACCTAGAAGAAGGCGATTTAACTAAAGAAGAAATTACAGCAGGTATCCGTCAACGTACTTTGGCAAACGAAATTCAGCCAATGCTTTGTGGTTCAGCATTCAAAAACAAAGGTGTTCAACGTATGTTGGATGCTGTTATTGAATTCTTACCAGCGCCGACTGACGTTGAAGCGATCAAAGGTATCCTTGACGACAAAGACGAAACTGAAGGTTCTCGTGAAGCATCTGACGACGCTCCATTCGCTGCGTTAGCATTCAAAATCATGAATGATAAGTTCGTAGGTAACTTAACTTTCGTACGTGTTTACTCTGGTGTTCTTAAAGCGGGTAGCCCGTGTTATAACCCAGTAAAAATGAAGCGTGAGCGTGTTGGTCGTATCGTACAGATGCATGCTAACGATCGTCATGACATCGAAGAAATTCGTGCAGGTGATATCGCAGCGTGTGTAGGTCTTAAAGATACTACAACTGGTGATACACTTTGTGATGAAAACAATGTAATTACACTTGAGCGCATGGAATTCCCTGAGCCAGTAATTGCACTTGCAGTTGAACCTAAAACTAAAGCTGACCAAGAAAAAATGTCAGTTGCTTTAGGTCGTTTGGCAAAAGAAGATCCATCATTCCGTGTACGTACTGATGAAGAATCTGGTCAAACAATTATTGCAGGTATGGGTGAGCTTCACCTTGACATCATTGTTGACCGTATGAAACGTGAATTCGGTGTAGAAGCAAACATTGGTAAACCAATGGTTTCTTACCGTGAAACGATCAAAAAATCGGTTGAACAAGAAGGTAAATTCGTACGTCAAACTGGTGGTAAAGGTAAATTCGGTCACGTATACGTACGTTTAGAGCCGCTTGCTGAAGACGCTGGTAAAGATTACGAGTTCGCTGAAGAAGTTGTAGGTGGTGTAGTACCTAAAGAATTCTTTGGTGCGGTTGACAAAGGTATTCAAGAGCGCATGAAAAATGGTGTTCTTGCAGGTTACCCAGTTGTTGGTATTAAAGCGACATTATTTGACGGTTCTTACCACGACGTCGACTCTGATGAATTATCGTTCAAGATGGCAGGTTCTTATGCATTCCGTGACGGTTTCATGAAAGCAGATCCTATCTTGCTTGAACCGATCATGAAAGTTGAAGTAGAAACTCCAGAAGATTACATGGGCGATATCATGGGTGACTTAAACCGTCGTCGTGGTATGGTTCAAGGTATGGACGATTTACCTGGTGGTACTAAAGCAATTCGTGCGGAAGTTCCACTTGCTGAGATGTTTGGTTACGCGACTCAAATGCGTTCTATGTCTCAAGGTCGTGCGACATACTCTATGGAATTTGCTAAATATGCTGAAACTCCACGTAACGTGGCGGAAGGCATCATTACTAAGTTCCAATCTGGTGGTAAAAAAGGTGACGACGAGTAATCTTTCGATTACTATAAGCCCAAACTAATTCATAGTTAAAAAACCAAATGCTCATGTAGTTAACCCTACATGAGTAGTTTAAAAAGGAAAAACTCATGGCTAAGGCTAAGTTTGAACGTAATAAACCACACGTAAACGTGGGCACAATTGGTCACGTTGACCATGGTAAAACAACTTTAACTGCTGCGATTGCAACTGTATG
>NZ_JACAIJ010000011.1:0-63589 GCF_030325485.1 Acinetobacter sp. R933-2
AAACAAGGTGGCTTAACTAGAGCGGAATATCACTTATAAATACGCTTTTAGTTGTTCAAACAAGTGGGACCACCTCTGGTAATCCCAAATATGACTTGCATAGTTACTTTCGTTACTGCCACAGTTATGTTTATTTTCATTACCGAGTTGATTTACAGTACATGAACGATAGGCAGATCGAATTTCAAGCCGTCCAAATTTGTCTTGGAGTGGTTCTAGCAGTTGTTGGCAGAGTTCTGAGCCTGTACGAATGGCAATATCAGGGTAGTCAGGAAAGTTTCGTATACCGTACCAATTGGCGATTTCGCTATAAAGAAAGTCATGCATAAAGAATGATTCGAAGAGGCATACACGCCCAAGTTCTTTGAGTTTGGTAATTGAGGAGGCTTTTTTGATGGTCATAATGCTTTGTTAAAGCAAGGATTTATAATGCTTGTGTTTGATTGGTTTTATCAGGTGAATGGCAGTTGGCATAAAAAGGTGCAAACAGGTGGTTTAGGCTTGGTGATTGTACAGTTACATGGTGGTTGGGTAGAGGTTGAGAATAAAGAAAAGGGTGTGGTGTTTTGGGTGTTTAGTGTTGATACAGTTATATTAGTAGAAACTAATATTTTTATTACTTTTTAAAGCTTTAACGGTTAGAATTATATGAAATTTAATTTTAGGATTACTTCATGGCAATAAAATTAAAATATATTAAATTTGAAGGATTTAAGAGTTCAGAGAGAACAGCCTATATCAATTTTGCAAATGAGATTTCTATAGTTTATGCTGATAATGGTTGTGGTAAGACATCATTGCTTAAAGGGATGTATAGCTTTTTAGACCAAAATGAAGAATATTTAAAGCTTTTAAAAGTCAAGAAAGTAACTTGTGTTTATGTTAATGAGATGGCCGATAGTCCTTCCTTCAAAGATATAACAATTGTTGTTAGTTATAATGATAAAACGAAAATGTTCGATTGGAAGCAGTTTGAAAAGTCTGATTTAGTAAAATTAAAATCTTTGTCCATATCAATTGAACGTGGAATTGGTAGTAAATCTTTACAACATGTTGATGCAACTGATATTGAAGATTTTTTTGAAACAAAACATTCTTTATCAAATGCTATGACGCATATTTCAAAACCTATGCGTAGACAATTAAGTAATGAAATATTTGATTTTTTGACAAATATAAATAAATTAAAGTTTAATAATATAAAAAATCTTGATCAAGATTTTAATGTTGATTATGTTTATTTAGAAAACTTTGAAGTAAAAGATTTAGAATATTTAATATTGGAAGAATATAAAAAATCAATTTTAGAACGTTACGTAAATGTCAATAATACTTTTATGATGGCTTTTAATAATGTAGTTGATGCTCATTTTTCAAGGAATATAAAAGGTCCTTCTAATGAGTCTGAAATTCAAAGTCTTGAAGCAAAAGATTTGTTTTCACATAAAGAAAGACTAATTTCTATTTTAAAAGAATCTGATAATTTTTTAAAATCAAAGAAAAAAATATTTTAAACTCTAGTGAGTTGGAGTCAAAATTTAATTTTAAAGATAGATTTATAAAAGTATTGGAATCAATTAATAATATTAACCAGGCTGAAAATGTTGTAAATGATTTATTTATATCCTCTATTTTTAAATCATTATTGAATTATATTGATAATAATGATGATTTTTTACCAAGATTTAAGTTGCTTATTAATAAATTTAATGATTATTTGATCGATGATAAAAAAATATTGGTCGAAAGTGAGGGGTACAATAATGGAAATGTTGTTATTCAAGTTGGGGGGAATAGACATAGTTTAGATGATTTATCTAGTGGTGAAAGGCATATACTAACATTTTTAGTTACTGTTCTTTTTAAATGTAATGATAGAGATCTACTGTTAATAGATGAGCCTGAAATGTCTCTAAATACATCATGGCAAAGTGACTTATTAGGTTTGTTGAAAGAGTTAGTGCCTAATACACAAATTATTGTTGCTTCACATTCGCCATTTATTGTTAGTGGAAGAAGTGATTATCTATGTGAGTTGGTAGTTGATAGATGATTACTCAAAAACTTGATATAGATACTCTTTTTATTAATGCAGTAATGACAAAGACTCGTTTATTAATTGTTGAAGGGCATGATGATCTAAAGAAATTTAGCGGAATTTTAAGTAATTCAACCAAAAAGCAACCAATATTTAAACCAGTTGAATTAATTAAAGATTACACTGAGGGTTGTAAGGGTGTTATTGATGCTTTGAATGACTTAAAAGCTAATCCTTATCATTCTGCTAGTAAATTAAAAAAATTTGTTTTAGGGATAATTGATAAAGATGTACGGAATCACAGACTTGAAATACCTAATAATGATTTGATATATACTTTGATTTATTATTCTATTGAGTCCTATTTTGTTAATAAAACATCATTAGAGAGTATATTACATTATATTCTTGAGGGTGAGATGAGTATTATTAATGATGAGCTTATCTCTTATATATTCGAAGAGTCAATAAGGTGTACTTTAGATATTATTTATTTTCCTGTTTTAGATGCTTTAAAGTCTGCAAGGGATAGGGAGTATATATCTAAAGCTAAATATGATATGGAGCCTGGAGCAATTAAAAATCATATTTCAAAGTTATATAATGAAACTGAAATCTCTATTCTATTGGAGTGTGCAGAAGAATTTTCTAAAAATGTAGATGTTATGATGGATATATGTAAAGGGAAATGGTTATTAGATATTTGGTTAGATTGTGTTAAGGAGCAAGTAGCTACGTTACCTCAGGCTTGTAGTTTGGCTTTAATATCTACCTGTGATTATTGTACAGCAGGTATTCATGATAAATGCTTATACAAGGTCAAAATAGGATTACAAGGAACTATTCTACAAAGCCATCTTTTTGATAAGATACCTAAATCAAATCCTGAGATATTTACTGATATTTTAGAACGTTATGAAAAAATGTTTGAAGACAACCCGCTTTAAAGCGGGTTTCTTCTTAAGCAAGATCAGCCTTAACCAATCAATTTCTTCATCAATTCATTCACTTGAGCAGGGTTGGCTTTGCCTTTTGCTGCTTTCATCACCTGACCAACAAGACCGTTAAAGGCTTTTTCTTTACCAGATTTATACTCTTCAACCATCTTCTCGTTTGCCGCAAGTACATCCTGAATCATCGCTTCAATCGCACCTGTATCAGTTTCCTGTTTCAAGCCTTTTTCCGCAATAATTTCGTCAGCAGTTTTGCCTTCATCCCACATAAAGCCAAACACTTGCTTCGCGATCTTACCGTTAATGGTGTTATCCACAATACGAGCAACCATACCGCCCAATTTCTCAGCAGAAACAGGCGAGTCAGCAAGTTCTAAGCTCGCTTTATTTAAAGCAGCAGAGAATTCACCCATCACCCAGTTTGCTGCCACTTTACCTTGTGCAGCACCACCCGCAGCGTTCACCACATCTTCATAAAACTCAGACATTTCACGAGTTAAAGTCAGAACGTGAGCATCATACTCAGTCACGCCAAAGTCAGCGATAAAACGCGCACGACGCGCTTTCGGTAACTCAGGCAACTCAGCACGAGCCGCTTCAATTTGCGCATCGGCAATGATCACAGGCAACAAGTCAGGATCAGGGAAATAACGGTAATCGTTCGCTTCTTCTTTCGAGCGCATCGAACGTGTTTCCATCTTCACAGGATCAAACAAACGCGTTTCTTGGTCGATCTTACCGCCATCTTCCAAAATATCCATTTGACGTTCAATTTCAACATTGATCGCTTGCTCAATGAAACGGAACGAGTTAAGGTTTTTCAACTCACAACGAGTACCAAACTCATCACCCGGTTGACGCAAAGACACGTTACAGTCAGCACGGAACGAACCTTCTGCCATGTTACCATCAGAAATACCTAACCAACGTACAAGCGTATGAATCGCTTTAATGTAGGCAACAGCTTCTTCAACCGAACGCATATCAGGTTCAGACACGATTTCTAAAAGCGGTGTACCTGCACGGTTTAAGTCGATACCTGACATGCCTTCAAATTGGTCATGAACCGATTTACCCGCATCTTCCTCAAGGTGTGCACGTGTTACGCCTATGCGTTTTACAGTACCATCTTCAAGTTGAATGTCGATATGACCCAAGCCCACAATCGGGTTATCCATTTGGCTGATTTGATAGCCTTTTGGAGAGTCAGGGTAGAAATAGTTTTTACGTGCAAATACCGAAGCTTGGTCAATGTACGCATCAATCCCCAAACCAAAACGAATTGCAAGATCAACCACTTCTTTATTCAATACAGGCAATACACCCGGCATTGCCAAATCAACAAGGCTTGCTTGAGTATTTGGGTCTTGACCGAAAGTGGTTGAGGAACCTGAAAAAATTTTAGAATTTGTTGCAAGTTGCGTATGGATTTCGATCCCAATAACGACTTCCCAACCATGAATCAAGAGTGATTTTGGTTTCTTTTGAGCTTGAGCCATTATGCATTCTCCTCCGCAATTGCTGCACGTTTGCTATGCCAATCGGTCGCTTGTTGATACTGATGCACAACAGAAAGCAGTTGAGATTCTGACCAATAATGACCAATCAACTGTAAGCCAACAGGAAGTTGGTTTGCATCAAAACCAACAGGTGCATTGATGGCAGGTAGACCTGCTAAGTTCACGGCAAGTGTATAAATGTCGCCTAAATACATTTCAGTTGGGCTGAGGTTCGCACCAATTTTATAGGCTGTGGTTGGCGCAGAAGGGGCTGCAATCACATCCACAGATTCAAATGCTTTTAAGAAGTCTTGTTGGATTAAACGACGAACTTTTTGTGCTTTGACATAGTAGGCATCGTAGTATCCAGCAGATAACGCATAAGTACCAATCAAGATACGGCGTTGAACTTCTGTACCAAAACCTTCAGAACGTGAGCGTTTGTATAAATCCATTAAATCAACAGGATTTTCTGCACGGTAGCCATAACGCACACCATCAAAACGTGACAAGTTTGAAGATGCTTCCGCAGGTGCGATTAAGTAATACGTTGGAACATAAGCTTCTGTCATGTTGAGATCAATCTCAACCAGAACTGCGCCCATTTCTTCTAATTTTTTAAGAGATTCTTCAACACGTGCTTTTACGTCTGCATCCAAACCTGCAACATTGAAGTATTGCTTTGGAATACCAATACGCAGACCTTTAACTGCTGTAGCATTTAAATTGGCAACATAGTCATCAACGTCTTTTTCAACTGAGGTTGAATCTTTGGCATCATGACCTGCCATGACATTCATCAAATAAGCACAGTCTTCAGCAGAACGTGCCATTGGACCACCTTGATCCATAGATGATGCATAAGCGATCATACCAAAACGTGAAACACGACCATAGGTTGGTTTTAAACCGGTTAAACCACAGAATGACGCAGGCTGACGGATCGAACCGCCTGTATCTGTACCTGTAGAAAAAGGGGCAAGATCAGCAGCAACCACCGCAGCAGAACCACCAGAAGAACCACCCGGAACATGTTCTAGGTTCCAAGGGTTTTTGGTTGCGCCATAAAATGGGTTTTCAGAAGTTGAACCCATGGCAAACTCGTCCATATTCACTTTACCTAAAGTGATTAGACCTGCTGTTTTACCTTTGGCAACCACAGTTGCATCATAAGGTGAAATGAAGTTGTCGAGCATTTTGGAACCCGCAGAGGTTTTAATGCCTTGGGTACAAAAAATATCTTTGTGGGCAATCGGTACACCCGTTAAAACAGTTGCATTACCTGTTTTAATCGCAGTATCTGCTGCATCAGCTTGGGCTAAAGCTTGTTCAGCCGTTACCGTAATATACGATTTAACTTGTGTATCAATTTTTGCGATACGGTTTAAATAGTGTTGTGTCAATTCGCGTGATGAAAACTGAGCGGTTTTTAAGCCTTCAGCCATTTCACGAATAGATAAGCGATGTAAATCAGTCATGGGAACAATTCTTTACGATTAATTTAAAAATAGATTGATCTGATTAAATATTATTCAATCACACGAGGAACAAGATACAAACCATCTTGAACAGCAGGCGCGACAGCTTGATATTCTTCACGATGATTACTTTCAGATACTTGGTCTTCGCGTAGTGGCTGAGGGTTGTCAAAAGGGCTTTTTAAAGGCTCAACACCTTCGGTATCAATACCTTTGAGCGTTTCCATCATTCCAAGAATTTTGTTTAAACTTTGAGCATATTCAGCAGATTGCGCATCATTTAGCTCCAGTCGAGCCAGCTTGGCGATTGCTGAAACAGTTTGTGCATTTAACTCTGCAGATTGCTGTGCATCTGAAGTTGACATGATGTCTCACCTAATCAGTTTTAAAAAAAGTTAAAATATCGTGCGTTATAATAAGCGATTGACTTGTCCAAAGCATCACATTTAGTTAAAGTTGCCATCTTGCGTCCATACTAAAGTTTAACTGAGAACGACCCGTGATTCTAAAACGACTAATTGGCTTGTTTTCGCCAGATCTTGCCATTGATTTAGGTACTGCTAATACACTTATTTATGCACCAGGACGGGGCATTATATTAAATGAGCCGACAGTTGTGGCGATTCGCCACAGTGGCTCACAAAAAATTGTAGCGGCTGTAGGCTTAGATGCTAAGCAAATGCTTGGCCGTACCCCTGCAAATATTTCTGCGATTCGTCCAATGAAGGATGGTGTGATCGCAGATTTTGAAGTCACTGAAACTATGTTAAATCAATTTATTGGTAAAGTGCACGAAAAACGTTTATTTCCACCTGCACCACGTGTAGTTGTATGTGTTCCATGCAAATCTACGCTTGTAGAGCGCCGTGCGATTCGTGAAGCTGTATTTAATGCAGGTGCGCGAGATGTACGTTTAATTGAAGAGCCTATGGCTGCGGCGATTGGCGCGGGGATGCCAGTTGAACAAGCCTGTGGTTCTATGGTTGTTGATGTCGGTGGTGGTACCACTGAAATTGCAATCATTTCTTTGCAAGGCTGTGTTTACGCAGATTCATTACGTATCGGTGGTGATGTCTTTGATGAACAAATCATTAACTATGTGCGTAAAGCACATGGCTGTGTGATTGGTGAAACCACTGCTGAAACGATTAAAAAAGAAGTAGGTATGGCAATTGCTGATGCTGCTACTCTAGAAATCGAAGTGCGTGGTCGTAATTTAGCTGAAGGTGTACCGCGTGCGATTACAGTGACTTCAGATGAAATTAGCCAAGCCATTGCAGATCCACTACAAAGTATTGTTTCAGCAGTAAAATCTGCATTAGAGCAAACACCACCTGAATTATCTTCAGATATTGCAGAACGCGGTATCGTGTTGACGGGTGGTGGTGCATTATTACGTAATTTAGATAAGTTACTTGCACAAGAAACAGGTTTACCTGTCGTTGTTGCAGAAGACCCTCTAACTTGCGTTACTCGTGGCGGTGGAAAAGTCTTAGAATTCTTTGATAATCCAAACCATGATATGCTTTTTGTAGGCTAAACTTTAGTAGACTCAGTTTAAGGACGAGGCGGTGCAACCGAATCTTTTTTCAAGACAACCGCCATCTTTTCGTTCATTTATCATTGCGGTGATTACATGTTTGGTTGTGCTATTTTTTAATTGGCGCATGCCTCATGTGATTCAACCTGCAAGAGATGTCTTGTATGCAGCATATAATCCTATTTATGCACTCGCAAGCTATCCCGTTTTGTCGAAAGAATGGCTGAATCAACAAACCAAGTCTGAAGCCCAATTGCGTCGAGAAAATACAGCGATGCAAGCGGAACTGCTTCAGGCTCAGGTGCGCCTACAGAAACTATCAGAACTTTCTGCGGAAAATACGCGTTTACGTGGCTTATTAGATACGCCTTTAATTATTGATGGTCGTATGGAAATTGCTGAAGTGATTGGAACTGATGCTGATCCTTTACGTCATATCATTATTATTAATCGTGGTGCTTCAAGCCAACTGCGAGTTGGGCAAACTGTGCTAGATGATAAAGGGATTATGGGGCAGATTGTTAATGTCTATCCTCATAGTAGCCGTGTCATGCTGCTTTCAGATAAAGATCATTCATTATCTGTACGTTTAGAGCGCTCAGGCATGCGTGCAATTGTGACAGGTACAGGAGATTTAGGTCGCCTAAAAATGGAATATGTTCCAACCAGTGCCAATATCAAAGTTGGGGATAAAGTGTATAGTTCAGGTTTAGGACAACATTTTCCAGCAGGATATTTAGTGGGTTCTGTGACCAAAGTCATGCGTCATAATTCAGGTGAATTTGCCAGCATTGATGTTGCACCAGCGGCACAACTTGCGGGTGGTCACCATGTCGTGGTGTTATTTTCAGATTCTCTAGCGATGGAGCAGCCACATGTTGATCGCTAAAAGTTTCCCTTCAGATAAACAGCGTAAAGATCCATTTATGATTATTGTTGTTTCAATAATCATTGGATCAATTTTAGTCGTTTATCCGCTTTCCTATGCCTATGCTGGATGGCGACCATTATTTATGTTGCTGATTACACTGTTTTGGGTGTTATGTCAGCCAACATGGTGTGGAGTGTGGTTTGCCTTTTCAATGGGCTTATTCACAGATTTGCTATTAGATGCTCCTTTGGGAATGAATGCGCTCAGTTATGTTGTACTCGCATTTCTGACACGTTATTTTATTCGTGAACGGCGTGTACTCACTTTTAGTAATTTATGGGTGATTATTACATTATCCCTTGTGGCTCATTTGGTATTAACACTCATGGCGCAAACCATGCTTGGTGTACGTTTTTCTTTAACTCGACATTGGCAGCCTTTACTGGCGAGTATTTTTAGCTGGCCAATTCTTTACTATTTATTAAAAAGATGGCGAATCTAATACTGGCGTCTAGTTCCCCTAGACGTAAAGAACTATTGCAACAATTGGGCTTGGAATTTACGATTTTTAGCCCAGATATTGATGAGTCCGTATTAGAAAATGAAACCATTGAAAATTATGTGAGTCGTTTAGCAGCTTGCAAAGCACAAGCTGTTTTAATGCATGAGCCTCATGCGATCGTACTTGCAGCCGATACAAGTTTAGTATTCAATGGTCAAATTATTGGCAAGCCTGAATCTAAACAGCATGCATTTGAAATTTGGTCATTATTGTCCAATAATGAACATGAAGTGTTAACGGGTATTTCTGTTGCGATGGCTGGAAAGTCAGAAACGCAAGTGGTAAGAACACGTGTTAAATTACAAAAATTAAGCCTAGCAGATATGGAATATTATTGGGCAACAGGAGAGCCTTTAGGCAAAGCAGGTGCTTATGCAATTCAAGGAATCGCTGCACAATATGTTACCCGCATTGAAGGCAGTTATACCAATGTTGTTGGGCTTCCTTTACATGAGACGGTACAGTTATTAAAAGCAGTTAAGGCATTAAATTAGCTGCTTCAACAAGAATTTTTATAATGTTTTGAGTTGTGTTATGTCTGACGAGTTATTGATTAACGTCACCCCTATGGAATGTCGGGTGGCGCTAATCCAAAATGGTACAGTCAATGAGTTATTTGTTGAGCGTACAGTAAAACGTGGTCTTGTAGGCAATATATATAAGGGAAAAGTGGTACGTGTTTTACCCGGAATGCAAGCCGCTTTTGTCGATATTGGACTGTCTCGTACAGCATTTTTACATATTAATGATATGGTTTGGCAACGCAACCAACCTACACCCAATGTCTTTGAGTTATTACACACAGGGCAAATTCTGACTGTTCAAGTAATGAAAGATATGTTGGGGACAAAAGGTGCACGGCTGAGCACTGATCTTTCAATTCCCTCACGTTACTTGGTTTTAATGCCGTATGGGCATCATATTGGTGTATCACAGCGCATTGAGTCAGAAGGTGAGCGTGATCGTTTACGTTCAATGATTGAGCGTATTCAAGCTGAGCATAAACTTCCTGGTTCCGTTATTGTTCGTACCGCAGCAGAAGGTGTGGATGAAGCAGAAATCGCACAAGATATGGCTTATTTAGCAAAGCTTTGGGAATATATTCAGAAAAAACAAAAAATTATTGCTGTACCTTCACTGATTTTTGAAGAGCTTCCATTACCGCAGCGTGTGATTCGTGATTTGGCAAATGAAAATACTGCAAAAATTTATGTAGATTCACGTGAAATTCATGGGAAGTTACAAGAATTTGTCAATGAATTTGTGCCTACCATGCAAAGTCGCTTATTGCATTATCCAGGTGAACGTCCATTATTTGATTTATATAATGTCGAAGAAGATATTCAAAAGGCATTGCAAACACGGGTTGCATTGAAGTCTGGTGGTTATCTGATGATAGATCAGACCGAGGCGATGACCACAATAGATATCAACACGGGTTCTTATGTGGGTGGGCGCACACTTGAGGACACTGTTTTTAAAACCAATATGGAAGCCACACAAGTTATTGCACGTCAGCTTAGACTGCGTAATTTGGGTGGTATTATTATTATTGATTTCATCGACATGCAAGAAGTACAGCACCGTGATGAGGTCATGACACAATTCGAGAAAATGCTTGAACGTGATCATGCTAAAACCAAAATTACCCAAGTATCAGAACTGGGTTTGGTTGAAATGACACGTAAACGTACACGTGAATCACTTGAACATTTACTTTGTGAGTCTTGCCCAACTTGTCAAGGTCGTGGTTATGTCAAAACTGCAGAGACAGTGTGTTACGAAATTTTTCGGGAAATTTTGAGATATGCACGTGCCTATGAGTCACAAAGTGGTTTTACTGTGATTGCACACCCATCGGTAATTGATCGTTTACTGACGGCGGAAGCACCAGCTGTGGCGGATTTAGAGCATTTTATTAGTCGTGTCATCAAGTTCCAAGTCGAAAATTTATACACGCAAGAGCAATACGATATCATTCTGAGCTAATTTTGTAACAGGATATCGTTAAACAGTTGTTACATCTAAAATTTTACTTTTTGCGCTGATTTTACAATACTAGATTTAAAGGTAGCCAAAGACTTTCTCCCTTTATGGTCTTAGCAAGTGAGGTTAAAATGAGCGCAACTGAACAAGTAATTACACGTAACATGAATCATGTATTAGAAAATCAACCGAAAAATACATGTGTGATGTTGGATGACAATGGTCAAGAAGTAAAAATCACCAAAGATATGGTGGTTAATATGTGTCATGAGCTGTTAAATCAGTGTCGAAATGTTAAAAATTAAGGGGCAGATTATCGCCCCTTAATTCTTTTCTTGGTATTTGTTAAAAAATATTGATCTCAAAATGATTTAAGCTAATTCAGAATTGGCAATATCTTCCAAATGATCTGTTCGATCAATTAAATGTTCAAACCTTTGAATTTCATCTTCTAAATGTGTCAATAAATTTTGCATTTTTGGCAAAGCTCTACGACAACCTGTTAAGCCAACCTCTAGTTTATCCAAATAACTGGTCATGGTAATATTTAAAGCCTGACCATCTAAGACAATAGAAGCAGGATACATGGCATCGAGTTTTGCACCATTCCAATAGAGTGGCTCTCGTGGTCCAGGGACATTTGAAATAATGACATTGAAGGCTTGATGTCGAGGTAAAATACCTGAAGCGATATTTAAACCTGCCGCACCATAAACAAAAGCACTATAATTTAAAATTTGATTTGCATTCATGCGTTTAAAACGATTTTTTGCGTTTTGTACACTGCGTTTAATAATATCTAAGCGCTCTAAAGGATTTTCTTTATGTGTGCCAAGATTTGCTAAAATCATCGTGATGCGATTGCTCATATCAGAATCATCATCACGTAGCGAAGCAGGTACCATCGCAATTAATGGTTTTCTAGGTAAAGCGTTTTGTGTAGTTAAATATTCACGTAATGCACCAGAACAGACAGCTAAAACCACATCATTAATGGTGACATTGAGTGCTTTAGAAATATCTCTAAAACGATTAAGCTCAAAAGATTGAGCAGCAAAACGGCGAGAAGAACTTACCCGTTGATTAAATAAACTACTTGGTGCTTGAAAGCTAGAAACATAATCTGGGTTTTTTCCCATTTCTTTAAAAATAGTTTGACACAGTTCTTGGGTAACTTTAGGTGTGACCTCAATTTGCCCTTTAATTGTTGATAAAATATTTTTAATTTTACTGACTTTAGGTGCTTTTAAGCGTTTGGCACGTTTTCCTTCAATACACCAAGGCGGTACAATCGTTTTAGAGTTTGGATCTTTAGAAAAAGATTTTTCCAATAAACGCATACCCGCAACGCCATCAATCATGGCGTGATGGATTTTAAAATACATCGCGAAACGATTGCCTTCAATACCTTCAATGATATGACACGTCCAAAGAGGCTTTGCACGATCAATTAAGGCACTATGTTCCTGTGAAATGTATACTAAAAGTTCACGGATACGTCCAGGATGTGGCAAGGCAATATGGCGAAAATGATGGTCAATATCAAACTCTTCGTCTTCATCCCAAAATAATCCACTTAAACGGTTATTAAAAGGGGGAACAGGAATAGATTTAGAATTACGAATATCTGCAACTAAATCTTGAATAAATGTAGAGGGTGCATGTTCTGGGATTTCAAATAAAAACAATCCACCCACATGCATAGGTTGTTGACGTTTTTCTAAATTTAAAAAAATAAAATCGATTGGATGTAAAGGACGCATGATTCTGGATTGCCTCACTGCAATTTTTACAACAACTCGCACATGAGTGTTGAGTTTTAGAATTATAACCTAGAAGTAAGTATAGAACGATTTAATGGATAAAATCCAAGCATTTTAATGAATGATTAGTGAATAAAAAAGCCACTAAATAGAGTGACTTTTTTTTACCAATATGCATGCGGCTTATTTTAAGTTACCTGCATGTAAACCACATTCCTTATGGGTTGCTTCTTCCCACCACCAACGACCTTCACGTTCATGTTGGTTGGGTAAAACTGCACGAGTACATGGCTCACAACCAATTGAAGTAAAGCCTTTTTCATGCAATGGATTATATGGAATTTCCATCATGCGAATATAATTCCAAACATCTGCACTCGACCAATTTGCCAAAGGGTTGTATTTGATCAGTTGTTTACCTTCGCCAGAAAATCCTACATCAGCTTGAATCACTGGAATTTCAGTACGTGTACCTGGACTTTGGTCTTTACGTTGTCCTGTGATCCAACCATCTAAAGTTGCAAGTTTTTTGCGCAATGGCTGAACTTTACGGATACCGCAACACTCTTTATGGTCATCTTGATAAAAGCTAAATAAACCTTTTTCATTCACTAGCTTTTGTACAGCCTCAGCTTCAGGAAAACAGATTTCAATTTGAATACCATAATGCTTACGTACAGTTTCAAGGAATTGATAAGTTTCGGCGTGTAAACGTCCTGTATCTAGACTAAAAACACGAAAAGGTTTACCTAGGTTATGTGCCATGTCAATCAATACGACATCTTCAGCACCTGAGAAAGAGATCGCGATTTCACCTTCTTGAGCAAGGGCAAGGGCAAGGATTTCAGAAGGTGATTTATCTGCATATTCTGCGGCAAGTGCATCGACATGGTCAATGCTAGGAATAACGGTCATGATGTGCCTCTGGCTTTAGCTTGAAGCTATATATATAAATTTTTCAGAATGTTTTCATTTTAATGTAAATAGTTTAGCTCACTTAGCAATTTAATTCCTATGGTTATGAAGAAAATAGATTTATAAACTTTCAGCAAAATCGTCAAACTTTAATGCTATGATACTGCCAAAATTTTAAACTGAAATTAGGGAAAACTCATGGAAATCGTTTGTCTTGATCTTGAGGGTGTTTTGGTTCCAGAAATCTGGATCAATTTTGCTAAAAAAACGGGCATTAAAGAATTAGAAGCAACCACTCGTGATATTCCAGACTACGATGTGTTAATGACACAACGTTTAAATATTCTTAAACAACATGGTTTAGGTTTGAATGATATTCAAGCTGTGATCGCAGACATGGGACCATTTGAAGGTGCAAAAGAGTTTGTTGAATGGGTGCGTACACATTTTCAACTGATCATTTTGTCAGATACTTTCTATGAGTTTGCTCATCCCTTAATGCAACAATTGGGTTGGCCTACAATTTTCTGTCATAAATTAGAAACTGACGAAAATGGCATGATTACAGCGTATAAACTACGTCAACCAGACCAAAAACGTGAAGCTGTAAAAGCATTACATGGTTTGAATTATCGTGTGATCGCAGCAGGTGATTCTTATAATGATACTACGATGCTCGGTGAAGCAGACAAAGGTTTCTTATTTGATGCGCCTGAAAATGTGATTCGTGAATTCCCACAATTCCCACCAATTCATGGTTATGCAGCTTTGAAAGAAGCGATTCGTAGTGCTTCAGTACGTGATATTCCTGCTTAAGTGATTTTAAAATTTAAGTAGTAAAAACGAAAAAAGGCGTTTCGGCGTCTTTTTTATATCTTTGATTTTTATATATGTTTTTTATTTTTTACACTAAAAATAATACCAATACTCGACAAGAAAATAATCAGTGCAATATAAATACTCGCAGTAGACAACAAACCGATGTGGTTGACAAAGTAGCCTGCAATGATTGCTGGAATGCTAAAAGCCAAATAACTTTCGACAAAAAAAGTTGCCATTAGACCTGCACGCTGTTCAGGTTGAGCGAGTGGCATCACAGTACGGATTGCACCCATAAAACCTGTACCAAAACCGATTCCTGTAATACATGCACCTAAAAATAATAAACTGGCTTGAGTTTGATGGATACCGATGAGGATGATACTTGCACCCAAAATAAGGCTAAATGCACCTGTAAGAAGAATAGATAAATTTCTGGCTTGCCGTAAACATAAAATTCCAATGGCACCTGAAACAGTGAGCGTGATAAACATTGTGCCATTTAACCAAGCGCTTGGGTTTTTAAAAGAAAGTGCCAATAAAGAAGGCATTAAGGATAAGAAAAAGCCACTGACCATCCAAATTGCAATATTTACAGGGCTGACGATGAATAGCGTTTTTTTTGCTTGTGGTGGAAGCGTGAGTTTAGGTTTTAGTGATGCCAATGCACCAATGCGGCGTTCAACGGTTTCAGGGCTAAAATATGCGATACAAAGACTTGATGCAAATAGCAAAATGAAAATTTCAAAAATCAGTAAAAGCGGATATGTTGAAAATTGAAGCATTAGACACGTGAGAAACATCCCTGCTGCCATACCAAGCATTGGTGAAATACTATTGATTAGAGCACCATGGATTTTACTTAAGTCGAGCAGAGCTGCTCCAAATGTTGAGGCTGCAAGAGCTGTCGCGATGCCTTGTATTGCACGTGCAAAGAACAGCATTTCAATATTAAAAGCTGAATAAAAAATCACCATTGCAATGATTTCTAAAATCAATGCAAGAAAAATAACAGGCTTACGTCCGATATAGTCTGAGAGTGAGCCTGCGATCAATAATGTAGCCAATAAAGTAAAAGCATAAGTGGCAAAAATTAAAGTAAGCAAAACAGGAGAAAAATGAAAATATTGCTGATAAAGGCGATACAAAGGCGTTGGCGCACTTGATGCAGCCATAAAAAGCATAAGCGTAAAAGTATGTGTGTATAGTGCAGTTTGCGGTGAGAGCTGAAAGGAAGTCACTTGACGATTAAAATTGGAATTGTTCATAATCAAGCCACATACAAAAGCAATTTATTTGCTTTTATAACGTATTTTGGCTTAAACGCAAATATTTAGCTTTAGTGTTTTTTTTAAATAATTGCAAAAAACGTCTAAGTATTTGATCTGATTTTATTTATAAATTTGTAGTGATTTGCATATGACAAAAGTTGTTACAGGTTTACGTTCTGGTGGGCGAAGTGCTCGGATTCAAACAGCAGTACATGAGGCTGTTCAGACTTTATTGAAGGAGCATGATTCATCAGAATTGACCGTGCCAATGATTGCTGCTCATGCAGGCGTGACACCTTCAACGATTTATCGGCGTTGGGGTGATTTATCCCAATTACTTGCTGACGTTGCTTTTAATCATTTACATCCAGACAGCATACCTGAAGATTTAGGCAGTTTTAAACAAGATCTTTATGCTTGGGTTGAACAATATATTGAAGAATATGCTTCTGCGGTTGGGCGTAGTATGTTGAGTGATATTTTAGCTTCAACTGATTCACCTTTGGCGAGAAAATGTTATGGATTTTTAATTCAGCAATTGGATGTGATTCAAGTACGTGCGTTGCAACGTAATGAGTTAACCATTGATAATTCATTGATTATTGAAATTGTCATCGCACCTTTGTTACATCGAATTTTATTTACAGAACAAGACGTTGAATTAGCTTATACCCATCAGTTATTGGCACGTTTATTTGCATTTGCAACGTTGTTACAAAATCAAGATCAGTTTTGATTTCAATAAAGCCAATGGATAGCGAAGAATTATTCAAAAATAACAATAATCACAGCGCAGCTTTTATCAGTGGATAGGCATTATCAAGTAAAATTTTCTGAGCAACTGCATTGGGATGAATCAAATCTTTTTGCATCAAACTTTTATTTCCTGCGATTCCATTCATAAAGAAAGGATGCATTTTTACTTTGTATTGCTGACTTAATACTTTGTAATTATTTTCAAATGCGGTGCTATACGCAGTGCCATAATTTGGTGGGATTTTCATACCCAATAAGATCACAGTGGCTTTGGTTTTTTGGCTTTGTTGAATCATTTGTGCCAAATTTTTCTGAATCATTTGTGGGGGTTGACCGCGTAGACCATCATTACCACCCAGTTCAATCACTACAATATTCGGCTGATGTGTTTGCAATAATTTAGGTAGACGAGCCAAAGCACCGCTAGTGGTTTCTCCACTGACACTGGCATTGATCACCTTATGTTGCTTTGGAAATTGTTGATTAAGACGCTGTTGCAATAAAGTGACCCAACCTTGTTGTGGGTTGATGCCATAGCCTGCACTCAAACTATCACCGACAATCATGATGCTTTTTGCAAAACTACTAACAGGTAACAGACAGATCATGCTAAACATTAAACAATGAGTTAATTTTTTCATCATTTTCAAATTTAACAATTTTTTGATATGCATATAGGGTACTTTATGATGTCTAAGGTTCAAGATAATTCAACTTCTCCCATCATGCCACAAGGGATCATTTCTGCACAGCAACTTACACAAAAGATTGAACTTCCACATCAAACACTTACAATTTTTGAAAATTTAAATCTCAATATTCAAGCAGGCGAGCAAGTCGCAATTACAGGACGTTCAGGTTCAGGTAAATCAACATTATTGGGAATTCTTGCCACTCTAGACCAAGCCAGTTCAGGGCAATTAACCGTTTGTGGTGAATCAGTCACGCATTTAAATGAAGAACAACGCGCATTGGTACGTTTAAAACATATAGGTTTTGTTTTCCAGTCTTTTCAATTATTGCCACATCTGTCCGCACTTGAAAATGTCATGTTGCCTTTGCGTTTACAGCCAGATTTTCACTATGCCGATGCTGAACAAAAAGCACTGAAACTATTGGTAAAAGTTGGTTTGGAACGACAAAGTCAGCAAACACCTAAAGTGTTGTCAGGTGGAGAACAGCAACGCGTTGCGATTGCACGAGCGTTGATTTCAGCACCTAAAATTATTTTTGCGGACGAACCGACAGGCAATTTGGATGCACATACTGCACAAGAAATTGAACAGCTATTGTTTGAGTTAAATCAAGAAATGGGAACAACTTTAGTTTTGGTCACGCATGATGCCGATTTAGCCAAGCAATGCCAACGTCACTTTGAACTTAAAGATGGGCTATTGATTGAGCATCAACAGCATTCACACGTTGAGGCTGTCTCATGTTGAGTTTATTTAAGCCTTTATTACGACAGAGTTTTGCCAATTCAGGGATTTACTTATTAATTATCGCTTTGAGTTTGGCAATCAGTGCGACGACTGCTTTAAAGTTTAGCAATGATCAAGTGCAACAGGCAGTGACGTTACAAGCGGCAAAAATGCAAGCCGCAGATTTGGTATTAAGTGATACAAATCCAATTGAGTCGAAGTGGCTTGAGTCGGCAAATGAATTAAAATTAAAGCAGTCACATGTCACAATGCTTGGTTCAATGGCTTCGACGCATGATCAATTTGTGATGGTCAATGTCAAGGCGATTGATGGTGCATTTCCTTTGCGTGGTGATTTAAAAATTCAGCCTGCACAACAATTGCAGAAAGACGGGATTTGGCTGAGTAAACGTGCGCAAGAATTACTTAAGGTCAAGGTAGGCGATTCAGTACAAATCGCAGATGGGCATTTTAAAGTCACAGGCATCATTGCGCATGACTCGAATCAAGAACTCGGTTTTTCTGCATTTTCACCGACAGTGATCATTCACCAAGCTGACATTGCACAAACCAATGCAGTTCAAATTGGCAGTCGAATTGAATATCGGCTTTTGCTCAGTGGTGATGAATCGGCGATTGCTCAATATCAACAGCGTTTTAAACAATTTAAAGCTCAAGAAAAACAAGATACAAGTTCACAAAGTGATACACCAACCAACCAGTCTGCTCAAATGCTGCAAAATAATGCAAATGAGACTGAAGATCAAAGCAATTTAAGACTGCGCAGTGCAGAAGAGGGCAATACACGACTGCTTAAACCGATTGAAAATTTAGATACTTTTCTACAACTTGCCAATATTTTAACAATTTTACTGTGTGGTTTAGCCATTGCTTTGACCAGTCAACGTTATGTGCAACAAAACCAAGATCATATTGCTTTGTTACGTTGTGTCGGTGCGAGTAAGGGGCAAATTTTCCGAACTTACTTGGCTTTGCTTGCAGTTGTGATTTTGATTGCAATGTTGATTGGTAGTGCTTTGGGGTTGGTTTTGGGCTATTCATTATTGCAATTGATGTTGCAGATGATCCCAAGTTTGGAGTTGCAATTTTCGTTACTGCAAATGTTAATTGGTCCATTGCCGATTGCGATTTTTACCAGTGCGATTGTTTTAATTGGATTTATTTTGCCAAGCTTATGGCAGTTGCTCAATACACCACCGATTCGTGTGATTCGCCAACAAGAAAAATCCGCTCGCTCTATTGCTTTGATGATGTCATTTGGCATCATTAGTTTAATTATTTTCAGTCTAGTTCTAACGGAAAATGTCATGCTGACTGGGCTGGTGATGGGAGCCGTAATTAGCTTGACTGCTGTTTTGTATGCAGTGGTTTGGATGATCTTAAAAGCTATAAAATCAATGCGCAATCAACTGTCTGCTTATGTGCGTTCACCGTCACAAACTGCATTACAAATTACTGCTTTAGCTTTAGGTCTAAGCCTGATTACCGTTTTAGCGGTACTTAGAACGGATTTGTTAGAGCGTTGGCAACAACAATTGCCAGAAGGTACACCCAATCAATTTATTTATGGTTTGCCACCTTTTGAACTTGATGCATTTAAGCAACAATTAGCACAAGAACACTGGAAAAGTACCCCTTTATATCCCAATGTAAAAGGACGTTTAGTTGCCAAAAATGATCAGGCTTTTTCTGAAGAATTGGTGAAAAAAAGTAATTCATTGCGACGAGAATTAAACCTTACGCAGACAGATCAATATCCTGAAGATAATGTGATTGTTTCAGGTGAGGCAAAACTAAGCCAAGTTGGACAAGTGTCTGTTGAAGCAAAACTGGCTGAAGAATTAGGTATTAAAATTGGTGATCGTCTGACTTTTACTTTGCCTGAAGGACGTTTACAAGCACAAGTTGTGAACTTACGTACAGTTGAATGGCAAAGCTTTAGTCCAAATTTTTTCTTTATTTTTACACCAAAAACTTTGGATGAAAATGCAGGCAGTTATTTAGGAAGTTTTTATGTGCCGCCCACTGAAAAAACCAAAATGGTCAGTTTAATTCAACAATTTTCCAATACTGTTTTTATTGATGTTTCTTTGATTTTTGATGAAATTAAACGCTTAGTTTCAGTTTTGGTGCAAATTGTCACGGTACTGGCAGCTTTAGTCAGTCTTTCAGGTTTTTTAGTTTTGATCGCCTGTATCAATTTGTTGATGGATGAACGAAAAAGAGAAGTGGCTTTGTTACGTTCTTTTGGAAGTTCTAAACGACAACTGAAAAATATGATGAGTTTAGAGATCGGCTTGATTGGTTTATTGTCAGGACTTGTTGCTTGTATTTTTGCAGAAGTCATTAGTGCGATTGTGAGTTATCGTATGGACATGGCGGTGCAGTTGCATTGGGAGATCTGGTTAATGCTACCGCTCGTCATGGCTGTGTTATGTGCTTTGATTGGACGTTATCGTTTGAGTTATTTATCAGAGATTCCGCCTTTACAAAGTTTGCGAGAATTAAGCTGATAAATTTTTAAACTAAAGAAAAACCCATTTTGCTGTTTAGTAAAATGGGTTTTTAAATGGGAATGCGTATTTTATCTAAGGAATTTAAAAATTTAACTGACTACGCATTTGTGCTACAGCTTCTTGCCAAAGAGGAGTTAGTGGCTCAACCAAGTGTTGACAATATAAATAGAAGCTATAAGTCATCACGAGTCCAATAATTAAAATGACGAAATTCAACATTGGCTTGGCTTGTTGACGCTGAGTGAAATACCATAACAATGCCAAAACAGCACCCATGATCATGCCGCCAATATGTGCAGCATTGTTGATGCCAGACGTAAAGAAACCAAAGGCAAGGTTGACAGCTAAAATTGTTAATAGTGATTTTTTATCTAAAATAAATCTTTGCGTTGCTGTAGGGGGGAAAAGAGACAGTAAGGTTAAAGCTCCTCCTAATCCCATGACTGCGCCAGATGCACCTGCGGAAACACGAGGAATTAAGCTTGGGTCAGCATGTTGCAACAAAGCATAACTATTGCGAATATCCAGATAGCCACTGAGCAAACTACCCATCAAGCCAGCAAGTAGATATAGCCCAAGAAAATAAAATTTGCCAAAGGTTTTTTCTGCGACATCGCCAAAAATATATAATGCCCACATATTAAAGCCTAAATGCATTAAGCCAAAATGAAAAAACATGCTGCTAAATAAACGGTAGGGTTCTTCTAAAAAGGTTAAAGGTGCATAATCCGCACCCCAACGTAAGGCATCTAAAGTTGTGGGGTCAGTAATACTCACACCTGAAAGAATTTGCCAAGCAAACAAGCTCACATTGATGATAATCAGGAATAAAGTGATTTTTCCGATCGGCTGACGGGGTTCAACTTGGAAAGGTTGTTGCATTTCTGACATAACATTATATTCTGTGCATTCTTATTTATTTAAGCTTAGCATGAATTTTAAAAAATTCAGGAGTAAGGTACTGACATGAAAGCCTTTATTGTTCGAACTTTGTTAATCATTGTCAGTATTCTTATTATGATTCAACTTTGGATTTTCTCGAGTTTGGTCTATTGGCGTACGCATGATGTTGAGACGACCATGTTTATGCGTTGGACTTATTTATCAGATTTTAAACCGATTCAACATCAGTGGCGAAATTATGATGAAATTAGTGATAATTTTAAACATGCCATTGTTGCTGCGGAAGATGCTAAGTTTGTGGATCATCATGGTTTCGACTGGGATGGTATTGAAAACGCACTAGAACGCAATATGAAAAAAGAAAAAGTTGTTGCAGGTGGCTCAACCATTTCACAACAACTCGCAAAAAACTTATTCTTTTATAATCGCCGTTCATATATTCGAAAAGGACAAGAAACCATTGCAACCATTATGATGGAGCGCATGTGGTCGAAACAACGGATTTTAGAAGTCTATATGAATTCGGTTGAATTTGGCGATCATATTTATGGGGTTGAAGCTGCAACGCGACATTATTATGGCAAAAGTGCAAAAAGCTTAACACGTGAACAAGCTGCATTTTTAGCTGCTATCTTGACGAACCCGAAGTATTATCAAGAACATCCTGAAGATCGTAAGCTCAATTATCGTAAAGGACTTATTTTGAAATATATGCGCGCAACACGGATTCCTGACTAAAGATAAAAATATGTAAATAAAGTATTTTTTATGAGAGGAAAGTGCATTTTTTGCGCTTTTTTTTATGAAATTGTCACAAAATTGAAGCATACTAATAGAAAGATTTTTAAGTGCAGGCGAATTGCATGAATAGCGCAGTAAATAATACTCCAGCTGAATATACTTATAATGAACGCTATATTAACCGTGAATTATCTATTTTAGATTTTCATTTACGTGTATTAGAACAAGCGGTTGACCCTTTACATCCTTTATTGGATCGGATGAATTTTCTATTAATTTTTTCACGTAATATGGATGAGTTTTTTGAGATTCGTGTTGCTGGGGTGATGGAACAGTTAACATTAGGCAATGAAAGTCGTAGTCCTGATGGCTTAACACCAAAACAAGTTTTAGAATCTATTTCTAAAACTGCACATGCTGCGATTGAGCGTCAATATCGTATTTTAAATGAAGAAATCTTTCCAAAATTACGTGAAGAAGATATTTGTTTTCTACGCCGTGGCGAGTTAACACCAGCCCAATCAGCATGGATTAAAAAATATTTCCAAGAACAAGTAGCACCTGTTTTAACTCCAATTAGCCTCGATCCTGCGCATCCATTTCCACGCTTAGTCAATAAAAGTTTAAACTTTATTGTGACACTTGAAGGAAAAGATGCTTTCGGTCGTCAAATTGATCTTGCTGTTGTTCCTGCACCACGTTCATTGCCACGTGTAGTGCGTTTGCCTGATGAGTTAACAGGTGGAAAAGAACATTTTGTCATGTTGTCTGCCATTATTCATGAACATGTCTCTGACCTTTTTCCTGGGATGACGGCAACGGGTTGTTATCAATTCCGTGTCACACGAAATGCTGATTTGGCATTAAATGAGGATGTAGAAGACTTAGCAAAAGCATTAAAAGGTGAATTAAGCTCTCGTCGTTTTGGTCGTGCAGTGCGTCTGGAAGTCACTGAAAATTGCCCAAAACATATTTACGAATATTTGCTAGATGAGTTTGATTTAGAAGAAGAACAACTTTATAAAGTTGATGGACCTGTCAATTTGGCGCGTTTGGTTTCAAATTTTAAACGCCCACATATGCGCTATGATGCACATATTCCTGCGATTCCTAAAGTATTAAAAAAGACAGAAAATATTTTTGCAGCAATGCAAAAGCAAGACATTTTACTACATCATCCTTTTGAATCTTTTGCCCCAGTCATCAATTTATTACGTGAAGCTGCACGTGATCCACAAGTGTTAGCGATCAAACAGACCTTATACCGTAGTGGTGCAGACTCTGAAATTGTACAAGTGCTTGCTGAAGCTGCTCGTAATGGTAAAGAAGTGACCGCTGTAATTGAGTTACGTGCACGTTTTGATGAAGAGTCAAATATTGCCGTTGCAAATGTTTTGCAAGAAGCTGGGGCAGTGGTGGTTTATGGTATTGTGGGTTATAAAACCCATGCCAAAATGATTTTGGTGGTACGCCGTGAAAATAATAAACTCGTTCGTTATGTGCATTTAGGTACAGGAAATTATCATGCGACCAATGCACGTATTTATACCGATTATGGTTTGCTGACAACGGACAAAGAGCTGTGTGAAGATGTGCACCGTATTTTCCAAGAGTTAACTGGAATGGGTAAAATGGCAAAGTTGAAGAAACTTTTACATGCGCCGTTTACGTTACATACACAACTCGTTGCTTATATTGATGAAGAAATTGCCAATGCAAAAGCAGGAAAGCCTGCACAGATTATTGTTAAAGTGAATGCATTAACTGAAGTTCAGCTCATTAACAAACTTTATGAAGCATCGCAAGCTGGGGTACAAGTTGATTTAATTATTCGTTCAATTTGTTGTCTGCGTCCGGGCTTACCAAATTTATCTGAAAATATCCGTGTACGTTCAATTGTAGGGCGTTTTTTAGAGCATACGCGTGTTTATTGCTTTGGTAATAATGGCAACCCACGTATTTATTGTTCAAGTGCTGACTGGATGGATCGTAACTTATTTAATCGCGTTGAAGTTTGCTTCCCAATTGAAGATCCTGCTTTGAAAAAACGAATTTATCAACAGGGCTTACTGAACTATTTGCAAGACAATCAACAAGCATGGTTATTGCAAGGGGATGGGACATGGGTGCGCGCTGAACCGAAAGAAGGTGAAGCCTTACATAATGCACAACAAGTTTTGATTGATGCTTTTAAATAAAATTAAAGCATAAAAAATGGAGTCATAAGGCTCCATTTTTTATTACTGATATTCTATTTTTAACATAAAAATCAATTTAAAATCAGTGTAATTCAACAGCAATGATTTTCTGTAAAATTTGCACCAATACATCAAACTCACTTTGTAATGGTGTGCTTTTACGTGTGACTAAAGCAAGTGTACGAGCAGGGGCATTCTCAATAGGTCTGGTGACTAACTGATCATTGCTTTTTAACATATGCGTATGTACAGCAATTTCAGGCAATAACGTAAAACCTAAGTTTGAATTGACCATTTCTACGAGTGTAGGTAATGAGCTCGCTTTTAAACGATGATCATTTTTACGCTCGCCAATCGGGCAGGCACTTAAAGTATGGTCACGTAAACAATGACCTTCCTCTAAAAGCATCAAGTGAGAGAGATCTAAATCGTCTAATGAGCGTGCATTGAGAGCATTTTGATCTGCTTTGTTGCAAACTAAAAATAAACTCTCTTTTGCAATCTCTGCGACTTTTAAACCGCGAGTATCAAAAGGTAGAGCCAACATGATCATGTCCAAATTACCATGTTCAAGTTTTTCTACAATTTTTTCACTCTGAGCTTCATGCAAATGCAATTGAATTTTTGGTAGTTGCTTATGCACTTCCTCTAACAATTGTGAAAGAATAAAAGGCGCAATTGTTGGAATAATGCCAAGATGCAAATCACCTGTGAGAGGCTCACTCATTTCACGACTCAAACGCATTAAGTCTTGAGCATCGGCGAGTAGAACACGGGCTCGAGCGACAACTTGTTCACCTAGAGGGGTTAAACGTACATTTTGGCGATCACGTTCAACGAGTACGCCACCCAATAAACGCTCTAACTCCATGATTCCACCTGAAAGGGTAGATTGAGTTACAAACGAACGGCGCGCTGCTTCAGTAAAGTGCAACGTCTCAGACAGTGTTACTAGATATGACAGCTGTCTTAGGGATGGTAATGCAGCCATAGTGTCCTAATGTTTATGATTTAAAGTGATGCGCAAATAAACCACTAAGCTGGGGAATAAAGTGCGGTGGTATATCATGCCCCATTCCTTGAATTAATTCAAACTTAGCGCCTTCAATTGCTTTTGCTACTGCTCGTCCATGACTTGGAGGAAGTAAACGGTCACATGAACCATGTACAACGAGTGTTGGCTTTTGGATTTGTTTATCCAATTTAAGCAATGAACCTGTACATAATATTGCTAAAAACTGTTGAAGTACACCCGCAGGGTGATAACTACGTTGATATAATTTGCGAGCTGTCTGCATTGCTTCGACTTGATTTAAATAACCAGGTGAACCAATCGTCTTAAAAACTTTCAGAGAGTGATTAATAATACCTTCTTCATCATGTGATTCAGGTTTACCTATTAGACTAAAGAGTTGCTTTGGAAATGGTGGCGGAAGTAAAGGCTGATTATTGCTGGTAAATAATAAACCAATTTTTTCAATTTTTTCAGGATATTTTGCTGCTAAAATTTGTGCAATCATCCCACCCATCGAAGCGCCAATAATGTTGATTTTTTCCAGTCCTAAGCGCTCAATGAGTAAAGCAGCATCGTCTGCCATATCAAATAAATTATAGGGCGCTCCTTGATTTTGTAAACCAAAAGCAAAACGCCCCATCATTTTCATGGTATTTAAACGCGGACCTTTATGGAGAACTTTAGAGGACAAACCAATATCTCGATTATCAAAACGAATGACTTGATAACCTTGATCAATCAGTGATTTACAAAAAAAATCAGGCCAAAACAGCATTTGCGCACCCAAACCCATAATCAGCAAAATTGTGGGATGCTCTGGATTTCCCCCCATTTCGACATGCAACTGTATTCCATTGCCTAAGTCGACTTTGGTTTCTTGCATAAAGGATGTGTAAGGAGAGCTTTGTAGTTGGAGTGCGCTATTCATTTTTTATTTTCCTAAAAAGGATATTTGAAAAATATCCTTTTGTATTTAAGCGTTTTTAAACTGAAGCTGGGATCAGGTCAGGTACGAGTTTGGTTAATGCTAAACGTTGTTTACCCGCAGTTGCGCCTAAAAGCACAAAGCCACGTAAAGTACCCTCAGTATCTGTAGCTTTTGATAACATACCATCATCAAACTCTTCATTGTCCCAAGTGACTTCAACATCTACAGGTGCAGGCAAAACAGTAAGCGGCGCAGCAGGGGTTTTTACAGCCACAGGCATCGCTGGATAATGTACATTGGTTGTTTGACCGCTTAGGGTTTTTGCTAATGCACGTGCTTGTTGCATTAATGGCATGACATATGGAAGTAAGCTACCATTGACTTCTGCACAGTCACCAATTGCATAGATATCAGCTTGATTGGTTTCAAGAAGTGTGTTGGTAATCACGCCACGACTGGTTGCAATATTGGCAGTTTGAGCAAGATTTAGATTAGGTTGTAAGCCAATTGCAGATAACACGACATCAGCAGCAAGAGATTGACCATTTGCTAAAGAAATAACATAACCACGATCAGCTTTTGAAACTTTTTCAACCGTCGTGCCTAATGCAAATTTGATGCCTGATTCTTCAAGATTTTGTTTAAATGCGTTTGCTACATGACTTGGCAATAAACGACCTAAAGGTTGAGCAGCTAAGTCAATCACTGTAACTTGATGCCCTGTATTTTGTAAGTCATTGGCAAATTCACAGCCAATTAAGCCCGCACCTAAAATAACGACACGTTTATCAGCACAGTCACCTGTTGCACAATTGTCTAAGCTTTCACGGAATGCACGATAATCAATCAAAGAGTTTACAACATGAATATCATCACTGCCATCACCTGCAATCGCAAGACGAATAGGATTTGCACCGACAGCTAAAATGAGCTTTGAGTACGCTTGAATAGAGGTTTCTCCATCTTTTTCAAGCGTGAGTTGGTGTTTTTCTGCATCAATTGATTTAACCCACGTTTCTTTTTCGATCCGCATATTGAGTTGTGTTGCCATTTTTTCAGCATCACCTAAACCAATTTGATCAGGTGCTTTTTTTCCAACAAGCGCATTGGAAAGGGTTGGTTTTGCATAATTCACCGCATCATCTGCGCAAATCATCACAAGCTCTTGTTCTGTGCTTAATTTACGGAATTCTCTTGCTAGGGTATAACCTGCCATTCCTGAACCTACGATGACGACTGGTTGCATATGATTCTCCATCCTATTTTAATATTATCAATAATGTAAAAAAGACCATGTGGACATGGTCTTTTCATGTAACGATTATACTTCTACCATTTCGAAGTCAGCTTTAGAAACACCACAGTCAGGGCATGTCCAATCATCAGGAATATCTTCCCATTTTGTACCTGCTGCGATGCCATCTTGCGGCCATCCTTCTGCTTCGTCATAAATCCAACCGCAAACGATGCATTGATATTTTTTCATCTAACTCTCCAAAATCTGACAGATGGCGTATGTATGCTGTCAGTCAAAAATCTTGCTACTACATTGACTCTAGTGATATGCATTGCAATAGGTACATATTCAAATAAATTTTTACGCAGTTCAATAACGAATGTAAAGTAAATATTGGAGTTTACCCAACTAATTGCAAAGCTGAATGGCAGAGTAGGACAAAAGCAATGTTGTTTGGGCAAATTTATAGCATGATTGTCTGACAAAATACTTATGAGCATCAGATTTTTAATATTTTTTTAATCATTTCTTGTTTTAATTTAATTTTTTTAAAGATAATAAATATCTATTTAAAAAATTGGATTTGTAAATAGCCTAAGTATGTCTATAAAAAATTGGAAAATTCTCATTTTAGACCAAGGTCTAAGAGTGTTTTTCTGTATTTTTTATTATAATAATATTCAACTAAAATATAGCTAATATTTATTAAATAAATGGTATGAGTAAATTCAATAACTTACAAAAATAGATTTTATTTTCATTGTGTTAGTTGCTTTTAAAAAAGTAGGGTTCAGGCTAGAATATCAGCATTATTTCATTTTACAGTCTCCCTTTATGAACAAGTCTACAGCTTTGTGGTCTCACATTCGTACTGTCCAAGATTTTCCAAAACCTGGAATTTGTTTTTATGATTTAACACCACTATTCATGAAAAATCTTGAAGCTTTGACTGATGCATTAGTTGCAAGTATTCCAGAAGCGCAATTGGCTGAAGTAGATAGCTTTGTTGCTGTAGAAGCACGTGGGTTTGTATTGGCAAGTTTATTGGCACAACGTACAGGCAAAGGTTTGTTATTAGTACGTAAAGCTGGAAAATTACCACCTCCTGTGGTTGGAGTGGGCTATAGCTTAGAATATGGTTTGGATCGCTTGGAAATGTCAGCAGATATTCAGCCACAAAAAGTGATGATTGTTGATGACGTTTTAGCAACTGGCGGAACACTAAAAGCCGTAAAACAACTGATGGCAAAATGTAATCATACGGTGTTAGGTGCCAGTATTTTCCTAGATCTAAAAGGTTTACATGGTGATTTAGGTTTAAATATTTGGTCTGTTTTAGATGAGCAATCTAAACCAGAAGTTGCTGCTTAAGTAAAAGAATCAAAAAATTAAAGCCTTGTAAAGATTGTTTTACAAGGCTTTTTTTATATAGAAAAGGTTTTTTGCATATATTCAAGCATGCGATTTAAGTTTTCGGGTAGTGCCAAACGATGATGCCCACCTTGCATCATTTCAACGTGCATATAGGATTCAAGTATGCTTGATGTTTGATACATATCTAAAATTTCATCGCCTAATTCAATATAAGCTGTTTGTGGAATGTCATGTTCTAAATCATGTTCTGTAATCGGATGATAGTCTGTACGAAAGTCAGGTCGTAGACTTGGATTGGCAATAATGGCAGGAATACGAAATAACTGTGACATTTTCAAAGCCCAATAGCCACCTAAACTATGACCAATAATAATTTTAGGTTGAATTTTTTGAATAATATCTTGATATAAATGTGCCACGGTATCGTAATTTAAATTACGATAATCAATATCAATACAGTATTTTTGTGCTGCATCTAAAGCATGGAATTTGGTTGAATCTCGTGAAGAATCCAATCCATGCATAAATAATATTTTTGACATATACATATTCTTTTATCAGTTAAAACTGTCTTTATTCGCAAAGATAGGTGGATTATATAGATAGTTTACTTTTCAACTATTTCTTGAATTATTGTACGCATCATGTTTAAAAAAAATAGTTAGATTTTGGTCTAAGACAGATTTTTAAAGCTTTCTATTTGGGAGAATGCTTGGTTGTTTATTAATCTGGGCATACTAATAATATAGGTTGCTCTGCTTTAAAGCTTGATGGAACTCCATTTTCATTAAAGGGTTGAAATTGTGAAGAAATTAATTCTTTGTAAATCAGTTGATTTAGCATAGAATTGGGAGATGGATTGAGTAAATCAACATAATTTACTTGACCATTTGCATGCATATAAAGCTGTGTGTTAAAGGTATAACTACGATTTTTATGAATAACTGCACTTTCATAGTTTGCATCATTTGGCTGAAGTTTGCACAGTCTTGCTGAGGCATCTGCTAAGCGTTGAAAACGGGGTTGTTTTTTCCAAGCAATGCCTTGAGGAAAACGTATATTTAGGTGATAAACAGGCAAAGATTGAATTGTTGGGTCATTATTTGCATTTTTATTTTCGCTTTGATTTAAGTTTTCGAGTTTTTCATAAGTATAGTTTTGAGCAAGTTCGGAAGCTCGTTGATTTAAAACTGTCCATTTGGGGCTAGGGTTCAATAAAGTATAAGTAATCGTTTTTTCCTGAGTATTTAGCGTGAGTTCAAATTGCCAAATATAATTTTGTGTATCTAAATTGGTATGTTCAATGATTTTTAAAGTACGTATATTCGGCTCAGAAGAAAGTGTTTGAGTGTGGTTATCGTGTTCAGTAGCAAAACTAAATGAACAAAAAGAAAAGAGTAAAATGAGAATAAAATTGAATTTTAACATAGAGTTTTGATGCTTAATTTGGCTTTAATTAGAAATAGCTGTGATTGTATGCTGCTTATTATGTTGTAAATCTGCTATGCTATGCAACTTCCGTTTATTGATTAAAATTTGAGGCAGAGATGACGCAACATAACGCTCAATCGACTTCTGAACAACACATTTCCGAAAACGATTTAATTGCACAGCGTCATGCCAAGTTAAAGCAAATTCAAGATCACGCCAAGGAAACAGGTGTTAGCCCATGGCCAAATACCTTTAAGCGTGAGCATTACGCACAAGACTTACAAGATCAATTCGCTGATCAAACTAAAGAACAAATCGAAGCTGGCGAACATGTATATGTAAAAGTTGCAGGACGTGTAATGTTGAATCGTGGGTCATTTATTGTGATCCAAGACATGACTGGGCGTATTCAACTTTATGTTGCACGTAAAGAGCTTGCACCAGAAGTATTAGAAACGATTAAGAGCTTAGACCTTGGCGATATTATTGCTGTAGAAGGGTATATTGGTCGTTCTGGTAAGGGTGACTTATATGTTCATATCGAACATTTTGAGTTATTAACTAAGTCTTTACGTCCTCTTCCAGACAAGTTTCATGGTTTATCTGACACAGAAGCAAAATATCGTAAACGTTATTTAGACCTGATTGTAAATGAAGAAACACGCAAAACCTTTGAAATCCGTGCCAAAGTGGTTGCAGGTATTCGTGCATTTTTGACCAATGAACGCTATATGGAAGTCGAAACGCCAATGATGCATGTGATTCCGGGTGGTGCGTCTGCACGTCCATTTGAAACACATCATAATGCATTAGACATGCCATTGTTTTTACGTATTGCACCTGAACTTTACTTAAAACGTTTGGTTGTCGGTGGTTTTGAACGTGTATTTGAAATTAACCGTAACTTCCGTAATGAAGGGGTTTCAACACGTCATAATCCAGAATTTACCATGATCGAATTCTATCAAGCTTATGCAGATTATAAAGATTTGATGGAATTGACTGAAAATATGCTGGAAAAACTGGCAATTGATATTTTGGGTTCAACCGATGTCCCTTATGGCGAAGAAGTGTATAGCTTCAAAGGTCCATTCAAGAAAATTTCAATGTTTGATGCCATTCTTGAGAACAATCCACAGTTCACTCCTGAAAATGTCGGTGATCGTGATTTCCTTGCTAACTTTGTTAAAAATGAACTGAAAGAGCAAGTGAAACCTGGTTTTGGTTTAGGCAAGTTGCAAACGATTGTATTTGAAGAAACTGTTGAAACTAAACTTCGTCAACCGACTTTCATTACTGAATATCCTGCGGAAACTTCACCATTAGCACGTCGTAATGATGACAATCCACATATCACGGATCGTTTTGAATTCTTCATTGGTGGTCGTGAGTTGGCAAATGGTTTCTCTGAGTTAAACGACCCAATTGATCAAGCGGAACGTTTCCAAGCACAGGTTGCTGAAAAAGATGCAGGTGATGATGAAGCGATGCATTATGATGCAGACTTCGTTGAAGCACTTGAATATGGCTTACCTCCAACAGCAGGTGAAGGCATCGGGATCGACCGTTTGGTGATGTTATTTGCTAATGCACCAAGTATTCGTGATGTGATTTTGTTCCCACATATGCGTCACAAAAACTAATTTTTTGCTATGCAAGAAAAAGCCGCTGAACTCAGCGGCTTTTTTATGAGGTCTATTTTAGGTTTTTATCTAAATTATTCATAATTTTAGGCATTAATTGTTGTATTTTAACTTGCATGAGTTGCATTGATTTATTCATCACTAAAGGCATTTTCTCAATTGTTGATTGTCCCACAGGTGTTTTATAAAAAGCGATCAAGCCATCGACTTCTTCTTGGTCAAATGTGTCTGCATAAATTTGAATAAAATCGCCTTTCAGCGTTTTCCAGTTCAGTTCATTTAAGATCAATGTATTACTTTCTTTTAAATACTGGTCTATTTTAGTTTTTTCCTTATCTGTTATTTTGACACCTTGTGCTTCAAGAGATTGATTCATACTTTCTTGCATGACAGGGAGAACTTGGCTTTGAGTTTGCTCAATAAGTTGTTCCGTTTTTGTGATTTTTAAGAGTTCTTCAATAGACGCATGAGAAGCTGGTGCGGCGAAGCTTTGTTGTGTTGTCAGTAAAATTAAAAATAGTATCCAAAGGTGCATTTTCTTCTTCATTTTAAATTTCTCAGTTAACATTATTTTTATACCTATCATTATATTTTACTCAATTAGATTTATAGATTGAGCGTAGAGAACTCAATATTAATTGAGCTTTTTATGATACTTGTTAAAATATTGTAATAAAACAGTTTCACCATTGAAAAAAAATGTGAAAAAAACTAAGGTGGAGCGCAGCAATGTCTAGAGAATAAATGCGCATGTTTTTAAAGAAATCCTTATATGCTGCCGTGTTAGCAAGTTTGTCTTTGCCCGTTTTTGCACAAGGTTTAGTGCTTAATAATGAAGATATTCGTACAGATTTAAACTGGTTAAATCAACAAGGTGTGATTCAAATTAGCACATCAACTTGGCCAATGAGTGGTGATGAAATTCAGCGCGCTTTATCTCAAGCAAAAGTTTCTGACAATACACAACAAAAAGTGATTGACTCGATTCAAAATGCATTAAAAGCAGATAACCAAATGGCAAAAGTTGGTTTATTTGCTGAAACAGATCAAAAAAATATTCCACAAGCTTTTGGTGATAACCAAAAAGCACAATATGCTGCTTCATTGGAGTTGAATGCAGGCGGTGAAAACTGGGATGCGAAATTACGTGTAACTGGTGAGAAAGACCCGCAAATTGATAATGGACAAGATGTCAATGTTGAAGGTTCTTATCTTGCAGGAAAATTATTCAACCAATGGGTGATTGCAGGTCAAATTCCAACGTATTGGGGACCTGGACATGATGGTAGTTTGATTCGTGGTGATGCCAGTCGTCCTGTCTATGGCTTTACTGCACAACGTGCAGAACAAAATGCCTTTGAATCGAAATGGTTGTCTTGGATTGGACCTTGGCAATATCAAGCATTTGTAGGTCGCTTAGATGATTATAAAGCAGTACCAGATACGAATTTAGTGGGTTTACGTTTAACTGCACAGCCTTTACCTTATTTAGAGTTAGGTGCATCACGTACTTTCCAAATTGATGGTGAAGGTCAGCCTGGGAGTGCAAAAGCTTACTGGAATGCTTTTGTTGGTAAAGATAACGAATGTAATGCACAAGGCTGTTCAGGAGAAAGAAATGCATCAAACCAATTGGCAGGTTTTGATGCTCGTTTGAATTTACAACAATTGGCTAACGTTCCGATGAGCTTGTATGGGCAATTTATTGGTGAAGATGAAGCTGGTTTATTACCCTCTAAAAAAATGTATTTAGCGGGTGCAGATTATTCTTCATCTTATAAAGATATGCCATTCCAAGTTTATGCTGAATGGGCGAACACCGAAACAAATGGTGATGCAAAAGGCATTTCTTATAACCATCACATTTATAAAGATGGATATTATCAGCATGGTTTTTCTTTAGGTCATGCGATGGGTGGTGATGGTGAAATGGTCTCAGTTGGTGGTGATATTCGCTTTGATCTTATGAATCGTCTAAGTGGTCGTGCGATTTTTGCTAAAGTAAATCAATCAAATCGTTTAACCAATGTCACTTTCCCCGAAGATGATAAAATTAAGGCACTTGATTTAACTTGGACACATTATTTAAAACCGACTGTGCCTTTAAAAATTAATGCTTGGGTAAGTGATTCAGATCATCAAGGGAATGATGCAGGTGCATCGGTTGGTGTTGAAATTCCATTAGATAAAGCAATTTTTGGTTATTAATTGTCCATTAAATGCCAAGAAATACCTGAACTCAGGGATACTTGGCAGAGCTAAAGTCATTTAAACTGTGAAGACTTCTTTAAATGACCATAAAGAAGTAATTCCTACCATTAAAGATATAATTTAAATATTATATTTTTAATCGTTTTATAGCCTATTTGAAAAAATAGGCTTTTTTTTTAATATTTTGAATTTATATCCCTATTTAGGGAGTAGATGAAAAAAATAGATCGCTTAATATGAAAAGACTTCTTTCTGACCATAAAGAAGTATTCCTACCATTAGGAATATAATCGCTAAATTATATTTCTAATCGTCTTTATAGCTTATCTCCAGAGATAAGCTTTTTTTATTTTTATTTTGATTTAGCCGTATAAAAGCAAGAATTTATAGATAAAAAATTCAAAATCATTTCTATAATGCCTTTTTATATTGAATAAACCCTGTTTTGTTGGCGATACGATCATATAGATATTGAGCTGTGATATTGGATTCTTGAGTCAGCCAATAAATACGATCAAATTTTCTAGCACAGACGCTATAACTATGTTCAATCAGTTGACGTGCTAAACCTTGATTTCTAAACTGCTCATTGACATACAAATCTTGTAAATAGCAATAAGGTAAATCTGTCCACATACTCATATGGGAAATTAAGTGCACAAAACCTGCCACTTGACCCTCAATTTGAATCGCATAACCAAACATATCTGCTTGTTCAGGATTTGTGATGCGCTTCCAAGATAATCTTATTTGTTCATCTGTCAGTTGTGATTTATAAAAGTTTAAATAACCTTGCCAAAGTGGAAGCCATTGTTCGAAATTAATTTCTTCTAGAGGTATAATCTGTGCGGTCATAATGAACTCAAGTATTTTGTTTATGATGTTTTTATATATCAATATAAAAAAACAAGCAAAAGAACTCAAGTGTAAATCATTATAATGAATATAAATTTTAATATGTGTAATAAGTACACCTTTTTGTGAGCTGGTGCTGTCAATGTCTATATCTGAGGAAAGACTTACTCATCTCAAACAGCTTGAAGCTGAGAGTATTCATATTATCCGTGAAGTTGCTGCTGAGTTTGAAAACCCAGTCATGCTTTACTCGATCGGGAAAGACTCAGCGGTTATGCTGCATCTTGCTTTAAAAGCATTCTATCCTGCCCAACTTCCATTCCCACTGTTGCATGTCGATACAGGCTGGAAGTTTAAGGACATGATCACATTCCGTGACAATATGGCAAAACAACACGGATTTGATTTGATTGTGCATCAAAATAAAGAAGGTAAAGATGCCAATGTAAACCCATTTGATTATGGTAGCTCAAAATATACCGACATTATGAAAACTCAAGGCTTAAAACAAGCACTTGATAAATATCAGTTTGATGCTGCATTTGGTGGTGCGCGTCGTGACGAGGAAAAGTCTCGTGCCAAAGAGCGTGTTTACTCTTTCCGTGACTCAAAACATCGTTGGGATCCAAAAAATCAACGTCCTGAACTTTGGAATCTTTATAACGGTAAGGTGAACAAAGGCGAAAGTATTCGTGTATTCCCATTGTCGAACTGGACCGAGCTGGATATCTGGCAATATATTTACCAAGAGAGCATTCCTTTAGTGCCTTTGTATTTGGCTGCGGAACGTCCTGTGGTTGAACGTGATGGCACACTGATCATGGTGGATGATGAACGTATGCGCCTGAAAGAAGGTGAAGTTCCACAAATGAAATCGGTACGTTTCCGTACTTTAGGCTGTTATCCATTGACAGGTGCGGTGGAGTCTACAGCAGACACATTGCCTGAAATTATCCAAGAAATGCTTTTGGCAACGAGTTCTGAGCGTCAAGGTCGTATGATTGACCATGATGAAGCGGGCTCGATGGAAAAGAAAAAGCAGGAAGGTTATTTCTAAGAATCTCTCCCGACCTCTCTTTAGAAAAGAGAGGAGAATTTCCCCCTTTGAAAAAGGGGGATACAGGGGGATTAAAAGAAACCGATTTCTAAAGAATATGTGGAGCTTTGAGCAATGTCTCATCAATCAGAATTGATTAGCCAAGATATTTTGGCGTATTTAAAACAGCACGAAAATAAAGACTTATTACGCTTTTTAACTTGCGGTAATGTGGATGATGGTAAATCGACTTTAATTGGTCGTTTGCTTTACGATTCAAAATTGATCTATGAAGATCAATTACAAGCTGTGACGCGTGACTCTAAAAAAGTCGGTACGACAGGTGATGCACCTGACTTAGCGTTACTTGTAGATGGTCTGCAAGCTGAACGTGAGCAAGGGATTACCATTGATGTTGCGTATCGTTATTTCTCCACAGAAAAACGTAAGTTCATTATTGCCGATACTCCGGGACATGAGCAATATACCCGTAACATGGCGACTGGTGCATCTACGGCTGACCTTGCGATTATTTTGATTGATGCGCGATATGGCGTACAAACCCAGACCCGTCGCCATACGTATATTGCGAGCCTACTCGGTATTCGTAATATTGTGGTTGCGATCAATAAAATGGATCTGGTTGAATTCTCTGAAGCACGTTTCAACGAGATTCAGGAAGAATACAATACTTTCGTCAACCAATTGGGTGATCGTAAGCCTGCTAATATTATCTTCTCACCAATTTCTGCATTGAATGGTGATAACGTCGTCAACAAGTCTGCAAATACACCATGGTACAAGGGTCAAACCTTGATGGAAACTTTGGAAACCGTTGAAATTTCGCGTGATACCAGCGCACATGAATTCCGTTTTCCTGTGCAATACGTCAACCGTCCAAATCTCGACTTCCGTGGTTTCTGCGGTACGATTGCTTTAGGTTCAGTCAAAGTTGGTGATGAAATCGTTACCTTACCTTCAGGCAAGAAATCGACGGTGAAAGAAATTGTAACCTTTGATGGTAATCTGGATCATGCGATTGCAGGTCAGGCTGTAACGCTGACGTTGAATGATGAGATTGATGTTTCCCGTGGTAATGTCTTGGTGAAAGCGGGTGAACAACCATCTTTATCACGTTCTGTACGTGCAACCGTGGTGTGGATGGCAGATCAGCCTTTGGTGGTTGGTAAGTTATATAACATCAAAATTGGTACGCAAACTGTTCCTGCCAAAGTTGAGAAAATTAACTACCGTACCAATGTGAATACTTTGGAAAAAACTCAGGTCGATCAACTGGATTTAAATGCGATTGCCGATGTTGAAATCGAGTTTGATGCACCCGTATTGTTTGACCGTTATCAGGACAGCCGTTATACAGGTTCTTTCATCTTCATTGACCGTTTAAGCAACGTGACTGTTGGTGCAGGTATGGTTGAGGCTGCAGTTGAATGGACTGCACATGATGAACCTGTGACTGCGGAAGCACGTGCTGCGCGCTTAGGTCAAAAACCTGCTGCTGTAACTGTGACGACCAAAGGATTGGAGCAAGCGCAAGTACTTGAAAGCTTGCTCATTCAACAAGGTGTAGTGGCAATTGCTAAAGCAGGTTTAACAGTTAAACAGGTTACTTTGCTGCGTCAAACAGGTGTCGTGGTTGTAACAGATGTTGAGCAGGGTACGGATGTTACTTTTGCTCAGGAAACAGCAGAAGAATTGGCTGAGAAAATTGTAGAATTGGTTCGTCTTTAATAGATTGAATTGAGTTAAGAAAACCCGCTTAGGCGGGTTTTTTATTTTCATAAATGATCAAGTCAACTTCATCCATGGAATAATGACTTTAGAAATAGAGATAAATCCTAGATAAAAAAGAGCAATACCTGTTATTGCAAAGCAGATGATATCCACCCCATCTTCCTTAAAATTTTGGTATAAACAAAAAAACACTGAAAGTATTGCGAATAAAATACTTGTTGGTATAAAAAAGAACAATAATTGACGTTGCAATTGAATTTTATCTTTGGCTTTTGATGATGGCAAATAATCATTTGCCTGAACTGTTAAAACATGACCATCTTCAAGTAATAATTCTCCTCGTACAAAAAGTATAATAGGTCTGGTTGGGTCAACTACACTTTTTTGATTGGTGGTTATAAATAGTGCATGATCTAACTTATATGTTGTCTTACTATTTAAAGGATATATAGATTGAGCATCATAGATAAGATTTGCCTGAAGATATGAATATTGTTTTTTTATGACATGTTTTTTGAGTTGAGGGTCATAAATTGAAAATGTTGGGGTTTCTTTACGTGCATTAATTCCTGAATGATTATATTTTAACTCAAATAAATCATCAGACAGTTTGACTGTTTTCCAATCTTTAACCTGATGATATTCATATATAAACATCGCTTGTTTTAGTTCGTTAAAGGCAAGATTTTGAAAGAAAAACCCAATAAAAATGAGAAAAATAATAAACATTATCTCAATCGAAAATTCTTTTTCTGTTTTGGGGTCTTCTGAGATCTGATTAACCATTAAAACCCCGATATGTTCCCTTTATTTGGATAAGTAAACTGGTGTTGTAGGTCTAAATTAAATTTTTGTTTTGAAGCTAATTCAACATTCCATTGGTTAATATTGGGTTGACCTTGCCACGTTGTGTGATTTGGCTGTGGTTGATAGGTTGAATGCGTCATTAATTTTCCATTGCGACTTTGCGGTTCAGCTTCAAATACAGTCAGTTGAACAGGGTAAGGGTGTAAGTTCTCAATACTATACTGTTGCTTTTGAACGGTTTGAAACTTAGCATCTGCAACAGGTCTTTTTTGATCTGATAAATCAATCACATGAATTTTAATTTGATCATCTGTACCAAAGCTTATTTCTAAATGATCAGAAGTCCCATTTTGCCATTGGCGTTCACCAACAAAATCACCATCACGATATAATTTGACTAAACCATGAGGTAAATGATCATCAAGTTTTGCAATACTAGCAATCATAGAAGCCTTTTGGCTTTGTTTTGGAATGACCCAAAGAGAAAGTTGGGCAGGAAAGCTTTCACTGCTTAAAGGTAAATAAATTTGTTGCTGACTGCTATAAATTGTAGCTTGCGTATCGGAACGAAACTCGGTGCTCAGGTTTAAATTGTTTGCCTGAAATTGCGGAAATTGTGGTTCTTGCGCTAAAGAGTCTTGAGTGTTGGAAAGTTTAGCAACAGGTGCAGGCATGGCAGCTTCTTGAAATGAATATCCTGCATTGAAAGGCGTGACACGAATGGGCTGAGGCTCATAATAATCTACCCACCAGTTTTGTGGTGTTAATTGCTGTACATAGCCTTGTGGTGTGGCGGTAGAAAGCGTTAATTTGACATTTGACCAATCTTCTCCTGTTTTTTGTGCAATCATAGCCATGCGTGTGAGTTTTACTTGTTTGGTCTGTGTATCAAGTTCAGCTTTATAAATGGGTTGCCAGCGCGCATAAGGCACTAAATAACTCATTCTAATTACACCATTTTGTGGTGCTTTGACATAAAATTTAAGGCTGCGTTGTTTAAATTGATGATCTCCAACGGCTGCTAAATCTTGTCTTAATTCTTGTAGTCGTTGCTCAAGTTTCACTTTTTCAGCTTTGGCTTGGTCAATCGCAATAAAAGCGTCATAAGCCTGTTTTCGTACTTTATTGGCAGAGCCTTTTGTTAGATTGGTTAAGAAATTATTTTGCAATTCGGCTGCTTGAATAATCGAGTTTTGTTCTGAGATTTTATTTTCAATCTGTTCTATTTGCGTTTTTAATTCACGAGACTCAGCACCTGAAGGCTTATCTAAGGCACTGTCTTGGTGGGAAACAGCATTTACCTCAATATTATTTTCAGTTTGATATTGTAATTGAGAAATATCAAAATTTGCAGCAAGACCTTGTAATGTGACAATATTTTCCCCAGATTTTACGGGAATGTTACGCTCAATTTTTGCTGTGTTTGGATAAAGCGTAACATTGGAAATAGGTGCATCAGTAAGTGTTAAAGCAAAACTCATCGAAATAGGTAAATTTAATAGGCTGAAATAGACTATTGGTTTAATTTTCATGTTTTATCTCTATATAGGAATAAATTAAAATTAGCTAAATAGCCTATAAAATATAATAAGCACGTTACTTTTGAATTGGATTATACAAAAAATGAAAAAGCCTCAGAATGAGGCTTAGAATTAGTGCGCAGTTGAATTTACAGCAGAAAGGTATTTTTGAATATATTCAGTTCGTAATTCATTACGTTGTCCTGCTGTTTCGGCTTTTTGCATTTTTTGACGCATTTCATTGCGTTCAGTGCTGCTCATTTGTTGCCAAACTTCACGCATTTTTTGTTTTTCTTCATCTGGAAGTTGTGTAAACCAATCCATTTTTTGTTGTAAGGCAATACTTTGCTCTTCAGGAATTTCCTTGAGGTTTTGATAGCGTTTAATTAATGCACGTTGCTCATCATCAGAAAGAGAGTCCCATGTATCATTGGCTTGAGTGGTCGTATCTTTGGAAAAAATCCAAAAACGCTCTAAGCCAGCAAAACTTGTTTGCAAAAAACCGATAGCACAAAAAGCCAAAACTAATTTTTTAGCTGCCATGGGAATTTTTATCCTCACCAAAAACTGATAACATTTCTAAATCTTCCATCATTTGTGGTGAAAGTTTAGGGCTCACAGCAACATGCTGTTGAGTTGGTTTTGTTGGTTTAGTATCGAACGCATTTGGTAAAACAATAATACCTGTCAATGCTGCTGCTAGAGCAAAACCTGTCATTTTCCAGTTGCCATAACGAGACGTTGATTTGTCTTGAATATGATCAAGGACATTGTTCATCACAACTGCTTTATTGCGATGATTATGTGCAAGCCCGTCTAACTTGGATGTGACTTGTTTTGTAAAATCATCATTATTCATCCGATGATCCTCCATAAGGATTTAAATGCGATAACGTAGTTCTCAATCCTTGAATCGCCCTATGGTAATGGGTCTTAACGCTACCTTCTGTGCAATTCATGATAGATGCTGTGGTTTGGGTGTCAAAACCTTCCCATGCACGTAACATAAATGCTTGTTGCTGACGCACAGGTAAGCGACTAATCGCTTCCTGAATTTCTTCAATCGTAAGGTCTTGATCTAAAAACTGTAATGGATTTGGCGTTGACTCATCGACGATGTCCATTGCTTCTTCATCATCATTATCTAAGCTGACTTTACGAAATAATGAAAAAGGTGAAGCACGACGAGCTTCTTTACGACGCCAATCCTGTAACTTGTTGTTTAAAATCGTATAAAATAGGGGATACCATTCTTCAGTGGATTTTTCAGCATAAGATTTGTGCAGTGAAATAAAAGCTTCTTGGACTAAGTCCATCGCGATGCCATTATGCCCCTGAGTTGCACTTTCCATCATTACTAAGGCACGACCTGTCACATCCTGCATAAAAAACTTCAGGCGTTGTTCAGCAGTACTCTTTAGAGCGGCGGCTGTTTCAGACTGTGACTTCTTTGGCGCTAAATCCATAGAGATGGAAAATCCCGTCATTGGGTACCCACCATTATTTTATAAACCTATCTATATAACGTTTAAAAACTCTGATGGGTTGACACATAAAAACAATTATTTTTATCAGTTTAAAGGATTTTTGAAGATGAAAGGTAAATCAATAAAATAAATTAACGAATTAAAGTCGTTGACGTACCATTTCAAAGAAACATACTGAACCTGCAATAGCAACATTGAGTGATTCTTGTCCACCTGGTTGCGGGATGGTGACAGCTTGAGCATGTTGCAAGGCAAATTCTGAAACACCTTGACCTTCATTTCCTAAAATCCACACGCATTGTGAGCGTAAGTTTTTGCTGTATAAGCTTTCTGACTCGTGAGAGCTTGTGACATAAACGGGAATTTTAAATTGTTTTAGAATGTCTTCTAAGACAATATTTTCATAGGTGTGTAAGGAAAAATGAGCACCCATTCCTGCGCGTAAAACACGTGGTGACCAGAGTGAAGCTGAACCTTTGGTACATACGACTTGTTCAATGCCTGCTGCCGCGGCAGAGCGTAGTAATGTACCTACATTTCCGGGATCTTGTACATTTTCCAAAATGAGGGTATCTTCAGTAAAATTTAAAGCCTGTGTAGATGTTGGTAAATCTACAATAGCTAAACATGCTAAAGTGGTACCTAAAGTACTTAAATCTTTATATAAAACTTCGCTGACGACAAAAATAACACCTTGATAATATTCTGTAATTTTTACAAAATCTTCGTGTTCAAGTGCATGTTCAGTGGTGAAAATTGATTTGATTTTACGGTTTTTTTCTAGCCAAGAAAGACACAAGTGGGTGCCTTCAAGTACAGTCTGACCTTGTTTCTTACGATAAGTATTCTGTTCGATTAATCCACGTAAGTGTTTGATTTTGGGATTGTCACGAGATTCTAGAAAAATGGTTGGCATGGGAGTGCATCCAATAAATGTAAGTAGGGGTTGTGCAATTGCGACAACCCCTGAATGGACTTACTCCCTTAAAGTAAGAGAGTAAAATATAAAAATCAGTTGTGGTAATGAGTCACTAAATCAACTTCATTTTTTGAACCAATCACGACAGGTACACGTTGATGGAGTTCAGTTGGCTGAATCTCTAAAATACGAACACGACCTGTTGTAGATGCGCCACCTGCTTGCTCTACAAGCATACTCATCGGGTTTGCTTCATACATTAAACGTAAACGACCTGCTTTTTTCGGATCTTTAGTATCGTATGGATATAAGAAAATACCACTACGGCAAAGAATACGATGAATGTCACCTACCATACATGCAACCCAACGCATATTGAAATCTTTTTCACGAACAGATGTTTTACCTGCTTGTAATTCTTCAATATAACGTTTTACTGGTGCTTCCCAGTGGCGTTGATTTGATGCATTAATCGCATATTCTTTAGTCTCTTCTGCAACTTGAATATTTTCAGATGTTAAGAGGAATTGTTGAGTTTCAGGGTTAAATGTAAAGAATACAGTACCAGCACCTACAGTTAATGCCATCATGGTAGATGGACCATAGAGCACATAACCTGCAGCAACTTGTTGTGTACCTGCTTGCATGAAATCTTCGGCTTGGGTTACGGCATTTTTAGCAGGTAAAATAGAAAAAATTGTACCTACGCACATGTTGATATCAATATTACTTGAACCATCAAGTGGGTCAAATAAGACTAAATATTGACCATTATCTTGTGCAGGGGTAAATTCATCAAGTTCTTCAGAAGCTAAACCGCCCACATTTTTGTTATTTTTTAACGCATCAATTAAATAATCGTTAGAAATAACATCAAGTTTCTTTTGCTCTTCGCCTTGTACATTTTCGTGTTGTGCGCTACCTAAAACACCTGCCAATGCACCTTTTTGAAGAAGTTGGTCAATAGATTTACAAGTGTTAGCAATAGTTTCGATAACATCAGCAAGTTCAGGTGTTAAATTCCCTTGTTGTTGTTCTAAGTACTGGGATAAAGTACGATTTGACATAGCAAAGCTGCTCCAATAAAAGCGATAATTTTCTAACAAATTAAACAATTCGGCTATTTTAGATGAGTTTGACTCAAAATAAAAATTATCCTGCATTATTTGTCATATTTTTACGCTTGCAAGTATTTTATAAACTGTTATGTTGAAGATACAGAAGAATAGAGTAAAGGAGCACTCATATGACCGTACAAAAGTTTGAAGCGACTCCAACGCCAACTGATGGTATTGATTTAAATGAAATTAGTGCCGAAAATGTGAAGGACGCTTGGAAGGATTACGAAGCAAAACCTGAATATAAAAAGTTCAATAAGCATGATCTTATCGAGTCCATGCAAAGCCCCAAGCCTGAGGAATCAAAAGCGTAGCTTATAAAAATGCCCATGATCATAATGGGCATTTTTAATTGGGAATAAATAATTCTAAATGAGATTTTAAATTATTTTAAAAGTGGAGGAACTGCTTCATAGTTTAATTCTACACGACGGTTTTCTTTCCAAGCTGCTTCATTATGACCTGCATTGATTGGCATTTCTTTACCATAACTTACAGCTTCTAATTGGCTTGCATTAACACCATTGGTAATTAAATAGCTTTGTACTGCTTTTGCACGGCGTTCACCGAGTGCCATGTTATATTCACGTGTACCACGCTCATCTGTATGACCTGTCAAAGCAATTTTAGAGTTTGCATTTGCAACTAAAAATTGAGCATGTGCTTGAAGTGTTTGATAGTCTTCATTTGAAAGATCACTGCTGTCATAGTCAAAATGAACCACACGTTTTGCAAGAAAAGCTTTATTTGCTTCAGTAACACCTTTTGAAGATGCACCTGCTAAGTTTTGAGCATTTAATGCAGCATCTTCACTTAAACCACTTGTATTGACGCTATTTGGGTTTGTTGTTGCATTGGCATCAGTGGTTGGTTTGCGGTTTGCACAACCTGTCATGACCAAACTTACTGCAAGTAAAGGTAGTGCTAAATATTTAATCGTATTCATTGTTAACTCCATAAAGTTATTTTAAAATTTACCGCATTATTGAAATAAAAACATCTATATTTGAATTATTTAGGTGCCCATGCAGGTTCACGAACTTCACCTTGTTCACTTGGTAAGTTCATGCGGAAACGACCATCTGTTGACATGATCGATAATAATCCACGTGAGCCTTCACGTGTTGCATAAACCACCATTTGTCCATTTGGAGAAAAACTTGGTGATTCATCTAGACTGGTAGGCGTCAAGATATTTGTGATACCTGTTGAGATTTCTTGAATCGCAACTTTATAGTTACTACCAGATGGTCGGTGTACAAGCGCAACATATTTACCATCCGCACTTAAAGAACCTCGTGCATTAAATGCACCACGGAACGTTAAGCGTTTGGTTGTACCATCTGCCAAGTTATAGCGATAAATTTGTGCTGAGCCACCGCGGTCAGAGGTAAAGATAAATGATTTACCATCTGGGGCATAGCGTGCTTCGGTATCAATCGCACTATCATTGGTCATACGTTTAACTTGACGAGTTTCTAAATCCATTTGATAAATTTCAGGATTGTCATGCATAGATGCAGTAAACAGCATGAATTTACCATCTGGTGAGAAGCTTGGAGCACCATTTAAACCACGGAAGCTTGCAAATTTTTCACGCTGCCCTGTAGCAAGGTCTTGTACATAAATCGCAGGGCGTTTAGTTTCAAAAGAAACATATGCAATTTTTTGTGCATCAGGCGTCCAAGCAGGTGATAAAATTGGATCACGTGATGTCAAAATAGTTTTTGGTTGTTCGCCATCTGTGTCAGCGATTTGTAAGGTATAACGTTGCTCAGGTGTGGCAGGGTTACGTAGCACATAGGCAATACGTCCACTAAAATCACCTTTGATACCTGTCAGAGCTTGATAAATCGCATCAGAGATCATATGTGCTGCGGAGCGTAAACGTGATGCAGGCACAGTTAATAATTCATTGAGTAAGAATTGTTGTTTTTCCACATCGTAGAGTTGGTAGTGTACTGCTAATGAACCATCAGGGTTGGTTTTAGTATCGCCCACAACCACATAAGGAACGCCACTTGCTTTCCATGCTTCTGCATTAATATTATTTAAGCTTGCTGTTGCAGGAAGGTTTTTTGATGCACTACTAAAACGCCCAGAGCGGTTTAAGTCATTTTCTACAATAGGATAAATTGTTTGATCATTACCAAATGGCAGAATAGCAATTTTGGGTGCTTCTTCTGGTGCTTTAGCAATTTCTAAATGCAATTGTGCATATGTCGTGGTGACAAAGGCAGGGCTAAAAGCCATTATTACTGCCAAACCGAGTAAGTGTTTAGGCGTCATTTTCATGGGTGTTCATGTACTCAAAATATTGATATTTTAACTATGAATAGCTTTGTAGCATAAAGACATGATTTTAATCTATATAAAGCATGTAATTATGAATGTTCAATGAAATATTACTAGGAACTTTGAAAATTATAGACTTTATTTTTCATTTTCCTGATCTAAGTAATTTTGTGCAACTTTGACATAATGTCGAGCTGAATAGGGTAAAAATTCTTTTTCTGCTTCAGTCAGTGGTCGTATTTGTTGGACTGGACTGCCTACATAAAGATAGCCACTTTTTAGAACTTTACGTGGAGGAACTAAACTACCCGCACCGATCATGACATCATCTTCAATGATCACATCATCAAGTACGACGGTATTAATACCGATTAATACACGATCACCAATTTGACAACCATGTAAAGTGACATGATGCCCAACAGTAACATCTTCACCAATAATTAAAGGCGAACCATTTGGCTTGCTGTCTTTTTTATGGCTTACATGTAACATGCAATGATCTTGAACATTGCTATTTTGTCCAATTTTAATAGCATTGACATCACCACGAATCACAGCAAATGGCCAAACGGATACATTTTTTGCTAAGCTTACTTCACCTATAACCACGCTTAAGTCATCGATATAACAGGTTGAGTCAATCTTAGGATGATGTTCTAAATAACCACGAATATTTTTTTTCATAAGATTTTTTACACGCGTAAAATTTACCAAGTGCAGTATAAAAGAAAAGCATTCATATCCTAGACATGAATGCTTCTTTTTGATGACATTTAAACAAAATTAAAATAAGTTGCTAAAGAACATTTTAATATGGTCAATCATACGTGCAAAAAAGCCTGCTTCTTCAACCGCATTTATTGCAACTAAAGGTTTTTCAGTAATGACTTTGCCATTGAGCGTAGCAGTCAATTTACCAATCACTTGTCCTTTTTGCAGTGGTGCATTTAAGTTCGGTTGAACTGAGATTTGCGTTTTAATGGCATTGGCTTGACCTTTTGGCATAGTGACATTAAATGCTTCAGGTAAACCTACTTGTACTTCACTTTCTTTACCAAAATAGACTTTGGCTTTTGCCATGACTTGGTTTGCAGGTTGTACATTAACAGTTTCAAAGTTTGAATAACCCCAAGAGAGTAATTCGCGTGTTTGTGATGCGCGTTCATTCATTGATGGTGCGCCAAAAATCACTGAAATTAATCGCATTGGACCTCGTTTTGCTGAAGTCGTTAAGCAAAAACCTGCTTCATTGGTATGACCTGTTTTTAAGCCATCTACACTTGGGTCAGTATATAAAAGGGCATTACGGTTACCTTGTTTAATGCCGTTAAAAGTAAATTCTTTTTCTGAATAAATTGGATAATATTTTGAACTATCGTGAATAATATGTTTGGCAAGCATTGCCATGTCTTTTGCAGTTGAATAATGACCTTCAGCTGGCATACCTGTCGCATTAATAAAACTTGTATTGCTCATGCCAATACGTTTAGCTTCTTGGTTCATTTCATGTACAAATGTACCTTCATTACCAGAAATATGCTCAGCCATTGCTTTTGATGCATCATTACCCGATTGGATAATAATACCACGCAGCATTTCAAGTACAGTTGCTGTGCCATTTAAAGGAACATACATACATGACTCTGTGCTGCTACCACGACACCAAGCCGATTCGTTCATACGAACCTTTTCGTCTTCTGTAAGGTCACCTTTGAGTAGTTTTTGTTCAATAATGTAACTCGTCATCATTTTTGTCATTGATGCAGGAGCGAGTTTTTCATTTTCATTCTTAGATGCAAGGATTTGCCCTGTCTCATAGTCCATCAAAACATAGGATTTATTATTTAATTCTGGTGGATTGGATAAAACAGTTGCTGCATAGGAAAATGAAGGAAAGAGTAACAATGCAGCGAGGGCGCTTTTTGGGGTCATTCTAGGTAGTTCCAATCTTTGTACGAGCACGAAAAGAGCCTAGCATTTTAGGACAAAGCAAAGCCGACTTCTATGGGGTAAGTCGGCTTATTTCATAGGATTTGTAACTAATTCGTTGCTTGTCGATTGGGTCAATTAGTTTTGTGGTTGATAGTTGAGCACATCTTCACAAACACCTGTGTTTGCTTCTTTTCCAGCTTTTTTAGCATCACCTTGTGCTTCTTTTAAGATGCTTTTAAAAGATTTTTCTTTCACTAATTTTTTAATTGTTGCTTCTGGGTCAGCAGCATCAGGAATAAAGTCTTTTAAAAGGCGTTGATAGCCTGCATCAAAGGCATCTTTATCTTTCACTAATTTTGGGCAAATATCTGAAAGTACATAGATTGCTGCTAATTCTTGATCTGTCACATTGACCTGTGTGACTTCAATTTTTTCATCATGAGCGTCTTCTTTTATTTGATCGGCTGCAAATGCATAAGGCATAGCAATAGAAGTAGATAAAATCCCCAGAGCAAAAGTTTTAAAAAGAGTACGCATAATGAGCCTTGTTAACTTAATGATTTGACTAGAATAAACGTATTCTATGAAAATAAAATAGAGAAAATGTATTGAAGATGTTGGATTTAAATAAAATAGCATCTTTTGGTGAAAATTTGACATCAGCTTGGGTACATGAATACAACACAGTATTCAAATTAGATCCCATTTTTTAGCGAATGCTTATTTAGTAACGTTTTTAGTAGTATTAGTAATAACAGCGAAGTTTTAACTCGCTTAAATCTGTGTAAATCAAAATAATCGGTCATATTTTGCTAAGATGAATCAGCAATATTGTCCGTTTAAATTGAAGAGAAATTGAGTGAATATTTTAATTGCCAATGATGATGGTGTGTTTGCACCCGGAATCCAAGCCTTAGCACAAGCTTTACGACCTTTAGGACGTGTTGTTATTGTGGCTCCTGAAAGTGAACGTAGTGGATTTTCTAGCGCATTGACTTTAGATCGACCACTGCGACCTGTACAGGTCACACAAGATGTTTGGGCAGTAAATGGTACGCCAGCAGATTGTGTTTACTTGGCAATGAATGGTTTATTTGATTTTGAATTTGATTTGGTTGTCAGTGGGATTAATAGTGGCGCGAATCTTGGTGATGATGTTTTATATTCAGGTACAGTGGGAGCTGCATTTGAAGGTCGTTTAATGAAGCAAGCAGCAATTGCAGTGTCATTAGCAGGCAGTAATGTCCGTTCTTATCTCAACCCAGAAGATTATGCAGTTGCAGCACAGTGGGTACACGACTTTATTGCTCAAGGTCTTCCTGTTTTGCCAGAACGTCACATTTTAAATATTAATATTCCTGATGTACAACAATTAAAAGGTGCTCAAATTACATATCAAGGAAGACGTATCCAGTCTAAACCAATCACCAGTCAGGTTGACCCACGTGGGCGTCAAGTATATTGGATTGGTTTAGCAGGGGAAGCGGTTACTGATCCTAAGAAAAATGACTTAGATATTCAATCTGATTTTTTCGCAGTCGCAAATGGCTATGTCAGTATTACACCCATCCAAATGGATGCAACCAATTACAGTGTTTTAAATCACTTACAACAACAGTTATTACACCCTGAAAAGCGCTAAATGAGCTCTATGTTATAAGTTTGTGAAAAAGCTGAGCTAAACCTTAAAAAGCTTGGCTTTTTTGCTAATCTTATACAACTTAACACTATTTCTGGAGAAAGAAATCAATGCTTTCGTTACGATCACAGCAACTTTATCTATCACCTAAAAGCTGGATAAATGCCATCGTTTTATCTTCCGCTGTGATTACTACTTTAGTCATGACAGGTTGTGCGTCAAAACCACAAATTAATAACCCTGTTCGCTATGCGAATGCACCTGATTATTATACTGTGCGTTCAGGTGATACATTGAGTGGTATTGCTGCACGTTATGGCTTAAGTTATATCAGTGTTGCTGAAATGAATGATATTGCACCGCCATATCGTATTTATGTGAATCAATCTATTCGTCTAAAAAAATCAAATAGTACAAATAATAATCGACCAGCTACACAAGCATTAAGTAATACTGATACAGGTATTCAACGTCAAACGATTACTCTACCAAGTAACCAGACCACAACAACAGCTAAGCCTGTAACGCCAACACCAGTTATTCCTGTAACACCAACAGTTCCAAGCACCACAACGCCAACAACTGTAGCATCAAATGGTTTGGTTTGGGTTAAACCATCTAATGGTGCTGTGATTGCTAACTATAATTTAGCTCAAAATATTAAAGGTATTCGTTTTGGTGGCAATGTCGGTGATCCAGTTGTTGCTGCTGCGGCTGGGCAGGTGGTTTATGCTGCCGATGGTCTAAAAGAATATGGTAATTTAGTCTTAGTTAAACATATTAATGGTTATATAACAGCCTACGCTCATAACAGTAAAATTTTAGTGAAAAGTGGCGATAATGTCACAGTTGGTCAGAAAATTGCGGAAATGGGCTCATCTGGTGCTACCCAAACTATGCTAGAGTTTCAAATTCGTTTAGATGGAAAACCGATTAATCCAGCAAATATTTTACCATCTGTCTAATTTATTTAATGCAAATATATATTTTCTTCGTATAATACAATGAGTTGCTTTTAACAAAAAGTGTGAAGCATCTCATAATTTCAGAGGGAAATTTATGTTAGATCAACTTCGAGCGATGGGTGTATTTGCTTGTGTCGTTGAAAAAAGCTCATTCAGTGGTGCTGCGCGCGAGCTTGGCATCACAACCAGTGCCGTTAGTCAGCAAGTTCGATCCCTAGAACAAGAAATGGAAGTAACTCTGCTTCATCGTTCTACACGTAAACTGAGTTTAACAGAAGCTGGTCAAGCCTTTTTTCATAGTTGCCAAGAAATGCTCGCAGCAGCAGAGCGCGGTAAAATTCGTATTAATGAATTGAGAGATGATTTAGTCGGTGAATTACGTATTGCAACCACACCTGAATTAGGTGCGACGCATGTTGTTCCTGCTTTATCTCATTGGATGTCTGCACATCGTGGATTGATGGTACATTTTGAAGCAGATAATCAATTTATTGATTTAATTCAAGAGCGTATTGATATTGCAATTCGCATGTGTGCAAAAGAAGAAGATTCGAATAATTTAACTGCAATACCATTGGCACGTGTTGACCAAGTGTTGGTGGCATCACCAAGTTATTTGAATCAAACGGCACCAATTGCACGTCCTGAAGATTTAATTAATCATGATTTAATTCCTGTTAATATCATGAAAAATTACCAAAGTTTTGCTTTTCAGCATGCAGTATCGGGTGAAAACATTCATGTAGAAATGCAGAATCGTTTACAAACCAATAATGTATTTGTTGCGAAATCTTTATGTCAAAATGGACATGGTATTGCGCGAATTTTATATTTAGATGTACAAAAAGAGTTAATGAATGGGACATTGGTTGAAGTATTACCAGATTGGAAATTACCAACCTTTACTTTAAATGCAATGACATTGAAACGTGAACAACAACCAATGAAAATTCATCGTTGTTTAGATGCTTTAAAACAGTATTTTAGTCAATTACCCGGTGGGCGTATTTATCAAGAAGCTTCTTGATTATTATAATTAAGCTTTATTTTTTTATAAGTTCATCACTCATTAACAAATTAACCGAGTTATTTAAATAGCTCGGTTTTTTTAGGCATAAAAAATGAGTATCACGAAGATACTCATTGATTTATCTGATTTTATTTAGGCAAGAAATGCTTTAATTGCAGGTACTAAGCGTTGAATAAGATCATCGGCTTGTTCTTTATTCATGTTGAGCGCAGGCAGTAAACGGACAACATTGCCAGAAGTGACATTAATGATCAGCTTGTGTTCATCTCGTGTAATATTGACCAGATCACCACAGTCTTTTGGTAATTCAATACCAATCATCATGCCAAAACCACGCACAGTGACTTGTTGTTCTGCAAGCTGAGTGCGGAATTGTTCCACTAAATACTGACCAATTTCAGCAGCATTTGCCACAATATTTTCTTTTTGGATCAAATCAATCACAGTATAAACAATACGTGAACCTAAATGTGTACCACTATAAGTTGAACCATGATTACCTGCTGTCAGTACACCAACGCCACGCCCTTGAGTCATCACAGCGCCAATTGGGAAGCCATTTCCTAAACCTTTAGCAGTGGTGAGAACATCTGGAACAATATTTGTGTGTTGATACGCAAAATACTGACCCGTACGACCATTACCTGTTTGCACTTCATCGAGCATCATTAACCAGTTGTGTTGATTACAGATCTGGCGAATATCTTCTAAGTAGCTAAAACCTTGAGGTGCTGTGTTGACACCACCTTCACCTTGAATCGGTTCAACTAAAATAGCCACGATGTCAGGATGGTTGATTGCAGCTTCTTCAATCGCTTCTACATCACCAAATGGAACACGAATAAAACCTTCAACCAAAGGAGCAAAGCCTTCTTGAACTTTTTTGTTACCTGTTGCAGAAAGTGTTGCCAAAGTACGACCATGAAAAGAATGATCAGCAACAATAATTTTAGGATTGGCAATCCCTTGTAAATGACCAAATTTACGCGCAATTTTAATTGCACCTTCATTTGATTCTGCACCACTATTTGAGAAGAAAATTTCTTCCATGCCTGAAACTTCAGCAAGTTTTTGTGCAGCAGCCGTTTGCCAAGGCACTTCGTAAATATTACTGGTATGAATCAAGGTTGCCGCTTGTTCTGCAATTGCTTCTGCAAGTACAGGATGTGCGTGACCTAAACCACATACAGCAATACCTGTAAGCGCATCTAAATATTCTGTGCCATCTTCTGTATATAGATAAGAGCCTCGTCCTCGCACAAAGCTGATCGGTTGACGGCTAAATACAGGCATCAAATGTGAAGGTTGATCAGGTTGTATTGGAGCGAGCGTAACGTTATTCATGACGAACTCTTTTCTTTGTCTGAGAAGTAAAAAATAAAAGTTTATATAAGCAAAATATGACACAGATTTAAAGCCCAAATACAAATAAAATTGGAAATAATCTTGAAGTCATACTCTTTATGATGGATTTAGGTATAATGCAGGCAGATGAGTTGAGGATTTAATCAATGACTGAACAAGTACGTGATACAGAAGCGTTAATTCGCGATCAAATTGCTAAACATGCAGTGTTACTTTACATGAAAGGTACACCACAATTCCCACAATGTGGTTTCTCTGCACGTGCAGTAGAAGCACTTAGCCAAATTGGTCGTCCATTTGCTTATGTAAACATCTTGGAAAATCAAGACATTCGCGCAACTTTGCCACAAATTGCAAATTGGCCTACATTTCCACAATTATGGATCAATGGCGAGTTGATCGGTGGAAGCGATATTATGCTAGAAATGTTCCAAAATGGTGAGTTAAAAGCACTTGTTGAACAGTATAGCCCAGCACCAGAAGCTTAATTGCTGAAGATGTGAATAAGCACCGTAAGGTGCTTTTTTTTATAATATGTATTTTGATGTCAATATAATGATCATATTCAATTGGATAAAAACTAAACATAGATCAGAAATATGGTTCATAAATGAGTGACTGAGGTTTATATTTTTAAAAATTTCAAAATAGTCATTGAATTTAGTCTAATTTGACCGCATCTTTATTAAAAAGCAACGATTGTCTCAAGAGATTAGAATTTATATGCTATTTCATTTACCTACATTACCTGCTGAAATTCGTGTGAGTCATTTAAATGCACGAATTAATGAACAACGAAAAAAAATTGCACAAACTACAGCATCAAAACTTGAATTACTGCAATTAACTCAACAGTTTGCAAAAGAAGCACGTGCGCGTAAAAAGAACAATCAGAAAATCTATGTATTAGATTTTAAAGGTGATGTACAAGCATCAGCAGTTGAAAATTTACGTGAAGAAATCACTTTAATTTTAGCGACTGCAAAATCAGGACGTGATCGTGTTGTGGTACGCCTAGAAAGTCCGGGTGGTATGGTGCATGGCTATGGTTTGGCAGCAGCGCAATTGGTACGTTTACGTGATGCGGGTTTCCATTTAACCATTTGTGTTGATAAGGTTGCTGCCAGTGGCGGTTATATGATGGCATGTATTGCGTCTGAAATCATTTCTGCACCTTTTGCTGTCGTTGGTTCAATTGGTGTGGTTGCACAAGTTCCTAATTTTAATCGTTTATTGAAAGAACATAATATTGATTTTGAGCTGTATACAGCAGGGCAATATAAACGTACGGTCACCATGTTTGGTGAAAATACCGAAGAAGGCAAAGCAAAGTTTGAAGAAGAGTTGCAGCAGACACATGCTTTGTTTAAACATTTTGTTGAAAAGTATCGTCCACAATTAAATGTAGAAAAAGTGGCTACAGGTGAACATTGGTATGGTGAAGATGCTTTAAGTTTGAATTTAGTTGATAAATTACAAACATCTGATGAATATCTTTTAAGTTTACTTCCGCAACATGATGTTTATGCTATTCAAACCCGCCGTAAGCCAACTTTAGGTGAAAAGTTGGGTTTACAAGCTGCACAAATGGCGGATAGTTTAATCCCTTCTGTCATGAATAAATTGGTCGATACTTTGAGTAAAGCTAATGCAAGTTTGGTGCAAATGCGTGACCCTAAACTTTAAGTTCTAGATTATTTTTGATCTCTTTGAATGCCAATCATAAAAGATTGGCATTTTTATTGTTTATGTTATTTAGCAGTTAACTGCGCTTGAGTAGATTTCCAATAGATCATTAAACCCGTAAATAATGCGCCTATTGTTGCTAGAAACATATCTTTATGTGCATCCCATACATCACCTTGTTGCCCATTATAGTTTTCAGCTTGTTCTGGCGATAAACCAATCGCTAACCACCATTCAATCCATTCATAAAATAAACTACTTGCCATAATAAATTGGATGCTAATCAAAAATAGTGCTTTAGGGCTTAGATGAGGCAAAGCAACTTGAAATAAACGATAAAAGAATGGATAGAGTAATACGCCATAACCAAAATGAACAAAACGGTCATACATATTGCGCTGCCAACCCATCACTTGATTTAAGTCAAAATGAAATACTGACTTAATCCAATCATTATAAGGAACGTAGGAATATAAATAATGTGCGGCTGAAACGTGAATGAGTAAAAAAATAATATAAAGTAAAAATGTTGGATAGCTGAGTCCTATTTTCTTCTGGCAGATCAAAAGCATGATTAACATGAGTACTGTGCCAATTTGATGTAATAGATAAGATTCAAACTCTAAGGGGTGAATACTGGCAATAATAATTGCAAGTAAGAGGATGGCTAAACTGATCCAATGTTGCGTTGTTAAATTTTTATAAATCATTGGCTTTTTTGTCTCTACATCTTATTGGCTGTTTTAATCAGAGTCTAAAGAAAAAAGTGAGTTAATTATATGTTTATAATGATTTTTAATTGTAATTAATTCAGTCGTTCTTGATTGTGCTTTGACGATACATTTGTTAGCTTAGCCTTTTATATAAAATGTTGATTTCAAAAGAGGGAATGATGACAGGCATTATCGTGTTAGATAAATCAACTTTGGTCACTTTGCAAAACTCAGAAAATAAACATATTGTTTTAAATCAGGCTTCTATTGTACGCTTGGGCTATAGCAAAGAGGACATCACTTCAGTTGAGTATGCAGGCAATAATGCGATCATTATTCTTAAAAATGGTGAAAAAATTATATTAGAAAATTTCTTTGTAGACGGTCAACATACACCGCATCAAGTGGTTTTAACAAATAGCAAAGGCATTTTTGAAGAGTTAGTAATCACGGTTGAAGGTTATCATATTAATTATGACCCAAAACGTGTGGTTGATGAGCTTGAACAAAGTCAAGCGGCAGTGCAACAACCTCAGGCTGCGACAGCAGAGGAAACTGAAAAAGTTGCATGGTATGAAAAAGAACTGGTTAAACCTGTTTTGATTTTATTGGGGCTTGAAGGGATTTATTTAGCTGCATTCCATGACAAAGACGATGATGATAGTAGCAGTACACCAGATTTAATTGCACCCGCAACACCAAGTGCAAGTTTAGATGCTGATGGAAAGGTATTAACTGGAAAATCAGAAGCTGGCGCAACCATTTATGTTAAAGACATTAATGGAAAATTGATTGGTGAAGCAACCGTCGATGCAGATGGAAATTTTAAGCTAAATTTAGATCGAGAAATTATTAATAATGAAAAAGTTCTGATTTATGCAAAAGACCCAGCAGGCAATGAGTCAAAATCGACTGTTATAACAGGGACAAAAGATACGATTGCACCTGATGCTGCAAATGCACAAATTAATGCTGAAGGCAGTATTATTTCAGGTAAGGCAGAAGCAGGCGCAAAAATCTATATTTATGATGTGACAGGTAAAAACTTACTTGCAGGTCCTGTTACGGTTGCAGCAGATGGCACATTTTCAATTTCTTTAAAACCAGCATTGGCTCAAGAAGATGAAGCAAAAGTTATTGTTGAAGATGCGGCAGGCAATAAATCTGAATCAAGTTCAGTGATTGTGGGTAAAGATACTTTAGCACCTGAACAACCTACCGTTGAAGTCAGTCAATCAGGAGATCAAGTACAAGGTTATGCTGAAGCCAATAGTAAAGTCCAAATTAAAAATAGTGATGGTGTGGAAATTGGTTCAGGTGTAGCCGATGATCAGGGCTATTTTTCTATTCAAATTAAACCTGCTTTAGCGGAAAAAGACTCAGCAACGATAAATGTTACAGATGAAGCAGGTAACCAATCTGCCGATTTAGCGATAGAGGCTGGAATGGATACTATCGCGCCTGATGCAGTAAGCGCAGAGCTAAATAGCGATGGTACTGAAGTAACAGGTCAAGCAGGTGCTAACCAAAAAATCGAAATTTATAATAAAGACGGTACTTTAATTGGTGCTGGAAAAACGGACGAAAGTGGAAAATTTACAATCACTTTAGATGGTGGTTTGACTGATAAAGCAGTTGCAGATATTTATACCTATGATGAAGCAGGAAATCGTTCTGAAACAACAAAAGTTGTTGGAACTAAAGATACGATTGCACCAAATAAAGTGGTTTTAAAAACAGTGACAGATGATGTCGGTACAGAAAATAAAGAAACGATTTCAAATAAAGGTCAAACAGATGATGCTCGTCCTGAGTTTGCAGGTACAGGTGAGTCTGGTGCAATCGTCACGATTTATGATAATGGTTTAGCCATTGCAACTGTAACGGTAGATAATACAGGTAAATGGACATTCACCCCAGCCAAAGATTTGGCATTAGGTGAGCATAGCTTTACATTTACACAAATGGATGCCGCAACCAATAGTAGTGCCATGAGTGATCCATTTCATTTTACTGTTATTGCGCCAGAGCAAGCAAAGGCTGAAGTCACAACAACAGCATTTATGCTTGAAGATGATCATGCAATTTCAACATTATTAGACACATTGGTTGTAGAGGAAATGGCTCTGCCTATGTCGCAAACTAAAGTGGTTGATCAGTCAGAAGCTGGTTTAAATGCTTTATTGCAACAACAAGAAAATATGCTTTCGCAGCAATATGTAGACCATATTTTAAATGAATTTTCTGATGTTCCAAGTCAAGAACCTGCATCCAATAATCAGCAACAAAGCACTCTTAGTGATTTTTCGATTGAATTGAAAAATACATCCATTGATGAGGAATTATTGCAGTCGATTGTTATATTTGGATAAAGTGAATAGGTCGAAAGTAGGAAATACTGCTACTTTTGACCTGCTTTATAGCGTTTAAGTCGGATTTTTAATGTAAATCCGCTAAAATATACATTTAAATTTTTGGGTTTTGAGTATGGCAATCATCGAAGCATTTATTGCATCGCAAAATTGTTATTTTAACTATGATTTTGAAGCACTTGATCAACTCGATGAGGATTTTCCTGAAGAGCTTTTAGTGTCTTTACGTGGCATGCTCTATCGACATAAAATCCAATATCCAGATGCGACTTATTTTATTTATTATAGTGATATTCTCACGGGTGATGAGTTTGAAAAAATGCGAGCAGATTGGATGCGTTATTGCCCATTACCATAATTTATTGAATAAAATGCGGTCTACAAAAAAAGCGAAGTCTAGACTTCGCTTTTTAGTTTTCTGAATCGATTAGATTTTAGAAATAAGATCTTTGATTTGTTTTGCTTGGTCAGCAGCGTTACCTGTATAAGTTGCAGGTGTCATTTCAGCCAAACGTGCGCGATCCGCAGCAGGAACAGCTTCAAGCTCATTACCATTGACAAAATCAACCATCATGTCACGTGTCATGGCTTGACCACGAGTAAGTGCTTTTAATTTTTCGTATGGTTTTTCAACGTTATAACGACGCATAACTGTTTGAATTGGCTCAGCTAAAACTTCTTGAGCATGGTCTAAATCTTCAAGAATACGTGCTGCATTTAACTCAAGTTTACCAATACCTTTTAAGCAAGCTTCAAAAGCGATCAAGCTTTGTGCCAAACCAACACCCATGTTACGAAGAACAGTTGAGTCAGTTAAGTCACGCTGCCAGCGAGAGATAGGTAATTTTTCACCAAGGTGAGCTAAGACAGCATTGGCAATACCCAAGTTACCTTCAGAGTTTTCAAAGTCAATAGGGTTAACTTTGTGTGGCATCGTTGATGAACCCACTTCGCCTTCTTTTAAACGTTGCTTGAAGAAACCTAAAGAGATATAACCCCAAACGTCACGGTTAAAGTCGATTAACACAGTGTTGAAGCGACGTAATGCATCAAACATTTCTGCGATATAATCATGCGGTTCGATTTGTGTTGTATATGGGTTGAATGTTAAACCTAATGATTCAACAAATGCTTGTGAATGCGCAGGCCAGTTGATTTCAGGATAAGCAGAGTAGTGCGCATTGTAGTTACCTACAGCACCATTGATTTTACCTAATAATTCAACTTGTTTGAATTGTTTGATTTGGCGCGCTAAACGATACGCCACGTTTGCCATTTCTTTACCCAAAGTTGTTGGGCTTGCTGTTTGACCGTGTGTACGAGATAACATCGGTTGTTCAGCATGTGTTTCAGCCAAAGCAACGATAGCGTCTACGATTTGTTGCATAGAATCTACAAGAACTTCACGACCATTTTTCAACATTAAAGCATGAGAAAGGTTGTTAATGTCTTCTGAAGTACATGCAAAGTGGATGAATTCACCTGCATTTTTAAGCTCTTCAATACCTGCAATTTTTTCTTTTAAGAAATATTCAACTGCTTTTACATCATGATTGGTTGTGCGTTCAATTTCTTTAATGCGGTTAGCATCTTGTTCAGAAAAGTCAGCAACAATCGCATCTAATGCAGCATTGGTTGCAGCAGAAAAAGCAGGAACTTCAGTGATTTCAGGGCGGTTTGCAAGCGCTTGTAACCAACGCACTTCAACGGTCACACGAGCATGGATTAAACCAAACTCAGAGAGGTAAGGACGAAGAGCATCACATTTGCTGGCATAGCGTCCATCTAATGGTGAAAGTGCAGTTAAAGCGTTCATAGAGATTCCTTAGACTTTGGAATTAAAACGAAAAGCGGAAAAGTTCGACATATTTTTCAGTTAAACAATCTGAAACTGAAGTCGAGCAAGGTCTTGAATATCTCGTAGCAATTTACGTTTGCTAAAAATCATGTTCCAAGAGCTACCCCCAAGTTGACGCCATAGATGTGCCATTTGCAAACCTGTAAAAAGACATGCACGAATACGATTAGTATGTGCAGGATCTTTAAAAGCTTCGGCATTACCACGGACTAAAATGCGCGGATTGATTTGCCCCGCAGTATCAACATAAGTTTGCGCCAAATTAGCCACAATACTTGGATGAGCATAGTCTTGATCAAAAAAGGAGAGTTGTTTCAAAATTTTTTGTTGAGCATTTTCAATGATTTCAACAAACTTTGGATTGCTATATACTTTTTTTTCTAGTGCTAAAAGTGACATCGCATAAGACATAGGAAGTTTTGCACTAGAAAGTTTAGGAATTTTAGATTTAGGTGTGGGAGTAAAGGGTTGGGTAATGCTACTTTCTAATGTTTTTAATCCCAAAGAAATATCAGATAATTGATGAAAAAAATCTAAGGTCTGAGAGGATTGATTTTCAGAAGGACGGATATTTAGGCTGGCTTTAATGAGTTGTTCAAAATAAAAATTACCACTTTCACCAATACTTTGACGACCAGAAATTGCAGTCATATGCGTGAGTTGTGTTGCTTGAAACACAGCTGCTAACGCCAAAGCTTTATTTTGGCGTTGATTCAAAGTTTGAGGCTGTTGAAAGGGCAACTCAACCATGCCTAAATTCCTTTCAAATAAGTTAAAGAATTTTAATCAATAAAATCAGGTTTTGGTGCATTGGTATGATGAATGACACCACCACCTAAACAAATTTCATCTACATAGAACACGACGCTTTGACCAGGAGTAACTGCTCTTTGTGGTTCATCAAATTCGACACGTACACCATTTGGCATGCTAGCATCTTTATAAAGAGTACATGCTTGATCAGGCTGACGATAACGAGTTTTTGCGGTACATTTAAAACCTTTTTCAGGAATATCTTGTTCACCTGCAACCCAATCAATCATTTCTGACCATAAAGTTGTGCTTTGCATGAGTGGATGTTCATGACCTTGACCCACAACAAGACGGTTGCCTTCAATGTCTTTATATAAGACAAACCAAGCACCTTCTTCTGCGCCTTTGAGACCACCTAAACCAATCCCACCGCGCTGACCGAGCGTATAGTACATTAAGCCGTGATGTTCACCAACCACTTTTCCTGTATCTAAAACAATTTTTCCAGGTTGAGCAGGTAAATATTGTTTTAAGAAGTCATTAAAACGACGTTCACCAATAAAACAGATCCCTGTTGAGTCTTTCTTTTTGGCAGTGATTAAACCAAGTTCTTCGGCAATCCTACGCACCTCAGGTTTTTCAATTTCACCGACAGGGAATAAGGTTTTATTAATTTCACGTCCATGTACAGCATGTAGGAAATAAGTCTGGTCTTTATTGTTATCTACACCACGCAGAAGAGGCGCATATTCTTCACCACGTGAATTGGTTGCAGTTTCACCACGACGACAATAATGTCCAGTTGCAATAAAGTCTGCACCTAAGTTCACAGCATGATCTAAAAATGCACGAAATTTAATTTCTTTATTACATAAAATATCTGGGTTTGGTGTACGACCAGCGGCATATTCTGCAAGGAAATGTTCAAAGACACGATCCCAATATTCCATTGCAAAGTTAGCCGTATGCAGTTTGATGCCGATTTTGTCACAGACTGCTTGCGCATCAGCAAGATCTTCCATTGCTGTACAGTATTCTGTGCCATCATCTTCTTCCCAGTTTTTCATGAAAAGCCCTTCAACTTGATATCCTTGTTGAAGAAGAAGTGCAGCAGAAACAGAAGAATCTACACCACCTGACATACCGACGATGACACGTTGTTGCATAGGACTAAGCATCCAAATTTGAAATTAAAGGAGAGTTTTGGTGCTCATAGATGAGCGAAAGTGGGTATTTTTGCCCAGAAAGCGCATCTTGTACAGCTTTAATCACCAATGGGCTACGCGCACGTGCTGTATCAAGGAGTTCTTCTAAGGTCATCCATTTTGGACCAATGATGCCTGTATCAAGCTCAGCTTCAGGAAAATATTCGAGTACATGAGCAAGAAAACAGAATCTGTAATAGGTACGATCTGGAAACATTGGAGGGGTATACGTGTAAATTCCTAATAATGAATCGACTTCGACAGCATGACCTGTTTCTTCCATCGTTTCACGAATTGCGGCTTGAATAATGGATTCATCACATTCAACATGCCCCGCAGGCTGGTTAAATACAGTATGTGTTACACCTTCTGTATGTTCTTCTACAAAAAGGAATTTTCCATCTTTTTCAACAACAGTTGCCACTGTTACATGAGGTGTCCAAGAGGTCATAACCGAAACCGAAGGAAATAAAGCACTATTCTACAAAATTTAGAGAGCGGTGGCTATGCACAATAGTAAGGATGAGATAAATTACACCTTATTCATAATAAAAAATGAGATATTAATCATGTCACAGCATAGAGATTATGTATTTTTCACACAGGAAAAAAGACCAATTTCTGTGGCTTGGTTTAATTCTGAGGATGAGGAAGCTCCTAAAAATTTATCTTTTTCTTCACGTTCTGATATTTTTGGAATCATACTGCGAGATATTGTGGGTTCTTTTCCTGATTTAACAGCTTTACAATTTTTTAAAGAAAATAATGTGCAAGATCTAGATTTAAGTAATGACGTGTTAATGAGTCGCTTGGTGACATTTGATCGCCAACAACAAAAAGATGTTGTGAATCATATTAAGACATTATTTGATTATACAAAAACTCAACCTAAAATTTTTGAGGAATGGGCACATGAATTTTGGGATGATCCTCTAGATGAACAACTTGAAGAAATTGAAAAATTTGCACAACTTGAATGGAATTTAGAAGATCCGCCTTATAGTGATCATGATTCATTTCAAGACTTTATTTTGCTATTAAAGTCGATTCAATTTTTCTTTGAAACTGCATTAGAACATAATAAGTTTATAGGATATTTTGATTATATTGGCTAAGTTAAAAAGGATCGTTATTTAAAGAATAATAAAAAGTAGATGCTTTATTTTTTTTAAATATATCTGATATTTATAAAATTAAACCCTGCCGAAACAGGGTTTGATTTTTAGGATTATTTCACGGTAAAGCTTGCAGTAAAACTACGTGCTTCACGTCGTGCATCTGGATCTGATGGCATTGGAAATGGTGCGGCAGAACGTACAGCTTGTTCTACACTTGCTTTTACATCAGGATCAGACGCATTTACAACAACAGATGCGACGCCACCAGTTTCCGTAAGCGTTACGCGAGCAGAAGCTTTTTGCCCTGAAGAGCCGCTTGGCATACGCCATGCACTACGAACTTTATTTTCAAAATCACGTTTTGCAGAAGATGCAATTTTCTTCGCTTCAGCTCGTTTAGTCGTGGCTTCTTCTTTGGCTTTTTGAGCAGCAGAGGCTTTGGCTTCAGCGGCTGCTTGTTCTTTTGCCTCAGCATCAGCTTTACGTTTTGCATCAGCATCAGCTTTCGCCTTTTCATTCGCTTCTTGCTTCGCTTTTTCAGCAGCATCAGCTTTGGCTTGACGCGCTTTTTCGTTCGCTTCTTGCTTCGCTTTTGCGGCAGCATCGGCTTTAGCTTGGCGCGCTTTTTCGTTCGCTTCTTGCTTCGCTTTTGCGGCAGCATCGGCTTTAGCTTGACGTGCTTTTTCGTTTGCTTCTTGCTTCGCTTTTACAGCAGCATCGGCTTTAGCCTGACGCGCTTTTTCGTTTGCTTCTTGTCTAGCTTTTTCAGCAGCATCGGCTTTAGCTTGGCGCGCTTTTTCGTTTGCTTCTTGCTTCGCTTTTGCAGCAGCATCGGCTTTAGCTTGGCGCGCTTTTTCGTTTGCCTCTTGTCTAGCTTTTTCAGCAGCATCGGCTTTGGCTTGGCGTGCTTTTTCGTTTGCCTCTTGTCTAGCTTTTTCAGCAGCATCGGCTTTAGCTTGACGTGCTTTTTCGTTCGCTTCTTGCTTCGCTTTTGCAGCAGCATCGGCTTTAGCTTGACGTGCTTTTTCGTTCGCTTCTTGCTTCGCTTTTGCAGCAGCATCGGCTTTAGCT
>NZ_JACAIJ010000011.1:63689-163951 GCF_030325485.1 Acinetobacter sp. R933-2
TGACGTGCTTTTTCGTTAGCCTCTTGTCTAGCTTTTTCAGCAGCCTCAGCTTTGGCTTTAGCATTAGCTTCAGCCTTTGCTTTTTCAGCATCATTTTTAGCTTGACGGACTTTTTCAGCAGCTTCTTTTTGTGCTTTTTCAGCTTCTGCTGCTTTTAAACGTGCCATTTCAGCCGCTTTAGCTTGTGCCTTTGCTGCTTCGGCAGCTTTTGCTTCAGCAGCAGCTTTTTGTAGATCTACTTTAGGAGCAGGAGCTGGTAATGGAACAGGTACAGCAGTTACAGGAATATTTGGTGCATCCACAACAGGTTCGGCTGTTTGTTGGATATTTTCAGCAGTTTGAGTATCGGCTGTTTCAGTTGAGTCTGTAACTTCTAAAGGCTCAGCTTCAGGAGGAATAATATCTTCAGGTTTAACTAAAACAGTTTTGAGTTGTTTTGGTGGTTCAAGTGGTTTACTCATCCCTAGAAAAAGTAAGCCAACAATCGCCACCACATGGACACCAAGGGTAAATCCAAGTGCAATCGCATTTTCTTTTGATTGTGGCTTATTGAAATCTTTCATAACTTACTTTAATGGCTCTGTGAGTAACCCAACTTGATTGAGTCCAGCTTCTTGTAATGCAGACATCAGGCTCATAACATCGCCATAAGGGCGAGATTTATCACCATTGACTAAAACACTAAATTTTTGTTGTTTCGTTTCTGAGTCAGTTTGTGCTTGGGTTAAAATTTCTTTTAATTGCTCCAAAGACAATGACTCATTTTTATGCGTATCATCTTTGAGTAAGTATTGCCCGTCTTTATCTAAAGTAACAATGGCTAACGTTTCTTTGGACTCAATAGGTGTACTGTTCGCTTGAGGTAAATCAACATCAATTCCTGTGGTGATCATGGGTGCAGTGACCATAAAAATCACCAAAAGAACTAACATTACATCAATATAAGGAACGACATTCATGTCGCTCTTTAAAGGTTTTTTAACGCGTTCAAAGCGTCCTGAACGTTGTATTGCCATTAGTCATTTTCCTGTGTTGAACCCACAGATTGACGTTGTAACAGCGCCACCATTTCTTCGGCAAAAAGTGCACGATCTGAATAAACTTCTTCGCCTTTTGCCGTGTAATGGTTAAATGCCAATACAGCAGGAATAGCCGCAAAAAGACCAATTGCAGTTGCGATTAGGGCTTCAGCAATACCAGGTGCAACCGTACCTAACGTCACTTGGTCAACTTGCGCAAGACCAATAAAGGCATTCATGATACCCCAAACAGTACCAAATAAACCGACATAAGGTGCAACAGAGCCAATACTTGCTAAGGCACTTAAGCTTTGTTCTAAGCGACTTTGATCACGACTTAAACCAACACGTAAAATACGTTCAGTACCTTCGATCATTGGTGCTGTTTCAGCATGACGTTTTTTCAGTTTTAAAAATTCGCTTAAACCTTGATAAAAAATATCTTCTAAGCCTTCACGCTTAGAGTTAAGTTGAGCGTTATTGTATAAAGTATTTAACTCAGCACCAGACCAGAAGATTTTTTGAAAATGCTCATCTCCTTGACGGGCTTTTTTATAACCCATATGTAACTTGGCAATCAGATACCAGCTAAATAAAGAGGCGAGTACCAATACGAGCATCACCAGTTGTACGACAGGGCTCGCTTGTAAAATTAAATCAGAAACGTGAAGAGAAGATTCGAGTTGTTGAGTTGCCATAGTTACATGTGCCAATTAAATTTTTTTTATTCGTGAGCTAATTCACGTTGAATTAAATCACGGATTTCATCCGGAATTCGGCAAGGTTTCATCTCAGCATTTAAACATGCTAATTCAACCTCACCAGAAGCAAGTGTGATTTCACCACGATATATATTTTGTTGCAATACAAAAGACGTTGCTTTACACGAAACTACACGTGCTGTAACAGTAATTAAGTCATCCATCAGTATAGGACGCATATATTTCACATTTATTTTATGGACTACAAAGTTATAGTCTTTTTGATGCCAATAGTGGTCAATCCCTGATGCACGTAACCATTCTGTACGTGTACGCTCCATAAAGCGAATATGATTGGCATGGTAAACAATTCCGCCTGCATCTGTGTCTTCGATATATACACGGATTTGAAATTCAAATTTGTTCGCCATGATGTTGTTCCACTTTTACTAAAATTTTGAGTCTAAAATTGTTTTTTTGGCTTGATCTTGAGTGTAAATATTTTTCAAATATTCACCAAGACCTAAGCTATAAAACGATTTGCAGTTTATCACAATGATTTTTTGGGTAATTGGCACAAGGCACCAAGTTCAGCTTCTTTCATACGGACAATTTATTCGTAAAAGGGGTGACAGTTAAGACGATATTTTTTTGAATAAAACATTCAGTTTACAAACTACCAGGTGCGCCAAGCATTGAAGCTAATATAAAAATACCTCCTTGAATTGGACTCGTGACAATATCGAAAGCCACAGTCAGTGGAGTAAAAATTTTAAAAGCTTGGCGACTATAGTTACGCGATGTTGTAGTGACTTGATATTGAATATCAATTGGTTGTTTTAATTTGTACTGTAATTGATTCAAATTTTGAACTTTCGAGGCGAGTGTGATTTGAGTGTGAATGGTACGGATACAAAATGTTTGTTTTGGATAATCGGTTAATTCGGTTTGGCATTTGAAACCTAAATCTTTGAGTGTTGATGTTTCTTTTGCCGTCAATAATTGTGTTTTCTTTATAAAATACAGACTGGTTATGTAAGGAACTGAACGATTATTTTTCAGTTTTTCATCAACTTTAAGTAAAATTGAATTGTGTTGATGAGTATTTATTTGTGTCATAGCATCATTATCTAAAGCAGGAGCTAGATACAAAGACTTTAAATCAATCTGACTGAAAATTTTTTGAAATAAATCAGCAGAATTATTTGAATCTATATTCGGTTGGACAAAAAAACTATGGGTTTGTCCTGCAAGTACTAAAGCATTTTCATAACCTTGGATGGGTTGGCTTGTACGTCCTATTGCAATAATTTGATCTTGTAGTGCAATTTTAGTTTTAGTCGTTATTTCTGTTTCTGAATTACCAAATAATGCATTAGTTGCACAAGCGGTGAGGAGGAGTGGGCTAAAGAGCATTAAATTTAACTTGGTTATATTCATATGTTTTTACCACTTTTATTATTTATCATGGTTTTGTATAGCTGACTTTTATTGTGTATGCCAGCGCATAATTGTAATTACCTGAGCATTCAAAATTTTAAATTTAGTTTAAATATCTGATATATGTTGAGCATATCGTTATTGTGATAATACATAGTATTTGTACTTAACAGTGAAATCGATCACTCAGTACGATATCTATTTGAGTTGTGTTTGAAAAATATACATAAATATATTTCAAGAAAGAATATAAATTGAGGATACTAATGAATTCAGTTATTCAAATTGTGAGCTTATACTTGCAAAAATAGGCATTACCGCAGAAAAATCACTGCAAATTTAGAAAATTTGAACCTTATACTACAATAACATATACAAGCTTTTACATTTGAAAATATAGCCCCATTCTTAGGTCAACCTTTTGATTTAGATCTTGAATCCATTGTAGATAAATTTTTACTCCAAAGTAGAGAGCTATTGAGTTTTATTAGCTTATGGTGAAATTAGAAACAAAAACACCATAAGCTAAAAAACTAATTCTTTGGTTCAGGTGGTATCATTCCAAACTGCAAATACGCCTGATTGGTGGCAATCCGTCCACGTGCTGTACGCATGGCATAACCTTGCTGAATCAAATAAGGTTCGATGACATCTTCCAAGGTTCCTGAATCTTCCGCCATTGCAGCAGCTAAAGCTTCCACCCCCGCAGGACCGCCATCAAAACGTTCCAGCAACATACTCAGATAACGACGATCCAGCGTATCTAAACCATCTTTATCGACATTTAACATATCTAAAGCGCGTTGCGCCATTTCCTGCGTCACTTCGCCTGTACCTTTGACTTGTGCGTAGTCACGGACACGACGTAAAAGGCGGTTGGCAATACGAGGTGTACCACGTGAACGACGAGCAACTTCGATTGCACCATCATGTGTCATTGGAACATCCATCAGGTTTGCTGATCGGGTGACGATATGAGTCAGATCTTCAACCGAATAAAACTCAAGTCGTTGTACAATTCCAAAGCGATCACGCAAAGGCGAAGTCAGTAAACCTGCTCGTGTTGTTGCTGCGACCAGTGTAAATGGTGGCAAATCCAGTTTGATGGAACGTGCCGCAGGTCCTTCACCAATCATGATATCGAGTTGGTAATCTTCCATCGCAGGGTAGAGAATTTCCTCAATGACAGGGGATAGGCGGTGAATTTCGTCAATAAAAAGCACATCGCCTTCTTCAAGATTGGTCAGCATCGCTGCCAAATCACCCGCACGTTCCAATACAGGACCCGAAGTGGATTTGAGATTTCCTCCCATTTCACGGGCAATAATATTGGCGAGTGTGGTTTTTCCTAAACCCGGTGGTCCAAAGATTAAGGTGTGATCAAGGGCTTCGCCACGTCCGCGTGCAGCACCAATAAAGATTTCCATTTGCTCTCGTACTACAGGTTGACCGATATAGTCATCGAGTGAGGTTGGGCGAATGGCACGATCAAAGTGATCTTCGGGTTTTTCAGAACCACTGATTAAACGGTCTTGCATAACTGTCTGTATGATCTCATTGTCTGAATTTGAGTTTGTTAGGCACAGCCTCAAAGTGCTTGGGCATTTTCACTGCCATTGTGTAGGCGTTATTTTACTTTTGAAAGATCAAAAGTAACAAAAATCTTTTGTTGGATTGAGGAACTGAGGATATGTCCCTATATCCCAATCCAACAAGGCGACATCCATGTCGCCAGTCATTTGATTAAATTTTTTATAACAATTCCACAGGCATTAAGCTTATTTTCTTAGTGATATAAATGATTTATTCAAAAATCATTTATTCATCGATTTAAGTGCCGCACGGATAATATCACTGGCTTCAGTAAATTCCCCTTTTGCTGCATTGACTAACTTTTGTGCTTCGGCAGGCTTATAACCTAAAGATTGTAAAGCGGCTTCTGCTTCGGCAACAGCAGAGTTGCCTGTAAATTGAATCTGTGTGGTACTTGTGCCATTTGTCACAGCACCTGTAGAAAATGCTTTAAAACGATCACGTAGCTCGATCATTAAGCGTTCAGCAGTTTTTGCACCAACACCTGGAACTTTGACTAAGGTTTTAACATCACCATTTTCAACGGTATGAATCAGCATTTCCACACTGAGTGTAGATAAAATACCTAAAGCCATTTTAGGACCAACACCATTTACTTTTAACAAGGTACGGAAAATGATTTTCTCTTGTTGGTTTAAAAAGCCGTAGAGGAGTTGTGCATCTTCACGGACGGCTAAATGTGTCCATAGGGTGACTTTTTGACCTTTTTGCAGTTGGCAAAAGGTTGAAAGCGGTGTGTCGATTTCATAGCCAACACCATTGACATTTAAAAGTACTGTAGGTGCTTCTAAAGCGAAGACTTCACCAATTAGACATCCGATCATTGAGTTTGTTCACTTATTTTGTTCATGGTTGAATAGTAGTTGTCATTTGCTCTAAACGCAAAAGTGCTTTGAGGATTTCTTTGCGATTTCGTGCAGATTTAATCCAAGCAGGGAGGCGTGAAAAATAGCTTTTATTGTAATTAGGATATTTTCGTTCTCTTAAATCAGCTTGAATATAATCTTTCAATATTTGTATATGCTGTGGATTAAAAGCGCAAATTAAACCTTGGCGAACAGGGGAAGCTAAATATAATGGAAAATGATAATAAGGATCTGCTCCTACCTTATTTGCCATTAATTTACTAATTTCAAATTGGGCTTGATCAAATGTTTGTATCTTTAAGCAGAAATTACATTCAACATTAATAAAACGTGGGATCGCTGATTTACGAGCAAAATCTTTTTCAAACTTATACTTTCCTTCTTTGCAACTCAGACATTTCTTATCAATGGTAATATTACAAGCACCAGCCCATTCCTCTATATTGCTATTTAGGTTGAAGTAATAGTTAACAAAATCATAAGAAGTACTACGGTAATTTTCTAAATTTTTTCTGTAACTACAATAAGTACAAACGACTTCTATCTTTTGGATTGATTCTAAAGTTGTTTCTTTGATTTTTGCCAAATGATCGCATTTAGGACAACATACCCAAATTTCAGGTTTCAATAATTCAAGGCTTGAAAGACCATTGTCCACAAATCGCTTCATCAGAAAAAACCCACCTTATTGCCTTGTAATTCTTGCGCCAAGTTATAAGCCTGATGGTCTGAAAACTTACTGACGATATCTAAGACTTGCATAATATTGTCATAATGATCATCGCTGAAACGGGCACCAAAGCGATCTAAAATTGATCTCAAACGACCCTCTTTGAAACCTAAGGTTTTATTCGGTGTCGTCAGGGGAATGAAGGCATCCAAAATATGTTGCAAACTTTGATGGGCAATAATTTCCAAACCTGACTTTTGCGGATGCTCAAAGATTTTTTCACGTGCCAAATTCTTTGCTTTTTCAATCCCGATTTCAATATCTTCAGCGCAATATTGTAATAATGAACCTTTAAGTTGCCCTGAAAGAATTTGGAAATGTTGCTTAGCAAAAGCAGTCGTCACCTCATCAACCAAACGTTTCATGACACGCCCACGCAAAGCTGCGATTTTTTGTTGCCATGTGGTATAGGGCATACTCAGTTCGGCAGGTACACCATAATCACCCAATAAATTCAGGAAAATGGGTTCAACTTCTTCATAAGACAGCATATTTAAAATAATGCCATCTTCCAAATCAATGAGGGCATAACAAATATCATCAGCCGCCTCTAACAAATACGTCAGTGGATGACGACACCATTGATATTCACCAAGTTGAATTAAACCTAACTGATCTGCAATCTGCTTTAAAATTTCTTTTTCTGCTTGGTAGCAACCAAATTTAGCCCGTTGGCTTGCAGGGGTATTGCCTTGTGACTCGATGGTTTTAGACAACCAAGGGTACTTTAAGTAAGCCCCTAAGGTTGCGTAAGTCAGGCGCATACCACCATCGTTGGGATGATAATCAATTTTAGTGAGTAAACGTAAACCTTGAGCATTGCCTTCAAACTGACGTACATCAGCTTGCTGTTCAGGGCTTAAATCTTTTAAAAAGTCAGTGTGTGAAGCATCGTCAAACCATTCTCGAATCGCATATTCACCTGCATGCCCGAATGGTGGATTGCCAATATCATGTGCTAAACAAGCAGCTTGGATGATCGCACCGACATCGGCAGGGGAAATCCATACAGGCAGTTCATCTTGTATTTTTTCTGCGGCAAGCATGCCGAGTGAGCGTCCAATACATGATACTTCTAAGGAATGGGTGAGTCGTGTGTGAATGCCATCGTGCTGTGTCAATGGATGAACCTGAGTTTTACGATTCAGTTGTCGAAAACTTTGCGAAAATATAATGCGGTCATAGTCTTTATGAAATGGGCTACGTGCTTGTTCTGTACTTTGCTTTTTACTACCAATTCGAACTGTGGAGAGCAGCTCTAACCAACGCATTTGAGTCATTTATCGTTATTCATTTCTGTGTTGCTTTCATCATGCCAAATTTATTGAAAATGTACTAGAGCAGGGCGACATAGTTTGTCTTATACCCAAATTTAACTAGAAATTTAAGCATTTGATGTACTTAATTCTTCGCGAACTTGCATGAGTAAAATACCTAAAACGTTTTTACCTTTTTCATCACCACCATCACCCCAATAGGCATCATTTTCTGTATGCTCAATCAGCTTTGCCTCACCTGTAGAAATTAACAAGTTTTTTAAATCTTCATGTTGAGTAAATTTAGCAAGTAATGCCTTTTTCATGACATTATTTTTTACGGATTCCCAATCTTTACGCAATTTTTGTTTACGATCACGTCCTAAACGAGCAGCAATCATGGGTGATTTCTCAGTACGAATTTTTTCCTGATACTGTTTATCTGTAAACTTTTGTGCTTGAAAATAATGTTCGGTGGTGTGCCACATTTTTCCATCAAGTTTGATCGGAAAATGGGCAAAGTTGGAAAGCTCGCCAAATTCATCTTGTGTGCTATAAAATTTAATTTCGGGCATAGTCATTTCAATTTTTGTTGTGATTTAATAAGTGTTATAGTGACACTATATGGGTTGAAATGCAAATTAAAAAGAATAAAGTAGCTAGATGGCAACGATTTATTAAAGGAGCACCTTAGAAGAAATAAACATAATAAACTGAAAAATGGGCTTATCGTTTTATATTAATCAATTGTTACTAATCATGTTTGAGCCACAAAGTCAAAGTAAATAGCGCATTTTAAATAAAGAAAACTTAATTTTTTAAGCTGTAGATGACTAGCTGAAAACTCGCTTTCACAGTAGAATATGCGCTCTCTCAAGTCACATTGCGGTAGGATCTGTCCGACCTGCCCGTGGAGCCAAAAACAGCATGTTTATCATTGCCGGTGCACCCGCACATTCTTCTTTTAAGCAAACACAACTCTTAAACCGTCTATCGTCTATCAGTTCTGTTCAATCAATAGAAAGCCAATGGGTCTATCTGTTTGACCAAGCGCTCAGCGAGCAACAACAGCAATCTGCGTTACAGCTTTTAAACGATGGCGCATCGTTTGAAGTACGTCAGGCTGCAAGTGATGAAGTTCAGATTTTAGTGACGCCACGCTTAGGTACAATTTCGCCGTGGTCGTCAAAGGCAACCGATATTTTTGCCAACTGTAATACGCCTGTACACCGCCTTGAACGCGGTGTTTTGTTTACTTTAAAGGGTATTTCAGACGTTTCAGACGCAGTAAAACAAGTTTTACATGACCGTATGACGGAAAGTGTTTTCAACCAAATTGAAGATGCTGCTGCATTATTTTCAGAAACTGAGCCTAAGCCACTGAACTCAATTGATATTTTGGGTCAGGGTAAAGATGCCTTGGTTAAAGCCAACTCAGAGTTTGGTTTTGCACTTTCTGATGAAGAAATTGATTATCTGGTCGCGGCTTTCAACAAGTTGGGTCGTAACCCACACGATATCGAATTGATGATGTTTGCTCAGGCAAACTCTGAACATTGCCGTCATAAAATCTTTGGTTCTGAATGGACAATTGATGGTGAAGTACAACCATTGTCATTGTTCCAAATGATTAAAAATACTTATAAAGAGTCACCTACAGATGTATTGTCAGCGTATAAAGACAATGCTTCTGTGATCGTGGGCTTTGATACTCAACGTTTCTATCCGAAAAAAGACGAAGAAACCGGTCATCACGTTTATAAATACAAGAGCCAGGCTGCCCACATCTTAATGAAAGTGGAAACGCATAACCATCCAACTGCGATTGCACCATTTGCAGGTGCTGCAACAGGTTCAGGCGGTGAAATCCGTGATGAAGGCGCAACAGGTCGTGGTGGTAAGCCAAAAGCAGGTTTAACAGGTTTTACGGTTTCTAACCTGAACATTCCGGGCTTTGAACAGCCTTGGGAAGATAACTACGGCAAACCATCTCGTATGGCTTCACCTTTACAGATCATGATCGATGGTCCTTTAGGTGGCGCAGCATTTAACAACGAATTTGGTCGTCCTGCGTTAAACGGTTATTTCCGTACTTTTGAACAAAATGTCAATGGTGATGTGAAAGGCTTCCACAAGCCAATCATGATCGCAGGTGGTTACGGGAACATCCGTCCTGACCATGTAGAAAAAGATGCAATCCAACCAGGCGATTTACTGATCGTTTTGGGTGGTCCTGCCATGCTCATCGGTTTAGGTGGTGGCGCAGCATCTTCTGTAGACAGTGGTAAACTCGGTGAAAGCCTTGATTTCGCATCTGTTCAGCGTGAAAACCCTGAAATGGAACGCCGTTGCCAAGAGGTGATTGATACTTGCTGGCGCATGGAAGATTTCAACCCAATCGTATCTGTGCATGATGTGGGTGCGGGTGGTATTTCCAATGCCATGCCTGAACTGGTCAATGACCACGAATTAGGCGCAATCCTTGACCTGCGTAAGATTCCGTCTTTAGAGCCGGGCATGTCTCCAATGGAGATCTGGTCGAACGAAGCACAAGAGCGTTATGTGCTTGCAATCAAACCTGAATCTTTAGAATTATTTGAATCGATCTGTGCACGTGAACGTTGTCCGTTTGCGGTATTGGGTGAAGCGACTGAAGCACGTCAGTTGACTGTAAATGACCCATTGTTTGACAACAAAGCTGTGGATATGCCAATGCAAGTGATGCTTGGCGGTACACCGCGTATGAGTCGTACTTTTGAGACAATTGAACGTAAAGGCGATGATTTCACTGCTGCAAAAGTGGTGGATTTAAAAGATGCGATTTTCCGTGTTCTGAAAAACCCAACTGTTGCATCAAAATCATTCTTAATCACCATCGGTGACCGTTCAATCACAGGTATGGTTGCACGTGATCAGTTTGTAGGTCGCTGGCAAGTTCCTGTTGCCGATGCTGCGGTAACGACGACAAGCTTACAAGGTTACACAGGCGAAGCAATGGCAATGGGCGAACGTCCACCTGTGGCATTGTTGAATCCTGCGGCTTCTGCACGTTTGGCAGTGGCTGAGTCTATTTCAAATATCATGTGTGCCAACATTGAACAGATCAGCGACATTAAATTGTCTGCGAACTGGATGGCAGCAGCAGGTCAGCAAGGTGAAGATCAGGCATTATTCGAAGGCGTAAAAGCCATCGGTATGGAAATGTGTCCTGCGCTCGGAATCGCAATTCCTGTGGGTAAAGACTCATTGTCAATGCGTACCACATGGAATGACGAAGGTGAAAATAAATCAGTGACTTCACCAATGTCAGGTGTGATCACTGCATTTGCACCTGTTATAGATGTACGTAAAACACTGACGCCTGAACTGAAAAATGAAGATTCAGTTTTAGTTCGTATTGATTTGTCTAAAGGTCAGTTCCGTTTAGGTGGTTCAATCCTGGCACAAGTCTACAAAGCAATCGGTTCAGTGACTCCTGATGTCGATAACTTTGACGATTTCAAAGCATTCTTTGCATTGGTTCAAGACTGGAACAACCGTGGCTTGATCAAAGCGTACCATGACATCGGTGATGGTGGTTTAGTCGCAACTGTTGCAGAAATGATGTTTGCTGCACGTTTAGGTGTAGCACTTGAAGATCAATCAACTGAAAGCTTATTTGCAGAAGAAATTGGTGCAGTATTGCAAATTTCTAAAGCAGATTGGGCAACATTAGCAGACGAAGTTGCAGCATCTGTATTAAAAGATGCGATTGCAATTGTCGGTACTGTAAATAATACAGACACTTTAACTGTAAATGGTTTGAGCTTAAGCCGTGCTGAATTACAACAAGCATGGACTGAAGTGTCACATCAAATCCAGCGTTTACGTGACAACGTAGAAACGGCTGATCAAGAATATAGCTTGATTGCCAATACAGATCATAAAGGTCTGATTGCATTACCAACATTTGACTTAAATGAGCCTGTAGAAGCACCGTACATCAATGAACGTCGTCCAAACATGATGATTTTACGTGAACAAGGCGTAAATGGTCATGTAGAAATGGCTGCGGCATTTGACAAAGTTGGCTTCAATACAGTTGACGTTCACATGAGCGATTTACTCTCAGGTCGTATTGATTTAGACGACTTTGAAGGTTTAGTGGCGTGTGGTGGTTTCTCTTACGGTGACGTATTGGGTGCAGGCGGTGGCTGGGCGAAATCAGTGCTGTTCAATCCAAAACTACGTGATCAGTTTGAGAAATTCTTTAACCGTGACAATACCTTCTCTGTTGGTATTTGTAATGGTTGTCAGATGCTTGCACAGCTTGCACCGTTGATTCCGGGTGCAGACAATTGGCCGCGTTTCCGCCGCAATACCTCTGAAATGTTTGAAGCACGTGTTGTGAACGTAAAAGTTGAAAAATCTCCATCGATTCTTTTAGAAGGCATGGAAGGTTCAATTTTACCAATCGCTGTGGCGCATGGTGAAGGTCGTGCGGAAACGACTGCTGAAAACTTTGCATCATTGAATGCAGGTAATCAAGTGATTTTGCGTTATGTAGACAGCTTGGGTAATGCAACTCAACACTATCCATTGAACCCGAATGGTTCGCCTGAAGCAATTTCTGGTGTGACGTCGAAAGATGGTCGTGCAACGATCATGATGCCGCACCCTGAGCGTAACTTCCGTGCGATTCAGCATTCTTGGAAACCTGAAGAGTGGACTGAAGATGGTGCATGGTTACGTATGTTCCGTAATGCACGTAAATTTATTGGTTAATTGATTTAGTGATCAATTGATTTGAAGAAGCCCTGAAAGGGGCTTTTTCTTTGCGTATGTGTTTAAAATTGAGTGAAAAATAATTTTTAGTTACATTTCAAAACTTGGTTTATTTTTTGCTTCATTTAGATTGTTCTTATACAGAAAGATTTTTGCTCCAAAACGTATCAATTCAGTGAAGAATGAATGAGGTGCCAAAATGATTAAAACAGTCAATTATCAAAGTATAGATCGGGTTGCACTGCGTCAAAAAGGATGGATGTGGTTTGGAGTGATTATTGCATTACAAATTGTGTTTTTAGCTTTGAATTATTTAATGAAAATTTAGTGGAAAAATCACTTCAGTAAAACCACTGCAAATCATTTGTACACTACAAAAGTGGTGGTTTTTTACTGCTAAAAGCAGGATTGCAATCAGTGGAGATTAATTGATATACACATTTTTTGCACTATAAGCCCCTTGGAAACTGGTTAAAGGAGTCTTGAAATATTGCTGAATTTTACTTTGCAAATCTCCTGAATTTTCATAACCATAAAAATAAGGAATATCGCTACCAAGACAAAATGAACATGTTGTTGCTTCATAAAAATTTGAATAGGTTTTGGTTGAGCTTGAGAGACGAGGCACAATGTTAGACGCGTGATAACCCGAAATATAAACTAGCTTTAAATTTTGGGTATTGCCTTGAATGACCCATTTCACAGGGTCATAAGAGGTTAAAATAAGAGAAACTTTTCGATGACTATTAATATGAACAGTCACAGTATCTTCAACATTCTTTTTTTCAGCTCGATAAGCATAATGCCAACAGTCACTCGCAACTTTACTTGAATGTGGATTATTTGCTTGGCTTTCACATTCTGTTTTACGTTGTCGTTGTTCTGTTTGAGTATATTCACGTGCATTGGATTCATATACTCCTACATAATGTAATTCTGAGTCTGCAATAATATCCTTAAAATTGACGAGAGACTTTTTCTCAGTTGCTTGGTTTTGATTGATCGAGATCGGTGCATTTGAAACAGTGTGGGTGGTAGCTGTAGTCGAAAATGATTCATCTCGCTCAGATGTGGGTGTACGAACATTTATTTGTTTTGCAGTATTTAATGTTTCAAGTTGCGATGTCGTGATCTCATCTGTAATAGGTTTTTGCTCAGTTTGAATAAGTGCCAAGACCAAAACAATCCAGCAAAAATGAACAAAAATCCAATTTTTAAACATAAATATTCTCAGTTATCTATTTTATTTTTAAGTGTCTTGTTGAGCAGAAAGCTCTTGTCCAACTTTAAAAAATACAGGAGGTTTTAATTTTTGTTTTAGAAATTCTCCATGCATTGCCAATCGGTCAAAATCATTTTGAAAGATATATTGGCTGATTTCTAAAAGCTCATGATGAATCAAGTCTAATTGCTGTTCCATCAATTCATTTGGGCTATATTCATGATTCATTTTTCGATCTAGAAATAAGACAGGTAGTTCTTGGTAATTGTGTATGGTTGGTTCTAAGTAGTTATTAATAATTTTTTGAATGTTTAATATTTCATTTTTTGTTGCTTGATCTGGTGAGCGCTTAAATTTTTGAACCAATACAATGATTAGAGCATGAATGTCTTGAAACTTTGTATTGGCTTGAGCTGTGAATAAATCATGAACTTGAAACTGAAGTTTTAAAAAATCGTTGAGTAATTTTTGTTCAGGTGAGACACTTTCTTGTGTTATAGATTTTACTAAACGTGTCGGTTGCGGTGTGATATTTTTGGCTGCGGTGGTAGGGCTGTAAATGGGTTGAGTATGTAATTGTTGTAACACAAAATAAATGAGACGACCAAGCGCATAGCCTAAAACAGAGCAACCAAACCAACCTAGCGGCATAATATTAACGAAAGCCAGCAGACAAAAAATGATCGCACCATAACAACCAAACAAATGGTCAGCAGTTTTCCAGTAGGGAAGGTGTGAATTTTCTTGTTTCATTGTTCTTTAATGATGGTTTATTTTACTTTAGAGTTTAAACAATATGGCGTTATTTTGCACTGATTAGATTTAAAAAATGATGATGATATAACTAGGGTAAGATAATGAAAAAATGTATTTTATTGGATATTTTAATGATAGAACAGAGGAGATGTTTTCCTGTTTATAAAAGCCTGAGTTTTAGGTAAATGTAGTTAATGAATAGAGTGAAGCAGTGGAAAATGTACAAATGATTGCACTTAAAAAATCTATTCTTTGACTCATCCAAACTTTCATATTAAAAAAACCACCCGAAGGTGGTTCTAATTTAGATCTTAAAAATTAATGCGTTGCATCAAAATTATAAGTTTTTTGTTTTTCAGTATCGAACTGACCTTCCCATTTACTAATGACAAGAACAGCCAAGGCATTACCGATCACATTTAAGACAGTACGCGCCATATCTAAAATACGGTCAATACCTGCAATAAATGCTAAGCCTTCAAGTGGAATACCTACACTACCTAAAGTTGCTAGTAAGACCACGAAAGAAACACCTGGTACACCTGCGATCCCTTTAGATGTGATCATTAAGGTCAAGACCAAAACAACCTGTTGAGTAATGGTTAAGTCGATACCATAAAGCTGTGCAATAAAGATTGCTGCAATACTTTGATAGAGCGTTGAACCATCTAAGTTAAATGAATAACCAATTGGCACAACAAAACTGGTGATTGATTTAGGTGCACCATAAGCTTCCATTTTTTCCATCATACGTGGTAAAACGGTTTCAGAGCTTGCAGTTGAATAGGCAAGAATCAATTCATCTTTTAAGATTTTGATAATTGTCCAAATGCTGAATCCACAGAATTTTGCCACAAAACCAAGCACAATAAAGATAAAGAAGAAGATTGCACCGTAAACTAATAATGCAAGTTTAATCAGAGGTACTAAAGAACTAAAACCAAAGTTAGCAACCGTTGCAGCAATCAAACCGAATACACCAAAAGGTGCAAACATCATGATCATATGCGTTACTTTGAACATGGTTTCAGAAACAGCTTTGAGTACATCAATCAAAGGTTGTTTGGTTTCTTTAGCGAGTGAACCTAAGCCAATACCGAATATCACAGCAAAGAAAATAATCGGCAACATATGCCCATCATTCATTGCAGTAAAAATATTGGATGGAATTAATGATAAAACAGTATTTACTAATCCATGTGCTTGATGGCTAACTTCTTGTGTGGTTTGTTGATACTGTGAAATGTCAGTCGTTGTTAACTTTGACATATCAATACCAGCACCTGGCTGGAATACATTTGCAGCAACTAAACCAACAATAATGGCAATAGTCGTAATGACTTCAAAATAAACAATCGTTTTGAAGCCAAGTTTACCAACACTTTTGCTGTCTCCAGCATTGGCAATCCCTAAGATAAGCATTGACAGCACAAGAGGAATAACAATCATCTTGATAAGATTGATAAAAATCTTACCTAATGGTTGTAAAAAGTTGGCAACGATATCATCACGGAATTCGGGAGAGTTGTGTAGAAACGCCCCTACAAGAATACCTAAGAAGAGCGCAATAACAATTTGCCAAGCGAGGCTAATTTTCATTTTCTTCATGTTGAGCCCTTAAAATTCAGATTTTGGCGAAATCGAAAACTTGAGAAAATGAACGTCAGAAATCCCCCACGACTAAATATGTGGGAGTCGTGAAATGGGAGATTTAAAATATTCAGAGTATTTCGAAAATACTTTATTTTGCGCTTATTTAAAATCTTGTTCTAATTTTTTTCTGTAAATCACATTCTGATCGGATAAAAATAATGCAGTTTTATTTAATAATCCAATTTTATAGTTAAGTTTAATTAATTTCATAAATAATAGTTAGATTATTAATTCTTATTTTTTATGTGAAACATATGCTAAACGGTAATAAGCCCAAACCATCACAATGCCCGTAAAAGTGGCTAAATAAATTAATTTTGGCACAATGATTGAGCTGGGAACGCCCATTTGATTGAGCTGTATAAATAAATTGATACCGTGAGTTGATGGAAATAACTGAGCAAAATATTGCATCCAACTAGGCATTGCTTGTAAGGGCCAAGCTGCGCCTGAAAGTAAAAATAATGGAATCGAGGTAAATACAATTAAGTGTCCTGCGCGTTCAGAAATATCTAAATAACTTGCGAGTAACATACCTATTGCGATTGTACTACTGACAAATATGGGTACTGCGATTAACATCCCCCAGAAATTACCACCACGTGGATAGTCATTGAACCAAAATATAAATCCAAATAAATAATAACAACCTAGGCAACCAATGGTGAGGGCAGCAAGATAAATTGCAAAAAATTCGGTTACAGAGCTTTGCCATTTTTTTTCTCGATAAGCTGCAATCAACATACACAAACCCAAAACAATCGTCTGATGAATGATTAAAGGTGCAACGGCAGGAAAAATATAACTGCCATAGCCAGAGAGTGGATTAAAAAGAGGAGTTTGATGAATAGGTATGGCTATTTTAAAGTGAGAGATATTGCCAAATTTTTCGGTGTATTCAGCAAGGCTATTTTCAATTGCACTGGCAAGCCCAAGCCCAACTTGTTTGGTTCGTAAAAAATAAGCTGCACTTAAATACAGTCCTATGCCGCCAACTTCGCCACGAGCAAGGCTACTTGAGAGATTATGTGGAAGTAATAAAATACCATCAACTTTTTGTTGTTGTACACGACGTTTGGCATATTCAAAATCTGAGGTGATTTCGATAATATCAATATGTGGACTTTTACTGGCTTGTTGAATCAGCATTTGTGTCACAGCGCTTTGTTCTTCATCTACAATAATAATAGGTAAATGCTCAGCCGTTTGTGCTTGATAAGCAACAGGATAAAAAAAACTGTAGAAAAAGACAGATAAAATCATGGTTGTTAAAATAGAGGAATTTTTCGCAATATTTTTAAAAGTTTGAATATAGTATTTAAATAAATCACAGAGCCATTTCATAGACTTTTACTCCTGATAAGCTGTTTATGGAGTAAAAAAGTGGATATTGCCAAGTAAAACACACAATAAATCAATAAAATCCCAAGCGGGATCAGTGAAACATAAAGTGGGCTTCCAACAACCCATTGTTCTGTCTGTAACTTTGCATAAGGTGTAAAAGGAATAATATTTGCCCAAAACTGAGTAAATATAGGCGCATTATTTAAAGGAAGAGTCACCCCTGCAAAACTAAGTGATGAGCCGCCATAAACTGCAATAAATCCAAAAGTTTTAGAAAGGTGTTTAGTGGCTAAAACCACAGTGCTACTGATCAATGCATATGCAGTAAATAATAGGAATTGTCCCAGTAAGATGAGCCATAGTTGACCTGCAACAAACCAACCACGTATGACAATCAACCAAAACATCCATAACCATGTCCAAAAACAAAAAATTAAAATATAAGTCAAATTTTTGGCAATTAAGGCTTTAAAAGCTGAGCGATGCCCAACCCATTCATTTGTTGTATGGTATTTCAGCTCTTGACCGACAGCAAAAGCCACACAACAACACAGCAATAAATGTAAAATTGCTGGAATCATGAAAGGTTCAAGATAAAACTCATAACTTAGGTTGGGGTTGAAAAGTGGTGAAATTTTGATATTGGCAGTTTCCAGATCAACATAAGGAATTTTGTTTTGTAAATGAGCATTTTTAGCAAAGTCAGCTATGGCTTCAACAGTAGATAACAACATTGCTGAAGAAATTGTATTACCAATACTAAAATAAGATTGATTATATGCAATACTGATCTGAGCATCTTGTGCTTTGACTAAACGCTGTTCTGCACCTGAAGGAATGTAAACATAGCCCCAAATTTTGGTTTGATTAATTAATTTTTCGACTTCAGTCGGGTTGTCTGTCACTAGATAAATAGAAACAGCAGTGTTATGACTTAAATATGTGGTTATATTTTGACTCAGTTCACCATGATCTTGATCAATAATTGCAATGGGCAAATGTTCAGCTTTACCTGTATAAAACATGCTACTGAATAAAATAATAATCAATAAGGGGGCAAGTGTGACTAAGCATAAATCCCATTTGTTATTTAATAAGTAGCGAAATTCTCTATATAGGATTGCCCACATAATCATTGGCTCTCTTTGAGTTTGAAAATTACACTCATACCTACTTTAAGATCAGTGATGGGTTGAACAGGGTGGAGTGTGACTTTAAAACTACGAATATCATAACCGCCAGTTTGACGAGTAGTCTTAATGGTTGCAAATTCACCTTCTGCTTCAATATTTCTGATGTTAAACATGAAAGTTTGATTGAGTGCAGGAATAAAGCCTTCTAAACTTTTGCTTTGATAGATCTGAGCATATTGATCTTCTCGGACATTCAAGCTCACCCATTTATCTTCATCTTGTAAAATACTGACTACAGGAACACCCATTGCAACCAACTCAGTCGCTTTACCATAAACTTTTGAAACTGTGCCATTGATTGGAGCATATAGCTTTGTTTCAGCTTCTAACGCATTTGCTTCTGCAACAGCAGCTTTAGCAATTTCAACCTGTGCATCTGCGCTAGATTTTTGTTGAGGAGTGCTACCACGTTGGGCGCGAGCATATTGTTGATAAGCCGCTTCAGTCATCTGCGTGGCTGAAAGTGCAGCAGCTTGCATTTGATCACGACGTTGTCTAGAAATAACGCCTTGTTGATATAAAACATCACCACGTTTAAATGTAATTTGTGCTAAATTTTCCTGTGCTTTTAAACTTTGCCAATTTGCATATAAAGTCGCAATATTTTCTTGTTGTGAACCACGTTCAGTTGTTGATTGTAAGGCAAGAGCCGATTGTAAAGTGGCTAATGCTTGTTGTTTTTTGGCTGCAATTTCAGGGCTGCTAAGGCGAATCATTAATTCACCGTTTTGAATTTTTTGTCCGTCATGCACTAAAATTTCTTCTATACGACTAGGTACTTTCGTACTGATATGAATCGTTTCAGCTTCTACACGACCTTGTATGTCAACAGTTTTGGGTTGATAGCTTTTCCATAAACCAAAAGCAATTAAGCCCAGTAATGCAATCAAAAGTATAAGCATTATCGTAATAATGACTTTTTTCTTTGCTATTGTTTGTGGTGCTGTGGGATGGCTAGGAGTATGTTGCTCAACTTGTGTATCGGTTGCTGTATCTAAATCAGCCAAATTTTGATCGGGTTTAGATGTCGATTGATGATCATTGTCTTGTGTCATTTTATACTCCATCTTAACGAATAAAGTCAGTATTTGACTGATTTATATAATTTTTGAATTGATCAATTGAGCCATGACTTTGTAGAAGCGTGGCAAGAGCCATCACATATTTATAAGCATTGAGCGCTTTTTCAGTTTTTAAGGTGCTGAGTTGATTTTGTGCATCAATCACTTGAGTGGCAGTTCCCATATCTTCTTTAAAAGATAGTGTTTGGATTCTTAAATTTTCCTGAGCAGCTAGTTCATTTTGTTGTAAAAGCTGATTTGACTGTTGCGCTGTGGTTAACTCGCTATAAGACTTATAAATGATATTTTCGATTTCTTGCTGGGTACGTGCTGTCATTAATTCAGTCGCTTGGCGTTGTAATTCGGCTGCTTGAATATTTTTATTTTTATCTATGCCTGAAAATAAATTGTAGCGAGCTGCAACACCAACAATCCAATTTTGATTTTGATCGAGGCTATATTCACCAAAAGCAAAGATATTTGGCTTTTTACTGGCACTTTGTAATTGCACATTTTGGTCAGCGAGTTGCGTATCCATTTGCATTTTTCGGACTAAATTTGAAGTTGTGGGATAGGAAGCGAGCAATTGATTCAGTGATTGGCTTTGCTGGCGATTGACGAATAATGGTGTGGTGAGCTGATCAATGGTTTGTTTATTCAATAGATTGTTGAATTGAAATTGACTAGATTGTAAGTTGGCTACAGCATTTTGATAACTACGTTGTGCATTGTTATTTACCACTTCAAACTGCATACGCTGTCCTTTGCTAATAAAGCCTTGTTTCTCAAGTTTTAAGGCATTTTGATAATGTTTTTGCATGGCAGTGACATTAAAAAGACTTGCTGCTAAAAGTTGTTGTTGTAACTGTACATTAAAATAAGCTTGAATAATTTCAAAGCGTTGAGCATCTTGTTGTTGTTTACTTTCTAAGTCATTACGTTCAGCTTTAAGATGAGTAAGCTGTTTAGTTGCGGACAATAGCCCACCTGTATAAATAGGCATCATCACAGAAACTGTAGGGCGAATAACGTCATCCTCTAATACAACGTTGGCGCTGTCGGGAATTAAACCGATCCCACTGTGAATGCCCTGACCTAACCCATCTTTAAGTGGGTCAGTCAGATCGGTTGGAATATTTTGTTGAGATTGCCATTGATCAACTCTTTCATTCATCCCTTGAGTGAGTGTTTGCTCTAAATTGTTTTTGATATTATTCAGTGGAAGATCAGTTTCTGTATGAAATTTATAAGCACGAATATTGAAATCAATACGAGGTAAGCCAATATATTTAACGGCATCTGCCTGCAATTTTGAGGCTTGGTTTAAGGCATCAGTTGCTTGAGCGCTATATGAGTTTTCCAGAAAATATTGTTCAGCTTGTAAATAACTGAGGTCTTGGGCAAAACTAGCATGAGAAAGGTAAGAAAATACACCCAATATCATCATTTTTTGTAAAGATAAAAAGAATGCTTTTCGATCATTTAATACTTTGGCTTGCATCAGAAAAACCGTCGATATTTATTATATTTAAGCATTCTAACCTGTATTTACTAGAATAAATAATCTAAAAGCGAACTGAAAAATGTGTGCATTTTGTAGTGAAATATTTTTTAAAAATATGAGAATAGGAACTTAAAATGGCACAATATTGTGATATTTTTTACCTTATAATAGGCAGGTAAAAAATTTATCCAAAAAAACTATTTATGGTTTGATTTTACTTTTGTATATAAACAATAAAACTTTCTTATTGAAAACTTGACTTTAAATTTGCAATTACATTGAAAGATTGACTGACAAAGCTGCTGCAAGACCTACAGATTTATGGTTAAATGCGCCTATTTCATTCGTTTCACTTCAATAAGGGAAAAATCATGCGCGCGTACAATTTCTGTGCTGGTCCTGCTGCATTACCTACTGCCGTTTTAGAAAAAGCTCAACAAGAGATGTTAGATTGGCAGGGTAAAGGCTTATCCATCATGGAAATGAGCCACCGTAGCAAAGATTATGTTGCTGTTGCTGAAAAAGCTGAAGCTGATCTTCGTAAATTGATGAACATTCCTGAGAACTACAAAGTATTGTTCTTACAAGGTGGTGCATCACTTCAGTTCTCTGCGATTCCTTTAAATCTTTTAGGTAAAAATCCTAAAGCTGATTATATTCATACAGGTATTTGGTCAGAAAAAGCGACTAAAGAAGCTCAGCGCTATGGCGAGATCAATATCATTGAAGCGGGCACCAAGATCGATGGAAAATTAGCAATTACAGATCAAAGCCAATGGAATTTATCTGATGATGCAGCTTATGTGCATTATGCAGATAACGAAACTATTGGAGGAATTCAATTTGCCAATATTCCTGAAACAGATAAACCTTTAGTTTCAGATTTTTCATCAAGCATTTTATCTGCACCTTTAGATGTTTCTAAGTTTGGTTTGATTTATGCAGGTGCACAAAAAAATATCGGTCCAGCAGGTTTAACATTGGTTATTGTTCGTGATGACTTGTTAGATCAAGCGAAACCTGAAATCCCAAGCCTATTAAAATATGGGGCTCAAGCGAAAAATGATTCTATGGTCAATACACCTGCAACTTATGCATGGTATTTGTCTGGTTTGGTTTTTGAATGGTTACTTGAACAAGGTGGCGTGGATGCAATGCATAAAGCCAATCTTGAAAAAGCTAAACTCCTTTATGGTTATATCGACTCAAGCGATTTTTATGCGAATCCGATTGCAACTGCAAACCGTTCAATCATGAATGTGCCATTTACTTTGGCAAATGCGGATTTGGATAAGTTATTCTTGAAAGAAGCTGAAGAAAATCATTTATTAAATCTCGCAGGTCACCGTTCAGTAGGCGGTATGCGAGCAAGTATTTACAATGCTGTACCATTAGAAGGTGTACAAGCATTAGTTAACTTTATGGATGACTTTGCTAAACGTAATGGTTAATTGATTCAAACTAATGAATAAAATAAAAATCCCTCATTGATGAGGGATTTTTTATTGCTTTTGATAATAAGGTCAAATTATGGAAAAATGCCTAGAAAATGAATCATCATTGCAGCAAGAAACATACCTAGAATAAAAAAACAACATGCGCCTTTATCTAAACGAATATGAAATTGCTGTGAATTGATTAAGTTGGTTGATTGTTCAGGTATAATTTTCATCGCCGAGCCTAGATTTTAAATTATTGTTGAATCTTGTGGTCGGGGGTATTTGTAACATAAAAAAATCAGCAAATAAAGCGCTTGTTCATATGAATGTCATAATCGAGCTAAAATCAGCTTTTAAATAAAAATAAGAGAGCTTATTTATTTTGCATTTTGTTATTTTTTAGGGTTAAAACTGTATAGATATCCAGTTAAATTTGATTGAAAAATATCAAAAGATCATTGAATAAAGATATTAAGTTAATTTTATAGTTTTGAATTATATCAATTTATAGGATTGGATATATTATTGGTCAGATGGTGAGAAATATATAAACTTTAGCTTGTGGTCATAATATTTTTTTTAGTTAAAAGCATTTACATAAAATAAACAATAATATTTATAATTGCAAAAGTGAAAATCTGACTAAGTCCGAAATAAAATAAGCTGAATATTTTGTAATATTCAGCTCGGTACTTATATAAAATCTAGATAATTTTAAATATTAGGCTGGGCTTAAAGCATGAATATTGGCTTGAATCCAAATATTGCCACGAATATATTGTCCAATTTCAAAATCTTTATAAGCACTTTCTTTAGTCGCTATACGAACTAAAATCGCAGGTTGATTTTCTTCTAAAATTAAAGTGACATCGTAGAGGGTATAGTTTTGTTGCATAAATTGCATATTGGTTTTACCAACAACTTTACCCTGAAACCATGCCTCGTCTTCTTGACCTAAAGTTTCTCCATATAAATAAGCCACCATTTTGGAGAAATCTACAGTAACAGGGGCTTTATCATCTTCAGATTTAGGTTCCCAAGCATCGATCTGTTCTTGTAAATTTTCAGGCGCAATGCCGTTATTTTTTGACAATATTTCATTTAAAGCACGATGGTGTTTAATCGAAGCTGGATCATCCACAATGATCTGTTCATGATCAGAAACTTTCTCAAGCTCATATGCCCATGCATTGAGTTGCACTTGATAGCTTTGATCACGTTGGTATTGAGCATGATTAACGCTATATAGGCTATCAAAGGCGTAAATGGTGCTTTGCCCTAATTGCAGACGTAAAACAGCTTGAGTGTTGGTTTTACAGCGAATAATACGATCAATCTTAGCTGGAACAGAATAAGGGCTGTCAAAACTTGGGAAAGCTGTTTTCACGGCTTTGGGTTTGTTATTTTCAACAGCAATAATTTGAGAAATTTGAATTTTCGCATCGCTTGGACCTTGAATAAGCCAAGTTGTTTCATCCATATCACATTCTTTGAGACACAGACCCATTGGCATTATTGGGGCATCCAAAGCAAGACCTAACCATTTAGGGACTTCAGAAGTTGGATGCTCTGTTAATAAACTCCAATGTTCTACATGACTACCAAAATTTTGGTCATCAATAGTTATGATTTCAGGTCTGTTTTGATTGTTCATATCGATTATGTGAAAAAACTTATCTTATTCTATTAAATCGAGGGTGATTAGCATTTTTCAAGGTTTAAAATGTAAATTTACCATTTAAAGCAGTTATTTATTTAGTTTTTGACATGAAAAAACCACCATAACTCATTTTAAGTTAAAGTGTGAAAATAAAATTGAATAATATAATATAGAAAAATATGGCGACCCTACGGGGATTCGAACCCCGGTTACCGCCGTGAAAGGGCGATGTCCTAGGCCTCTAGACGATAGGGTCGTTGTGAGGTGCCGCTATAATATGAATATTCAATAGATTTGTCAAAGCGATTTTAAGGGGAAATAGGTTTAAGTGTTGATTAAATCAGCAATAAGTTGAAAATAATTTAAAGTCGAAATGAAAATAGTTATTTTTTATACAAAACATGAACTTTCAAATAAAAAGGGCGAATATTTTATATACTCGCCCAAGTGTCCTTTTAATTTTTCTGATGATAAAGCCAATAATAACTGGCATAACAGGCTGCCATAAATAATAAACAACCAATAAAACCTGAGAGCATTTCGGGGTCAGCCGCCATACTTAAACCTGTAATGGTACAGGTGATGAAGCCTAAAATGGGTACAAGAGGATACCATGGTGTTCTAAATTTTAATTCAGTCAGAGAATGCCCTTGCTTTAACCACGTTCTACGAAAATTAAATTGGCTCCAACAGATACTCATCCAGACGATGACCATGGTAAAAGCCGCAACACCAAGCAAATTTTTGAAAATAAAATCTGCACCAAATTGCTCAGAGAGTAAGCCTGGTAAACCACCAATCATGGTGACTAAAATTGCAATAACAGGGGTACCTGATTTAGTCAGTTTTGAAAATATTTTAGGAAGTTGTTTTTGGATTGACAATGCCCACATCATACGAGACGCAGCATATAAACCAGAGTTTGCTGTTGATAATAATGCAGTAATAATGACAAAGCGCATAATATCTTCAGCATAAGGAATACCGATTTGATTAAACACCGTTACAAAAGGGCTACTACTTAAGCCATGACCATGCCCAGCATTTAAACCCGCATCTTGATAAGGTAAAAGTGAACTGATGACAATAATCGTACCCACAAAGAAAATCATTAAACGCCATACAGCAGCATGAATGGCTTTAGGCACATTTTTCTCGGGATTTTCAGTTTCACCAGCCGCGATCCCGATCATCTCTGTACCATTAAAAGCAAAATTAACGATTAACATCGTGGCGAAAATAGGAAATAAGCCATTAGGTAACCAGCCATGTGCTGTTAAATTACTAAATAATGGAGCTGATTCGTAGCCACCAAAAGAGATTACGCCAAAAATTGCTGCTAAGCCGACTAAAATAAAAATAGCGACAGTCGAAACTTTAATAAAAGATAGCCAAAACTCAGATTCAGCAAAAAAACGTGTTGAATATAAGTTGGAAAATAAGACTCCAGCAATAAAAATTAAAGTCCAAATCCAAATTGAAATGCTTGGAAACCATTCTTGCATGAGGAGCGCAGCGGCAGTGAATTCTGTACCTAGCGTTGCTGACCAACCTAACCAATACATCCATGACACCATATAACCAGTCCCAGGACCGATATTATTGGCAGCAAAAGCACCAAAGGAGCCTGTTACAGGTTGATTAACAGCTAATTCTCCCAAACATAGCATCACCATATAAGCGATGAGCCCTCCGATAATATATGAAACAACTGCCCCAAGAGGACCAGCCTGTGCAATCACAGAACCTGAACTTAAGAATAAACCTGTACCAATCGCACCGCCTAATGACAACATAATCAAATGACGGCGAGACATGGCTCTTTTTAAAGAAATAGGTTTGCCTTCAGCATCAAGTTGCTGAGATGTGGGGGTGGGAGAATTCATCATGATTGTAAAGCGAGATTTTTAAAAATGTATTCTAGGATAATTTGTGAAAATTCACAAAAAAGTAACATTGAAATGTTAATAAAACTTTGGAATGAATCAGTATTAAAATTTTTATAACGAGGAATAATTGGATTAAATTGCATAATATGAGAATTATGTAATTGTTTATTCCTATAATAAATCCTAAAAAAGCATTTTGTTATCATATTTCTTGAATGAAGTTTTGCTACAATCGCGCTAAGAGCATTTAGAGAGATATTTTGTGTTGTCATTTAAACTTTGGGTAGATGCCGATGCCTTACCTAAAATATTGCGTGAAGTGATTATTCGTGCTTCGGATCGTTATCAACTTGAAGTCACTTTTGTTGCGAATCAGCCCGTAGGTATCACACCTTCAGTCAGAATTAATTCTATTCAGGCTCTCAGCGGGGCAGATCAAGCTGACCAAGAAATCGTTGATCGTATGCAAGAACATGACATTGTGGTCACACAAGATATTCCTCTTGCAGCACAAGTCATTGAAAAAGGTGGTGTGGCTATTCATCCACGCGGTGAAGTATATACATCCGAAAATGTTAAAGCACGTCTACATTTACGTGACTTTATGGATACCTTACGTGGCGCAGGTGTACAGACAGGAGGTCCACCGCCTATTTCTGAGCGTGATAAACGTGAATTTTCTAGTAGTTTGGATCAGACGATTTTAAAACAAAAGCGTAAAACAATGATTAAGGAGTAGGTAATTTCGATGCCATCGAAAAACAATATTATGATGACTTATATTTTATTGGTCTTCATATGGGCAAGTACGCCTTTAGCAATTGTTTGGAGTGTAGAAGATTTATATTTAATGTGGGCATTGGTGATCCGATTACTGATTGCATTACCCATTGCAGCATTACTTTTAATTATTCTTAAAGTTAAATTTCCACTGAATAAAATTGCTTTGCATAGTTATTTTGCAGGTTCATTTAGTTTAATTGGCTCACAAATTTTTACCTATGCTGCAACGAGTTATTTGAGTTCAGGTATTATTGCTTTGATGTTTGGTTTAGCCCCTATTATGGCGGGTCTGATTGGGCGCTTTATTTTTAAGCAACAATTACAAAGCTTGCAATGGGTCGGGATGCTTGTTGCAGTTGGTGGTTTAGCAATTATTTGTATGAACGGGGGTTCTGAACAACGTATTCATCCTATTGGAATCGCTTTGATGCTGATGAGTGTATCGACTTATGCGCTCTCCATATTTTGGGTGAAGAAAGTGAATGCAACCGTTGAGCCGATGGCACAAGCAACAGGCTCGATTTTGGTATCCACTTTAATGGCTTTATGTTTGATTCCTTTTATTTGGCAACATGTGCCTGATCATATTCCAGAGACTAAATCTTTATTGGCGTTATTGTATACAGTGGTCATGGCATCCTTGATTGCTATGTTCTGTTATTTCAAATTAGTGCAAAATATTAAAGCCACAACATTGTCATTAACCAATGTGATGACACCTATGTTTGCAATGTTACTTGGTGCACTTTTGAATAATGAAAGTTTATCTTTAATGATTTTTGTTGGTGCTAGTATATTGTTATTTGGACTATTTTTATATTTCTTTAAAGATCTAAGAGCAAGTAGAGAACTTGCTCATAAAGTGAAAATCTCAAATAAATCTTAAAGTTTTATTCTGATGAGTTTGACTCTACACACTCGGCAAGTTTAACGCGATCTTGTGGGTGTAGGGTCACAAAATATGCCCCAATTCGATAATACTCTTCATTGTCTGACACTCGTTCTGAATAAGCAATTTGTGCCGTTGCTGCGATATGAAAAAAGTTTTCTGCATGGCTTAAAGTCACATGAATATAAGTGCCTTCCTTAATATTTTGCTTACTAAAGAAGCTAAAACCGCTTTCCGAAAAATTCACATTTTGCGGAGTTGGTAACATGGTTTGTACAATTGAGTCATACAGAGAGCCTGTAATGAGGTTTAATTTTTGATTGAATAAGGATAAGATTCGAGCAATTTGTTGATCTTTTTCATTTAATTGGTCTAATTCGTATTGAAGCGCATGATCAAATTGATCTAACTCTGCAAGTAGTAGAAAATAGCGCGGCAATACAAAATTTGGATCATATGGATCGTTAAGTGCGACATGGTCAGAAATAATCTGATAGTTTATCCTTAATGCAGCATCGATTCGAGACATTACACGACGCTCGTTAGCTTCGGTTTGATGCTGTAACGTTTCCATAAAACACCTCGGACTTTGATGGTATGTTTAAACCAATCTCGCTGTATATAGGGTTGAGATACACTCGCGCACGGCGTAGTAATCACTTTATTTCTTTTATCGCCTTGGTGTCTATGATCGGTCTAACCTTAGGCGTTGCTGTTCTTATTACAGTTTTATCTGTGATGAACGGCTTTGACCGTGAATTAAAAAATCGTGTTTTGGGGATGGTACCGCAAGCCACGATTTCTTCCTCGCAGATTTTAACAGACTGGCCTGTACTTGCAAAGAAAATTGAGAAACATGAACACGTTACAGGGGTTGCTCCGTTTACTCAATTGCAAGGCATGTTGACTGCACAAGGACGTGTTGCAGGAATTATGGTGAATGGGATAGAACCGCAATATGAGAAAAATGTTTCTATTATTCAAAACCATATGGTTGAGGGCAGTATTGACCAGTTGAAAAAAGGTGAGTTCGGTATTGTCTTAGGTAAACAAATGACTGATGCATTGGGTTTAGGTCTCAATGACAACATTACTTTGGTTTTACCTGAAGCAACGCCATCACCTGCTGGTGTTGTGCCACGTTTTAAGCGTTTTAAAATTGTAGGAATTTTTAGTATTGGGGCAGAAGTAGATTCTAGCCTTGGCTACATTGCATTAAATGATGCTTCGACATTGCTCAGACTGCCTGATGGTGCACAAGGTGTCCGTATGAAGTTGGATAATATTTTCCTTGCGCCTCAAGTGGCTAATGAAATTGTACAAGAATTACCACATGGTTTTTATGCTTCAGATTGGACATATACGCATGGTAACTTGTTTAGTGCGATTCAAATGGAAAAAGCGATGGTAAGCTTATTGCTCTTTTTGATTGTTCTTGTCGCTGCTTTTAATATTGTTTCTTCATTGGTGATGGTTGTTACCGATAAAAAAGCAGATATTGCAATCTTACGTACTTTAGGGGCTTCACCAACAACAATTACACGAATTTTCATGGTGCAAGGTACAGTGATTGGCGTAGTGGGAACTTTGGCTGGTGCAGTACTAGGAATTATTTCAGCATTAGGGATTAGTAATTTGATCGATTGGCTAAATAATTTATTTGGCTGGCATTTATTTGATGCTTATTTTATTAACTACCTACCTTCTTATTTGCGTTGGCAAGATGTGCTTTTGGTGGTTGGGATTTCATTAGCTTTGAGTTTTGTTGCGACAATTTATCCTGCTCGTCGTGCTGCAAAAATTCAACCTGCGGAGGCGCTTCGTTATGAGTAATGTGGTGCTTGAAGCAAAAGATATTTATAAGTCATTTACTGATGGAAAATCGACCGTTGATGTGATTAAAGGTTTGTCCTTACAAGTTCATCAAGGAGAGTTTGTTTCTATTGTGGGCTCAAGTGGTTCAGGTAAAAGTACGTTGCTGCATATTTTGGGCGGATTAGATCGTCCATCACAAGGTTTAGTAAATCTAAACGGGCAACGTTTCGATACTTTGGGTGAAGCAGAACGCGGTTTTTTACGTAATCAGCATCTTGGTTTTGTTTACCAGTTTCACCATTTACTTCCTGAGTTTTCGGCACTGGAAAATGTGGCAATGCCTTTAATGCTGCGTAAAGATGCAGAATTTAAAAAGGTCAAAGAACGTGCCGAATATTTGTTGGAGCGAGTCGGTTTAACCCATCGTTTAACGCATAAACCAGGTGAGTTATCAGGCGGGGAGCGTCAACGTGTTGCATTGGCACGTGCCTTAGTCACTCAGCCAAAACTGATGCTTGCTGATGAGCCAACAGGAAACTTAGACCGAAAAACAGCCGTGACTATTTTTGAGTTGTTGCGTGATTTACGCAATGAGCTCAATATGGCAATGTTGATCGTAACGCATGATGAACAATTAGCAAAATCGGCTGATAAAGTTTTGCATATGCAAGATGGTTTATGGGTTGCAGAATAATTAAATTATTATGTATTAAAACTTAATAATTCCGATCAATTGCCTTGTTAAAGCTCATGAAAATGGGCTTTAATGGTTTAAAAATATTCAAAAAAATAATAAATATGTTGTATCTCTATTTACTCAGTATTGCTTGGATTGTTGGCATTCATTGTATGGGCAAATCGTCTCCATTTGAGATGAATATGATGCTTGCTTTGATGCTAAGTAGTATTGCTCTTGTTGCCATTTTTTATATTTTAAAAATAAAGCTGATTCATTTTTGGATCAGTCAAGTTGTAGTGCATTTGGGTTTAAGTTTGATGATGTTTTTTGTGGCATGGTCATATGCAGATCATGCTTTAGAGCAACGTTTAATATCACGAATCAAACAACCTGAAGTTATTTCTGCATTGGTTTATGTAAATACCATCAGCCAACTTTACAATGATGAAGAGCAGCAACGTATTCAACAAAATGCTTGGATCTTAAATTATGCAGTACAACCGATTCAAGTTAAAGTAAATCTTAAGCCGCAACAGCATTTAGCACTCGGACAATATTATGTGATTACAGGAAAAGTTAAACCTGCGCATAGTTATGCTGTAGAGGGAGCATTTGATAAGGAGCGTTGGTTTTTACAAGACAATCTCATGGGTACGATGAATGCGCAAATTGTAGAAAATATTTCAGCAGCTCAAGTTTCTGAACAAGGATATAGAGATTTTGTACAACAGCAAACATCATGGTGGGCAAGGCTTAAGCTAGGTATAGAAGCCAAAAGATGGTTTTTTCGCCAGTCAATTGAACAGAGTGCATTTCAACAAAAGGGGCTATTATTAGCCTTGTTAACAGGTGATGAAAGTTTACTTTCTAAGCAAACACAAACATTATTTCAGCGTTTGGGTATTTCTCATTTATTGGCAATCTCAGGACCACATGTTTTAATTTTTGCTATGATTTTTTGTTATTTATTACAATGCCTTATTCAAAAATATTGTCCACAGTTTTATTTAACAATAGCCCGACCTTATCTCCTCGTTTTTCCTTTTCTTTTGTGTGTTGCTTTATACACAGCATTTGTGGGGTTTGAAATACCTGCCTTACGTACTTTATTAACAGTGTCATTATGTAGTTTAATTTTACTGTTTAAGCAGTCTATTTCAGCCTTAAAAGTATTATTACTGAGTGCCAGTATTTTATTGTGGTTTGATCCTTTTAGTATTTTATCTGCGGCTTTTTGGTTGTCTTATGGTGCTTGTTTTATTCTCATTCGCGTGTATCAAACCATTCAGCAGCAGAGCGAAGAGAATCAAACTTGGCGACAAAAAGCCATTTTTTATATTCAAGTTTTGGTGGAGTCGCAATGGAAAATTTTTATTGCTCTATTTCCACTTGTGGTTTTTATTTTTCAAAAAGTAGCGTGGATTGCACCTATCAGTAATCTAATTGCTATTCCTTTAATTGGGATGATCATTGTTCCTTTAGAAGTTGTAGGAGCGTGTTTGGCTTTGCTTTATCAACCTTTAGGAACTTTATTTTTTTCTGTTGCAGATTTTACTTTAACGCTATTGGTGTATTTTTTAGATATTTTAGATCAGATATTTTCTGAAAATTTACAATGGTTTGCCTTTACACCTTTGATGGTTGCTGCTCTTGCCATCGCAATTATTATTTTATTTTTACCACGAGGTCTCATTCCTAAAACGTGGGCTTTGTTATGTTGCGCTCCTTTGCTATTTCCGTATAAAAATCAATCTGAATTTCAGTTAAATATATTAGATGTAGGGCAAGGGCAGGCTATTTTTTTAAATTTACCAGATCAAAAAATGATGATTGATACAGGAGGTTCATTTGATGAACGTAAATTTAGTATTGGACAACAAGTCGTTATTCCTTATTTAAAACAACAAGGTGTGAAACAATTAGACCAAGTCATTTTATCTCATTTAGATCAAGACCATAGTGGCGCTTTCATAGCGATTGAAAACGAGTTGAATGTTAAGCAAGTTTATTCAAATCAAAATGATGGTCGGTTTAAGCATACTCATTTTCAATATTGTTATGCAGGGCAAAAATGGCAGTATGGGAATGTTACCATTGACGTTTTAGCGCCACAAAAAAATAGCCTAAGCTATGTGGGTAAACAACAAAATGAACTGTCATGTATTCTTTATATTCAAGTTAAAAATGCTCAAAATAATCAAAATTTTTTAATTATGGGTGATGCAGGGTGGGAGGCAGAATTTAACCTACTACAACATTATCCAAACTTAAAAGTCGATGTTTTGGTGTTGGGACATCATGGTAGTCAGCATAGTTCAGCCTATGATTTTTTAGCAACTTTAAAGCCTAAACTTGCCATCATTTCTGCGGGATTTGATAATCGTTATGGGCATCCACATCCGATTGTTCTTGCGCGTTTAAAAGAACTGAATATTCCTGTAATCAATACTATTGAGAAAGGAAGTATTCAGTTTCAGTTAGATTCGAAAAATCGTATGCAAACTACATTTTTCCGAAATGAAAAACTATGGTTGACTCGTTAGAGATTGGTGTTCAGCTTTGACCATATTGACTTTAGTTATGGCTTGTTCTTTAGGTAAATTATAAACATTATTTAATTCAGGATTTGCTTTAAAGCGTTTGTAGCTCCAATGATAATGTTCAGGGTAGCGTTGAATTAACTGCTCAAGTGTTTGGTGAATGACATATGTTCCATCATTTGCCGTACCTTCATAAATTTTTTCATCTATAGGTTCAATAAACATATCAAAATCATCAGTTTCATTGCGAATTGCATATAAAAGTAAAGATTTTGCTTTGGTTTTTTGAATTAATTTAGCACTTAAATTACTTGAGGCAAGTGGTACACCAAAATATTTAATCATCTCGCCACCCACTTTGGGCGTATGATCAGGCAGAATAACGGTTGTTCCACCTTGTTTTAGCGCTTTAAAAATTTGTCTAACACCAGACTCATCTGTTGGTACTAAATGTGCTTGTTCCCGACTACGTGCTTGGCGTACAAAATCATCTGCATCAGGGTTTTTAATGGGCTTATACATGATGGTCATTTGAGTGAATTGTGCAAACCAAGCATTCATAATTTCCCATGTACCAAAATGCGGCACAATGAGTACCAAACCTTTACCTTGTGCTAATGCATCATGAAAATGATGCTCACCATGAACTTTTCGAATTCTGGAAAGGTTTTTTTGCGTTGAACTACCCCAAATGGTAAAAAATTCCATATAAGACTGTAGTTCATTGCGAATCGTTGCACGAGTAATACGTTCACGTTCTTGTTTGCTTAAAGTCGGTAAACAAATTTCAATATTAAGTCGAATTGTTCTTGATGTTTTTGAAACATGCAAAATGTTCACAATACCTGCAAGTATGCGAGCATAAAATCGTGAAAATAAAATAGGCTGTCGACTAAAAAAATTTAATAGTCGAGTGGTTGAAGTTTTTTGCTTTTCAGTCATCGTTTATCAATGTGTAATACTGAGTCAAAGTGTTTTGAATTACGAATTATTATAAGTGAATTATCGTGATTTAAACAGTTTAACTGTATTAGTTGTATATAATGATGCCTTAAAACTTAATTTGGATGGTATTTATGTCCGATTGGCCACCTAAACCACAAAATGAAAATACACAAATTGATACTTCTGCATCACCACAGCCGACAGGTCAAGAATGGAAACTTTTAGAAAAAGTTGTACTTGCTTCTGTACAAGAACAACGTCGTAGCCGTCGTTGGGGCATATTTTTTAAAATTTTAACGTTTCTTTATATCTTTATTGTTTTTGGTTTTCTCTTGTTTGGACGAAGTTGTTCAAGTGATGGAGAGGATTCAACAAGCTCGATTTCAGAGTCACATTTAGGTGTTGTGAATATTGTAGGAACGATTGATTCAAGTAACCAAGGTGTAAATAGTACAGATACGATTAAGTCACTTAAAAAAGCTTTTGATGCAAAATCAGCAAAGGCTGTGGTTTTAAACGTAAACTCACCTGGTGGTTCACCTGTTCAGTCAGATGATATTTGGCAAGAAATACAATATTTGAAAAAGCAGCATCCTGAAAAGAAAGTCTATGCCGTTATTGGTGATATGGGAGCTTCAGGTGCTTATTATATTGCTTCTGCTGCAGATGAAATTTGGGTCAATCCTTCGAGTCTTGTGGGTTCGATTGGGGTGATTATGCCAAATTATGGTGTGAATGGTCTCGCACAGAAACTAGGCATCGAAGATCGCACGATGACCGCAGGGAATAATAAAGATATTTTGAGTATGACCAAACCAATTAACCCTGAACAACGCGCACATATTCAGGCTTTGTTAGATAATGTGCATTCACACTTTATCAACGCTGTAAAACAAGGTCGTGGAGAAAAACTTAAATCCCAAGATCCTGCAATTTTTTCAGGTTTATTTTGGACAGGTGAGCAAGCGATTAAGCTCGGTATTGCAGATAAAGCAGGTAATATAGAAACACTTAAGCGTGAGTTAAAAACCAAAAAGACCGTGAATTATACTGTCGAACGTAGTCCTTTTGATTCAGTTTTAGGACGTTTGGGTTCAGAGATGGGGCACGGGGTAGGTGAAGCTGTCAGTCAAAAAATAAATATGAGCCAAGATGTAAAAATGCAATAAACCTTAAAACTTCAAAGCTTCTTTTCAGTGGTATTCAATGGTGAAGAAGCTTTGATCATTCAAAGTAGAAAGCGAAAATCATGAGTCATTCAAATCATTCTAAGCCACTAATTCACTTTGCACATGCTAATGGTGTTCCTTCAAAAGTCTATACAAAACTATTTGAGTTGCTCAAAGATGATTATGATGTCATCTATGTACCTGTGATTGGACCAGATCGTCGTTACCCTATTGCACAAGGTTGGAATGAACTGGCAGATCAGGTCATAGATAGTATTATTCAACAAGCACAAGGACGTAAAGTAATTGGTTTAGGGCATTCATTGGGCGCAGTTTTAACCTTTAAAGCTGCATATAAACGCCCTGAATTATTTGAACAAGTGATTATGCTTGATCCACCTCTGATTGTTGGTCATGCTGCATTTATTATGTGTATGACTAAAATATTTAAGCCTGCTATGGTTGATAAAATTACACCTGCATCATTAAGTTTAAAACGCCGTGATCATTGGGAATCTCGTGAGCAAGCTGCTGATCTACTTAGACCTAAAGGTTTTTATCAAAATTTTGACCCAGAATGTTTCCAAGCATATATTGATTATGCTTTAACGGAAGACAATGTACGTGGTGGAGTAGAGCTTACTATTTCGAAGTATGATGAAGTTGAAATTTTTAGAACCAATTCAAATGCTATGTGGTTACCTGTGCCAAAGCCGCCTGTGCCAACTCAGCTTGTTGTGGGCGATACTAGTCCATTTCTACAACGTAAAATTCCGCAAATGATTAAAAAGAAATTTGCAGTTCCATTTACAGTGACACAAGGTGGACATATGTTCCCACTTGAACATCCTGTTGATACAGTTGCACTGATTAAGTCTTTGATTCAGTCTGTATAATTAGGATGCAGTAAAAAAATAAGCGCATTCAAGGCGCTTATTTTTATTTTGACTATAGATATTTTATTTATTTAACATTTTTAAATTTCAATACAGTTTTGTTATTTGCATCTATAAATTTCAGTTCTTTTTTAGATGCATCATAAGTTGTGACTTCACCTAAAGCTTGAATAAACTTTTGTGGAATATCCGTCGCATTTAGACATGCTTTTTGTGTAGAAGCTAAGTTAGAGAGCTGTATTTTTGTGCCTTTAACTGCATAACCACCCATGAAACGATTACAACCATCAGAGCCACTCACACGCTCATTGTCAAATTGAATACTAGGAACATCAGATTGAGTAGGATCAGCGCTGAGGGCTACACCATAAACTTCACTGACCACCCAATTTTTATTTTGCAATTCATTTAAATTACGTTCAGTAGAGGGGTTAGTTGTCGTTGCGCAACCGACGATACCTAATGTGAGTATTGCACAACTTGGGATTAAAATCGATTTTAACATGGCTTTCTCTCTCACTTTGGTTAAGGTTATTTTAAAGTTAAATCAAGTAATAAGATCTTTTAACTAGGTTTTATTAACTAAGTTTTAGCATAACCTTTATATGATAAGTTTTAGGTGAAAGTTAACTCAAAAAGTACATAACTTAGATCAATTTAAAACACTTCTAAATGAAATGCTTGTCTCTAACTTATATCAAAGCCATATATTTTTGGCTTAAATAGATAATAAAAAACGCATCCAAAGATGCGTTTTTTTAAATCTGCTTGAATTTACAATTTACAAAATTGGATCGGTGCTGTTAAAGCTTGTCCTTTATACAATACTGTTCCATCTTGTGTATGTTGAATTGTACCATTACAAATCCATTCCACAGCTTGTGGGTAGATCAAATGTTCAAGTACATGTACACGTGCAGCAAGTGTCTCTACGCAATCATGTAAATCCACTTTTAAGACACCTTGTGTTAAGGCTTGACCTGCATCCAGTTCAGCAGTCACATAGTGAACTGTACAGCCATGCAAAGTATCACCTGTATTTAAAACACGCTGATGGGTATGCATACCTTTATAATGTGGCAATAGAGAAGGGTGAATATTCACCATTTTTCCTTGCCATGCATTGACAAATTTGGCACTTAAAATACGCATGAATCCAGCAAGAATCACTAAATCTACATCCCAAGCAAGGAGTTGTTGATGCATGACATCATCAAATGCTTCACGATTAGGATATTGTTTGTGTTCAATGATTGCAGTTGGAATATTGGCTTTTGCAGCACGCTCCAATGCATAGGCGTCAGGTTTGTTGGAAATAACCCCCACAATTTGCCCTGATAGATTGGCATCCATCAAGGCTTGGAGGTTACTGCCGCTGCCTGAAACCAGTATAGCAATTTTGATCATGTGCTGTTACTTACGCAAAAATCACACGGATTTTTTCGTCAGCGCCTTCAACTGATTCAGCATTGTCTTGGATATGACCAATTGTCCATGCTTTTTCGCCTTGCGCAGTTAAAACTTCAATGGTTTTGTCTGCTTCAGCTGCATCAACAACAATGACCATACCAACGCCACAGTTAAATGCACGATACATTTCGAACTGATCCACACCACCTTCTTTTTGAAGGAGTTGGAAAAGTTCAGGCCACTGCCAAGATGCTTCATTAATCACAGCTTGTGCGCCATTTGGTAATACACGAGGTAAGTTACCAGGTAAACCGCCACCAGTAATGTGTGCCATTGCGTGCACATCAACATGCTTAAGCAGTTCAAGAATCGCTTTAACATAAATACGTGTTGGTTCCATTGCAGTATCTGCAAGCGGACGACCGTCTACGATTTGTGTCAAATCAACATTTTTTACATCGAAAATTTTACGAAGCAGTGAGTAACCGTTTGAATGTGCGCCTGAAGAAGCAACACCAATCAAAACATCGCCAGCTTTGACTTTAGTTCCGTCAATAATTTTGCTTTGCTCAACTACACCTACACAGAAACCTGCCAAGTCGTAGTCTTCGCCTTCATACATACCTGGCATTTCAGCAGTTTCACCACCGACCAATGCACAGCCTGCAAGTTCACAGCCTTGACCAATACCAGTGACAACATTGGCAGCAACGTCAACATTTAAATGCCCAGTTGCATAATAGTCGAGGAAGAATAATGGTTCAGCACCACAAACAAGAAGATCGTTTACACACATTGCAACTAAATCTTGACCAATAGTGTCATGACGATTTAAGTTAAGTGCTAAACGTAATTTTGTACCCACACCATCTGTGCCAGATACAAGAACAGGTTCTTCATAACCTTTAGGAATTTTACAAAGTGCGCCAAAGCCACCTAAACCGCCCATGACTTCAGGGCGAGTTGTGCGTTTAGCGACAGATTTGATTCGATCGACAAGTGCGTCGCCCGCTTCAATATCGACACCAGCGTCTTTGTAGCTTAAACCAGTGTTTGGGGTAGAAGTTGAGTTGCTCATAATTGAAGTCTCCGCATTCGCGCGGAGATTATACCCGAATATACGAAACTCTTATGTTATTTCTGCACTAAAATGCTATCTTTATTGAAATATTTTGCTTTCTATAACGATTAAATCTGAAAAAGGCGTGATTGCATGCACGATCGGACATTAAAACGAATTTTTATCCTTGCAGGGATAGCCTTAGTCCTATGGGTGCTTTATTTATTAAAGCCTGTAGTGATTCCATTTGTCGCTGCTTTTTTAGTGGCGTATCTGTTTAGTCCTGTAGTTGAAAAACTATCTAAAATTTTACCTCGTTGGTTATCTATTGCTATTGTTTTTATTGCCATAGGTTTAATTTTAACGTGGGCACTTTGGTTTGTTTTTCCATTGGTATGGAAACAATTAATTTATGCACGTGACAGTATTCCAGCAGGAATTCACTGGATCAACTCAACCTTTTTACCTTGGGTCTCAAATACCTTCAATGTTGAAAGAATGGAGTTAGATACAGATCAAATTTCTAAAGTCGTCATGGATTATGTACAAACCAATTATAGTGCAGATAGTATTCAGGCAATGGCATTGAAAATAGCCCAATCTGGTCTGAGTTTTATTTCTGTTGGTGGAACGATTGTTCTGATTCCAATTATCGCTTTTTATTTTTTATTAGATTGGAATCGTATGTTGGCGAGCATGAGAAATCTAATTCCACGCCCATATGAACAAAGTACTTTGAAAATTGTAGGCGAATGTCACAGCGTACTTGGCGCATTTGTCAAAGGACAATTTCTCGTCATGATCTTGTTGGGCGTTGTTTATGCTGTTGGCTTGCAATTGGTTGGTTTAGAAGTCGGGCTGATTATTGGGATGGTTGCGGGTTTATGTAGCATTATTCCTTATTTAGGCTTTGGTGTTGGTATTATTGCTGCGGTTATCGCATGCTTTTTCCAATTTGGTATGGATCTTAAACATTTGCTTTTGGTCTTGGCTGTATTTGGTGTTGGGCAATTGATTGAGGGCTATATTTTACAACCATTTTTACTGGGTGATAAAATTGGTTTATCTCCAGTAGCGGTCGTTTTTGCAGTTTTAGCTGGGGCTCAGTTGGCAGGCTTTTTAGGTATGTTAATCGCTTTGCCTGTAGCAGCCGTTATTGTTGTATTGTTGAAGCATGTTCGTGAGTGGTATGAGCATAGCGCATTATATTTACCTCAAAATGCAACCGTTGTTGTGGAAAATCATGGAAATACTCAAAATATTTCACTAGAAAGTGAGCAAGTCGATCTTGATATTGAGTTTAAAAACACGCAAGATAACAATGAAACGAAATCGGACAATGACCCACTTTAAGGGAAAATAAAGAAATATGCGTCAATTACAGTTGGATATAGAACCACAACTGGATGCCAAGATTAGTGATTTTTCTGGTCCTGGTTGGGGACCAGTCATTGATGCCGTTAGACAATTACACGCAGGATTGATTAGTCGATTTTATATTTATGGTGGAGCAGGGACAGGAAAAAGTCATCTTTTATCTGCGATTTGTGACTCTTATTTGGAAACAGGTAAGTCAGCAATTAAAGTGTCCTTGCTCGAACTATTAGATGCACCCATAGAAGCAATTCATTCATTAGAAACATACGATTTAGTTGCTTTAGATGATATTGAAGCGATCAGTGGTGTGCCACATTGGCAAAAAGCCGTTTTTCATTTGATTAATAATAACAACGAAGGTGGTGGGCAATTGGTATTTTCATCCAGATTTGCTCCCATTGAGTTAAAACTTGAACTACCCGATTTACAATCACGTTTGACCCAAGCAGTGAGTGTAAAAACACCAAATGGTAACTCTTATGCAGATCGTCAAGCATTGTTGCATTCTGTGTTAGAACGTCGGGGTGTACATTTTGACCCACAAATAACAGAATATTTGCTATTACATGGTTCACATCAAACCAGTACACTCTTACAATCTGTTGACCGTTTAGAAAAATTATTGAAAGGTGAGAAGATAAAACTTTCTCATTCAACATTAAGACAAATTTACGCGTTGATCGATGAGTACAGTCCACAATAAAATTCTTGAGAATTTTATAAAGCTGTGACAAAGTACGCACAAGGAATGTTAGCAAAGCTTTATGCTGGCTCATAAGAAATAATTAAAAGAAATCAAGGAGACTATAATGCTCAAACGGGGCATAGGCTTAGGATTATTATGTTTTACTGGTCATGCATTTAGTGCAAATATTGTGGTGACAACAACTGAAGACGTTGTAAAAGCCGATGATCAATGTTCGTTACGTGAAGCAATTGAATATGTAAACAAGGGAATGCCTGAAGCAGGTCTAAATGGGTGTGGTGGTAAAGAAGCCGCAGCGATTATTGAACTCAAAGGAAAGCAAGAATACCTCTTAAAAAGTCAACTGTCAGTTGGTCAGAGTGTACAAATAAAATCAGTCTATGATACGACTGTAACAGATACACAAAGCCAAGTAGGTCTATCTAATGCAGTTTTAAAAGCCTCTGGTAATCATCGAATCTTTAATATTAAAAAAGTCGCACTTCCAAAAGATCCAAAGGATCCAAAAGAAACAGCAACAGATGCAAAAATCACAGTCGCTTTATCAGAGTTGACCTTAGAAGGTTGTGGCGCGAGTGTTTGTGAAAAAACGGGTGGCTTAATTTATAATAATGAGCAACTTGCAATTACTGACTCTCGTTTATTAAATGGTACTGCTGAACAAGGTGGTGCAATTTATAATGCTGGTGTGCCTGGTATAGACTATAATTGGAGTGTAGTGTCTATTTCCAAGTCTTTTATAAAAGGAAATAAGGCTCAACAAGGTGGCGTGATTTATAGTGAAGCGCCACAATTTTTAGTTTCACAATCTGTGATTCGTGATAATGAAGTCACTAAGGTTAACGCTTCACTTTTTGAAACGAAAGCACCATTTAGTGCGGAAATCAGTAAAAATTTAACTGCTGAAGATCTGAGCCGAGGTATTGTTAGCAGTACTATTTTCAAGAATAAAGGCTATGTAGTTAATGTACTTGATGATATGCAAGTAAATAACGTCACCATGATTTTAAATAGCATGGGTATTTTATTAAATGCACCAAATAAAAAAGGTTATATTGCAAATAGTATTTTAGCTCAAAATGGCTCGCAAGATTGTAAAATCATAGCGGGTGGTGAAGCAGATCGTGTGAGCAATAACTTGTATTCTGTGGGTTGTGGCGGAACCAATGCACAAGCTTTAGGAAATGTACAACTGATTGCAGGAAAAACCGCAGAAGGTCAATGTGATCTAAGCTCAAAGGGTATTTTATGCCCATATAATCCTGCAAAAGATGCTGTAGTGAGCTTTTTTAAACCAAGACTAATAGAAAGCTATAAAACAATAGCAGATTCACCTATTGTCAATCGTGGTCCACAAGACTCTAATTTATTGGAGTGTGCAATTGATCAACGAGGCACTGAACGACCAGTAAATGCAAAACTCTGTGACCGTGGTGCAATAGAGTTAAAAGTAGATACAAGCACGAACTCAACAGTGGGTGAAGATATTTTATATGGTGAAGTTGCAAAATTTACCCTTGCTGATCAGTTGCAAGATGGTGAATTAGTCACACCAGCACAATGTACAACTTTATTTGGTAAGCAAGCTAATGGTGAAGCATGGAAACCAGGCTGCTTAAAAGTAGTACAAACCAATACACCATCTAAAGGGAAAATGGATATTACGCAAGAAGGTGATATTACCTATACTCCAAATGGCAATTGGCATGGTTCTGATGAATTCCAATTAAAAGTTGTAACATCAACCACTTATTTTAGCGATAACACTGAACCATATATTGCGATTACTGGTCGTGTGGTACAGGATCCACCAAATAACTTTGAAGATAAAAAAGTAAAAACTTCAGGTGGTGGAGTGGGTGTGATTGCATTATTTACTTTATTTGGCTTGATTGGTTTACGTCGAACTAAAAAATAAATTAAGGATTAGTAATGAAAAATTATAAAAAGGGAACCTTAGCCCTCATGGTAGTTGCTGCTATGTCAACAATGGCAGCAGAAGATCGAACAATTTATGTCACTACTTTTGCAGATGAAAATGGTGAAAATACAGATAAATGTTCGTTACGTGAAGCGATCACTGCTGCTGCGACACATAAAGCATTTGGTGGTTGTAATGCAGGGCAACCGCATAACTCTGTAACCAATGTTATTCAGTTGGAAGCTGGTGAATATAAACTGAACTCTGAATTGCAACCAAGTTCAGCAATTACGATATATGGTAAAGCACCTACTGATTATAGCAAGCGTGATGTATTAACCAATGATTATCCAGCAGCGACTGCACTTAAAACGACCATCAATGGTCAAGGGTTAAGTCGTATTTTTAATACAAATAACACCAATACACCGACTTTAAGTTTGAATAATCTAAAGCTCATCAATGGTTCTAGTCAAAATGCACGGACAAATGCAGGTGGAGCATTATATTTAGGTGGTCCAACAGATTTAAATAATGTTGCAATTGAAAATTCAAGCTCACAAACGGGCGGTGCAATTTATTTAAATGATGTAAATAGTAGTTTGACGATTAACACAGGTACATTTCAAAAAAATAATGCTGTAACAGGTAGTGTTTTGGCAATGACTTGTAGTGATAAGTTAAATGATTCTAAACGTGTCATTGATATTTCAAATACCAGTTTTTTAAATAATGGTTCAAGCAGTAGCCAAAGTATTTTTGCATTTTGTGGGCAACCTGAAGCGAAATTTTCTGCAAATACCATTACTGCCAATACAGCGAATGCAACGACAGGAAGTATCATTCAATTTAGTTCAACAAGTCCGCAAGGAAAAGTGAACTTAAGTGATCTTTCCAGTCTGTCTTTAGTCAGTAATACCATTGTAAGAAACTCCGCATGGGCGACATTCTTATATAATGCAGCAACCAGTAAAACACTGAACTACAATGTCATTGCTTATAATGGTGCAGGGAAATCATGCCATTACATGGGGAATGATTTAGCTACAGTTGAAAAACCAAATTTAACTTTACGAGATAATGCTTTTGCTTTGTCTGCTTCAAGTGCAAATTCAGTTTGTGAATTACCTAAAAAAGTTGAAGAAACTGTATTAAAAACCACAGTGGATTTAAGTAATACTGCATTTTCTAGTGTTTTAAGTGACTTGCAGCCTGCATCACAATATACAGGTTTTATGCCTTTGTATTTTCCTGTTGTTAATGCTGGCGCAAGTAAAAGCTTAGTTGATACAAAATCATTTGAATGTACAGGGTATGATCAGCGCGGTGTAGGTCGTGTGGATGCAACAAAAGAGTCTGATACTTCAGATAGTTCCAATTCATGTGATATAGGTTCAACGGAAATATTACGTTTAACTGTATTTAAAGCAGAGTTAACGAACACTTCTGTCGTGACATTATTAGATCAATATCAAAAATATGCCACTGAGTACAAAGATTTAATCGCAAATAAAGAAACTAAACCTGAATTTTTACCTTATTATGGAATTCAGCAAAAGTTTTATGAAAATTTATTAAATATCAAGACAAAGCAAAAGTATCGTACGATTTTCTTTGATCCATTTGCATCTAATTTGCCACATGAAGTATTACTTGCAAATAATGGTCGTGAAATTCGTCATTTAACTGTAGATAATTATACTGTTGAAGCAATAGCAAAAGGGATTGGTAATATTGATGGTAAAACTGAAAAAATTACTCCTGATTCAGACTTAAAGTGTGAATGGGACAGCAGTTTAAAACTCATCAAAATGTGGCGCTTAGATGACAATATTACGCCTACAGGTGATAAAGAGTTTTGCCAATATACGCTACGTTTGAAGTCAGATACTAAAGTTTCATCTTCTGCTTATATTTTAGGGACATTTACAAATATTGCACCTATTGCCAAAGATGCTGAATTTACTGTCAAAGAGGGTTCAAATAGTCAGGTTGTACTCAATTTACTTAATTATGTGAATGATGATGGTGATGGACTTGTCAGCACTTTAACTAAAAAATCGAAAAAACTCAGCTATTTTACAAATGCCAAAGGTGAAGATTTAGCAATTCGTATTAATAATAAGCTTGATCCACTCTTATTTAGTGCGGAGCGTACTGGTCCTTGTCCAGGTGAGGACCGTTTATATACGTGTTATGGCGGAAAAATTACAGTTCAATTGAAAAATACATTAGATCCATTTAGCTATAAATTTACTTATTTTGTTTATGATGCTGATGGTAAAATTTCAAATGAAGCGAATGTAAAACTAAATAATACAGCAACTTCAGCAGGTAGCGTACGTAAGAGCGGTGGTGGTTCTTTTGGATGGTTGAGTGTTGTAGGTCTATTTGGACTGCTAGGCTATCGTCGATATAAAAATCGTTCAACTCAATAATTTGAATGAAATCTAAAAACCAGTGTTCGCACTGGTTTTTTATCATCAATCACTAAAAAGAATTTTTTACATATTTATATATTTAAAGCTCTAAATTTGTATTATAAGTTTAAATAAGACTTGTATTTAGCAAGTATGAAACCAATACATTGACCTATGATTTTTTTATTATTTTGATATGACACAATTTATAGAACTGACTCCACTCCAGCATGTACAGATTGATCCTGCTGAGTTGCTTTCAATTAAGCGCAATGACTTGGTACCTTTGTTGGATAATCAAGGGCGTCTCAATTTGTATGCAGATCAGCTGATTCAAGCGCAGTCAGTTTTACTTAATGGTGTCGATACTCAACTGACACAAAAACTAAGTCAGGTCATTGCCCAAATCATTGAGCAATTATCCAATTCAAAGAAAAAATTGAAACAACGTAAATTCAATGCATTACAAAAATGGTTAGGTTTAGATTTAGAGTTTAGCGCAGGTCAGGTCAAATATTTTAAGGATCTTGATGTGTTAATCCAAGAAGCGAATTTTTTAAACCAAAAAATGGCAATAGAAATTCAAAAATCTCAAGCAAGGTTTCAGCAAGCTTTGGGTTTTCGTGAGCAAATGGCGAAATATATTCGTGCTGCTCAAGAGTTTTTGCATGAATATCCGCAATTTTTAAAAAATAGACATCCTTTAGATAATTTTGAAGAAAGATTATCCAAAAAAATTAATACATTAGAAACATTACAAGCCAGTAATGATATCGCTTTAGCGCAAATGCAACTGACGCAACAATTGTCTTATAGTTTAATGGATCGTTTTAAAGAGGCTCAGCAAGTGCTGATCCCTGCATGGCAATATCATCTCAAACAAAACTCTGAGCAACAGTCGATAGCTTCAGTGGGTGAATTAGATCAAAGCCGTGAAAAATTGATCGCATTATTGAAAAAATCATTAGAGCAGAAATAGGGTTGTCGTATGAATGAACTTGATAAGCATGTTGTTGAATCATCAACAGATTTACAACAACGTTATGAACAGTTAGGTTTAAAAGAAATTGGTTTAAATGCTGAAGATTATCATGAAGTTGTTAATGCTCAAAAAGAGTTGATTAATATTGATCATCATGCAGTTGCAGAATATGGTAAAAATATTGCGGCACAAACGTCATCTTATACAGATGAATTATTAGACTTAGTTAAAAATAAAGATTTGGACGCAACTGGGCAAAAATTAAATCAAGTGGTACAAGTTGCGCAACAACTCAATACATCAAGTATTTTAAATCAGTCGAAAAGCTCAGGCTTTTTTGGTGGAATTTTAAATAAATTTAAAGGTGCAAAGCAGAGTTTTGATCAGCATTTTAATTCAACTAAAGAACAAATTGATAGTTTGGTCAAAGAAATTGAAAGTTCTCAAAATGGTTTGAAAGCGCGTGTGAGTACATTGGATAAAATGTTTAGCGCTGTGCAAGATGAGTATAAACAATTGGGAATTTATATTGCCGCAGGTCAGCTTAAACAACAAGAATTACAGCAAGAAATTGCAGGATTGAGTACACAGGAACAAGATCAGCAAACCCATCAACGTATTTATGATCTAAATCATTTGGCAAATAATTTAGAAAAAAGAGTCAGTGATTTGCAAGTTTTACAACAATCTGCAATGCAAACTTTGCCGATGATTCGTATTATTCAATCCAATAATATGATGTTGGTTGATAAATTCTATGCGATTAAAAATATTACTTTACCTGCATGGAAAAACCAAATTAGCTTGGCAATTTCTTTGCAAGAACAACGTAATAGTGTGCAGTTAGCAAATACAATTGATGATGCAACCAATGATTTATTAAAGCGCAATGCTGATTTGTTACATCAAAATTCAGTAGATACTGCCAAAGCCAATCAACGTTCGGTTATTGATATTGAAACCCTTGAACATGTGCAAAACACCCTCATTAAAACAGTGAATGATGTGATTCAAATCCAAAAAGAAGGGGTGCAAAAGCGTGAAGAAGCTTCGCATCGGATTCGTGCTTTACAAACAAATTTAAAGCAATTGGTTTTGGAAAATACACAACCATCTTAAGCTCTTGATTGGTTTTGGAGAAGATATTGTCACTTAAAAATGACTACCCTATACAGTCGCTTGATTTAAAAACAGGTCTATCGACTTTAAAACAGCGTCAAAAAAAAGTGATGGCGTTGAGTGTGCTGAGTTGTGTGATTTTTATTACAACAATACTCAGTGTATTTATTCAACAAGATCTGGTTTTTCATTTTTTAGGTTTGACGAAAGATATTTCTCAACTGCATATTCCTTTAAGCGTTGACCAAACATTACAGTCTTATATTGACCAACCCAACTATCTGATGAATTTGTTTTCATGGTTTGGTTGGTTATTGCTCAAAATCGTTATTTCATTTATAGGTGCTTTTATTGTTGTTGCATTTTTAAAAAAATTTCGATTTTTTCTTGTGCGATTTCAGTCATTTATTTTAAGGTTTGTCGCATGGTTGTTAGCATTTGTCATGCTTTGGTCAGGTTTAACTTACTTACAGTATGATTGGAATGACAATGAGCAATCTGCTTATGAAGAGCTTGTGCATTATGATCGGAATATTCAACAAAGCCATATTTTTCAGTCTTTACAACAAACGGAAACGGCAGAGTCTGTGAAGGCTTATTTGTTGGGACAAACTGCTTTATTGCATAAGCCACAAGATCGTGATGCAGCAACAAGTTATGTTGCTAAGTTGGTCAAAGCTGAACGTACAGATCCGAATTTTTTTGAATATGGTTTTAAGTCTGAGCAACTTTGGGCAATGCAGCACGCTGTTTATGGCAAGTCCGTGACGGCAAGTACTGAAAAGTTGCAGCCTCGTATTGAAAAAGCACAAGCTTGGTCGGCACTGATTCAAAAGATTTTATTGGGTATTTCTGTATTGTTTTTAGTGTTCAGTATTGTTTTATATGCTTTGACGCAAAGATTTAAGCAACGTGTTATCAAAATCGAAAGACAAATTCATTTAGAATGATAAAAAAACCCGCATCAAGCGGGTTTTTTTATGACTTAAACAAGATTATGCATTTTCACGAGCAATCGCACGGTAACCAATATCTTTACGGTATTGCACACCATCAAAGGTCACTTTTTCACAAAGTTCCAAAGCTTTTGCCTGCGCTTCACCAATCGTATGACCAAGTGCAGTCACGCAAAGTACACGACCACCCGCAGTTACGATTTCACCATTTTCATTGGCTTTAGTGCCTGCATGAAACACTTTAGCGTCAGTCATTTCAGTGTCTAAACCTGAAATTACATCACCATTGCTGGACGTTTCAGGGTAGCCTTTAGATGCTAAAACGATACCTACCGTTTTACGTTCATCCCAATCAGCTTCCGCAGGTAAATTTCCTGCAATACCTGCTTCCACTAAATCAACCAGTGATGATTTTAAGCGCATCATGATTGGTTGAGTTTCAGGGTCACCAAAACGACAGTTGAACTCGATCACTTTTGGTTGACCTTGTTCATCAATCATTAAGCCTGCATACAGAAAACCTGTGTATGTGTGACCATCTGCTTTCATACCGTCAACAGTTGGGCGCATCACTTCACGCATGGTTTTTTCAAACACATCCGCAGTGACAACAGGCGCAGGAGAATACGCACCCATACCGCCAGTGTTTGGACCTTGGTCACCTTCAAAAATACGTTTGTGGTCTTGTGAAGTCGCCATCGGCAAGATGTTGTCACCATCAATCATACAAATGAAAGAGGCTTCTTCACCTGCAAGGAACTCTTCGATCACAACACGAGAACCTGCATCACCAAATTTATTGCCTGCAAGCATGTCATCAATCGCATCAAATGCTTCTTGATTGGTCATGGCAACAATCACGCCTTTACCTGCAGCAAGACCATCCGCCTTGATGACAATTGGCGCACCATTTTTTTCAACGAATGCTTTCGCTGCATCTACTTCTGTAAATACATCATAGAAAGCAGTTGGAATGTTGTGGCGTTTAAGGAAATGCTTGGCAAATGCTTTAGAGCCTTCAAGCTGTGCAGCAAATTGAGTCGGACCCCAAATTTTAAGACCTGCTGCACGACCTGCATCCACCACACCATTTACAAGTGGTGCTTCAGGGCCGACAATGACTAAATCAACCGCATTGTTTTTTGCAAAGTCGATAATTGCAGCATTGTCTAAAATATCAAGTGCGACATTTTCACATTTGTTTTCAGTTGCTGAACCTGCATTCCCCGGTGCTACAAATACTTTTGCAACTTTTTCATCTTGTGCGATTTTCCATGCAAGTGCATGTTCACGACCACCACTACCTAAAACTAAAATATTCATCTACGAATCCCTCAAAGAAAACAATCCCACCTTGCGAAGCTATGCTTCTCACCCTGTAAAAAGAGGGGAATCACCAATAAAAATGTCCCTTTATTTGTGAAAAGTCCCCCTTTTTACAAAGGGGGATTTAGGGGGATTAATAAATACGATTTCTAATTAATTAGTGACGGAAATGACGCATGCCAGTGAAGACCATCGCAATACCTGCTTCATCAGCAGCAGCAATGGTTTCTTCATCACGCATAGAACCACCCGGTTGAATGATGCATTTGATGCCTGCTTTAGCAGCATTATCAATACCATCACGGAATGGGAAGAATGCATCAGATGCCATTACCGCACCTTCAACCACTAAACCTGCATGTTCAGCTTTGATCGCAGCAATACGAGCAGAGTTTACACGGCTCATTTGACCTGCGCCTACACCAATAGTTTGACGGTTTTTAGCATACACAATTGCATTCGATTTAACGTATTTCGCAACTTTCCAAGCGAAGATCATATCATCGATTTCTTGCTCAGTTGGTGCACGTTTGGTCACAACTTTTAAGTCATCTTTGGTGATCATGCCTAAGTCTTGGTCTTGAACCAATAAACCGCCATTCACACGTTTATAGTCAAGTTGCGCTTGACGAGCATCAATTGCAGGAAGTTCGCCACATACAAGTACACGCACGTTTTTCTTCGCGCCAGTCACTTCAAGTACGCCATCAGCAATACTTGGTGCAATGATCACTTCAACGAATTGACGGTCTACAATCGCTTGCGCAGTTGCAACATCTAACTCACGGTTGAATGCAATGATGCCACCAAATGCAGACTCAGGATCAGTTGCATAAGCAAGGTCATAAGCTGCTGCAATACCATCAAGAGAAACAGCAACACCACATGGGTTTGCGTGTTTCACAATGACACAAGCAGGTTTTGCAAATGATTTAACACACTCAAGTGCTGCGTCTGTATCTGCAATATTGTTATAAGATAATTCTTTACCTTGTAACTGTTTAGCAGTAGAAACAGATGCTTCAGTTGCGGTGTCTTCTACATAGAAAGCAGCAGATTGATGCGGGTTTTCACCGTAACGTAAATCTTGTGCTTTGTTTAATTGTGTATTGAAAGTACGGGCAAATTTATCTGCTTCGCCTTCTTCCTTACCAACACGTGCGCCTAAGTAAGACGCAATCATACCGTCGTATTGAGCAGTATGTTCAAATGCTTTAACGGCTAAGTCAAAACGAGTTGCATAAGACAATGCGCCATCCGCTTTTAACTCAGCAACAACAGTTGCATAGTCAGCAGCATTTACAATAATGCCTACAGAAGCATGGTTTTTCGCAGCAGCACGAACCATCGTTGGACCGCCGATGTCGATATTTTCAATCGCATCAGCAAGTGAACAGTTTGGTTTTGCAACAGTTGCAGCGAATGGATAAAGGTTAACAACAACAAGATCAATCGCATCAATGTTGTGTTCAGCCATCACAGCTTCATCTAAGCCACGGCGAGCCAAGATACCACCATGAATTTTCGGGTGTAACGTTTTTACACGACCGTCCATCATCTCTGGGAATCCTGTATGCTCTGAAACTTCAACTACGGCAACATTATTGTCTTTGAGCAACTTATATGTACCGCCAGTAGATAAAATTTCTACCCCTAGAGCAGCAAGATTTTGGGCAAATTCAACGATTCCAGTTTTATCTGAAACAGAGATTAAAGCGCGTTTAATAGTCATGATCTTCGTCAACAGTTTTTAAAGTCTAGAGATTTAACAAATAGGCAGAATGTAGGTAAAAAAAATGCCCACGTAAGCCGTGAGCATTTTATCATTTATTCACTCATTAAACCGTGAGCTTTTAACTTTTTACGTAAAGTGCCACGATTGAGTCCAAGAATTTCAGCAGCGCGAGTTTGATTTCCGCGTGTATATTCTAGAACTACAGATAAAAGAGGTTTCTCCATTTCTGCTAGCACCATGTCATACACTTGAGATGGTTGCTCACCTTGCAATTGTGCAAAATAGTGGCGAACTGCGCGATCTACGTGAATACGAAGAGCGACATCAGATTGTGCAGTAAAAATAGGAGATTTGCTATTCATGCGAGTTAATCCGAAAATCAGATACTACTTGGGTAAAGTAATATAAATGTGGTCTAAAAAAATATCGAGCTCCGTTTTAGATCCTAAAACGGTTGGCTCTAAAACAAGAACAATTAGCTTGCCACAACTTACACAATTGAGCGAAAAATAAGCGTAACAATACATTAATATTTGTTACAGATCGCTTTAAAACAAAAATAATCCCTTATGCGCAAAATGAGAGATTAAGCACATGGTCAAGACTGTATTTGTTGTGAAAAATTGCGAGGAGTTTGTGGTACAAAGCTTTCGTGGCGCGTATGATACCATTGTCTAAGAAAAAGTGAGCAAGAAAACTACATTTTTTTTAATTTTTTTATAGTTTTTTTCAATATTAGGGGTGAATTATTTCTAATTTCCAGTTGTCAAAGGATTTTTTGTCAATTGGTAGCTCAAATTTAAAGGTATATGGGCTATTTTGAGGAATACGTTTAATCCCTGTTAAGCTCTCAATCAGATATTCATGCGCTGAAACGGTATAGATTTTTGTCACTTGCCCTTCTTTATATAAAGAAACCTTTATTAAGGGCAGCTCTAAACTTTTTGAAAATTGATTGAGCAACTGTCCTGAAAACTGTGTTTTATTGCTCTCGAGTACTTTTACTTTTAAGTTTTGTACCAAAATTTGTTTGTAACGTTGATCAATAGTTTCACAACGTAGTAATGAGCAAGTTTGAGTAAATAACGTATTTAATACAGGATAACGGTCTAGTAAATTCGGGTTAAACCAGAGGATTTGAAAACTCAAAATTGAAACTAACGCAATATTAATTAAAGTCCACATCATATAATAAAGTCGCGTTTTTTGAATTTCCCGATGTGGCTTATGGTTGTGATGCGTCGCTAAATGTAGAGCAGGGAAAGTTTGCGAGGCGCTATCATCAACAAAATTAAGCGTATTTAAATAGGTTCTTAGATCAATATTAGAATTTTCAATTTTACGGCTAAAAAAGTCATTAATCGTGTTTTGTTCAGTATTCAGTTTAGGCAAATGAATATGTGGCTTTGATGAGTGATTTCGATAAGATGATGGATGGGGGTTTTCATGCTCATCAGAAATTGTAGAGGATTCAAATAAATGGAGCAGTGCATTGAATTGTGTTGTGCATTTAGGACAACAGACCATACCTTGTGCGGCTGTAAGTTGAGTTACAGAAACTTTATATAAAGTTAAACAATTTGGGCAGCGGGTCTGTTTATCACTCATAAGCTCATCATTTTTATTTGTTTAAATCTGATGGCGCTTTCCAGAAATACGACACCAATTTTCATCACGTTTTTCGACTTCTACTATATCAAAAAACTGAGAATAAACATTAGAAACATCAGCTACTTGCTCTTCAATTACACCTGCAAGTGCGAACTCGCCCTCAGATTTAATTAAAGTTGAGAATTCTTCTGCAAGCATCATCAGTGGTCCTGCTAGAATATTGGCTACAAATACATCTGCTTTTTGGTCAGCAAGTTCTAAGTTGAACTCTTCAGGTAAACCAACATAAAGATTTTCCAGTACACCATTTAACTCAGCGTTTTGTTGAGTGGCTAAAACAGCTTGTGGGTCAATATCAGTTGCATAAACTTTTTTTGCGCCAAGCAAAAGAGCCGCAACACCTAAAATGCCTGAACCACAACCATAGTCAATGACGATCTTGTCTTTAACATCTATTTTGCCTAACCATTGTAAGCATAAAAATGTAGAAGCATGGTTGCCTGTACCAAACGCTAAACCTGGATCGAGTTTAATATTAACTGCATCTGCTTCAGGGGCTTCCATCCATTCAGGCACGATCCAATATTTTTCAGCAATTTGAATAGGTTCATATGCATCCATCCATGTACGTTCCCATTCTTGATCTTCTAAGAATTCACTACGCATCGGTTCAGTTGGCAGTTGTGTACGGATAAAAGTTTCTAAAGCTGCGACATCAATTTCTTCATCATCTTCTTGAGCATAAATGCCTGTAACAATCACTTTATTCCAAAGTGGTGTTTCACCTGGTAGTGGTTCAAGTAGGTCTTGGTTTTCAGCATCGTCAAGGGTAACGCTTACAGCGCCAAGTGAACTTAATAATGTTTCTGTAAAATCAACTTGAGCTTGCTCAACTGTAATATGAATTTGTAACCACTTCACGGCAAAGACCTAATACTTTTCTTAAAAGCGTTATTGTAGCGGAAACCATGCACTTGTGCTGTATCAAATTAAAAAATGGACGCTGAACGTCCATTTAAAAATAGGATCATGTCTTTGAGATAGGGGAATGTGTGGATACAGATTGATTGCTTGCTAAACGTGAAATGATCATGCCAAAAATAGCTGCGAAAAAATACATAAAAATAGAATAGACGGCTGCTGGCATAGCAACGGTCGTGTTATTCATGACAGTCAATGCGATGGTCATGGCTAAAGTACTATTATGAATGCCAATTTCAAAGGCACAGGCACGTGCTTGAGCACTACTAACTCCTAAAAAACGTGGGACAAAATAACCAATGAATAGGCTGCAAATACAGAAAATAATCGTTGCAATTCCCACTTGCGCGATATATTCCACAATGTGCGCACGCTCTTTAGCGATGGCTCCTATAATAATCAAAACTAAAAATACAACTGAAAAAATTCGTAAAGGCTTATTCAGCTTTTCACTAAAATGAGGAGCATAACGTCGAATTGTCATTCCTATAGCAACAGGAATGAGGATAATGGCAAAAACTTGTACTATTTTACTGAACTGCATGCTGATTTGCTGAGCATCATTCATAAAATATTGAATCGAAAAATTCACAATTAAAGGCAATGTGAGTGCCGCAATCACTGAGTTAATCGCAGTCAGCGTGATATTTAGAGCAATATCACCTTTAAATAAATAGCTAAATAAGTTTGCTGTGCTGCCACCAGGTGAAGCAGCGAGCAGCATCAGACCCACAGCAAGTAATGGCGGTAAAGCGAGAATTTTACAAAGAATAAAAGCAATACCAACAAGGAGTACGAGTTGACAAAATAAAGCGATGACCACAGCTTTAGGGTGTTTAGTTACTCGTGCAAAATCTTTTGGAGTAAGCTCAAGCCCTAAGCCAATCATAATAATGGCAAGGGCAAGAGGTAACATAATGGTGATAATCCCTGAATCCATAATGTATCCCTTTGTTATTTTGGTTTATTTGTCATATAGCGCTTTTTACTAAAGCTTCTTTAATATAGTGTAAAAAATGTGCTGTGGATATGAAAAATGAATATCCATGAGATCGTAATTCATTTAAATTTAAAGTATTAATTTTATAGCTTACATAACTGATGTTGCGTAGTATCTTTAATCTAAAAATTATACTTTAAATCTAGAAGAATGTAGATACGCGGAAACGTCATCCGCAATTGTTTGAGGTAGGACTTCTTCTTATAAATAAAGTTTCTGCGAAACATTCAATTTTTTGATGCTAGTGAACGAGTTTTGCGGATGACAATGGTTTTGCCTACTTTTCCCAAAAGAAAAGTAGGTCGAGCCTGAGCAAGTCAAAGTATACTTTGACGAAGCGCAAGACGCAGTGGCTAATCCCTAAATTTAAACTTTGGATATAGAATTCCGTCGCGTAATTTAGATTTTTCTATTTTTAGCCGTGTAATTTGAATCAAATGCGTAACATCAGTTACATAAAAAAGCGATCAACTTATAAAGTTAATCGCTTGTAAAATAGAAAGAGAATTATTGAATTGCAGGTGCTGCTTCAGTCGGTTGCTCGCTTGATTGTTCAGTGGCTTGCGGTGCTTCGTTGACTGCGACAGGATCAGCAGTTGCTGCAGGTACTTGTTCTAGAGCAGGAGTGCTTGCTGCGGCAGGCTCAATTGCTGCTGCGCTGTTGCCACCTGCTGGTGCAGGGAATGTAAATTGCAATTTACCATTTGCATTTGGTTCACAACTACCATTATAAGTTACACCTTTATTGGCATAAACAACCCAATCTCCTTGCTTTTTATTTTTACATACTTGAATCTGTTTGTTGACTTCAGCCTTACTTGCGTTTTCATCTGCTGCATGTGCAAAAGAAAAAGCGAGGCAGCTTAGTAATGATGTTGCAATCACTTTAGAGATCGTATTTTTCATAATCGTTTTCCTTTATATAAAGTGAATCTTCAAAACAAATATTGCTTGAGTGTTTTTTATCCTAATCAAGTTTTTGAATAATTTAAATTTCATTTATATGTGAATAGTGCAACAAAGTGTCAAGTTGTGTAATATTTCCTAACGGTCTAATGCAAATAATTTTGTAAAACTGCCTAATACTGAAACCAAATTTTTGCTATAATTTTACGTCATTTTATTTTCTCTCAATTATCACTATGCATTATCCTAAAGTTTACGATGTCATTGTTATCGGCGGCGGTCACGCAGGTACGGAAGCGGCGCTTGCTGCGGCACGTATGGGTCGACAGACTTTACTCCTTACTCATAACATTGAGACTTTAGGGCAGATGAGCTGTAACCCAGCCATTGGTGGTATTGGTAAATCTCACCTTGTACGTGAAATTGATGCCTTGGGTGGCGCAATGGCATTGGCTGCCGATAAAGGTGGTATCCAATTCCGTATTTTAAACTCACGTAAAGGTGCAGCAGTGCGTGCAACACGTGCGCAAGCTGACCGTATCCGTTATAAAGCTGCAATTCGTCATACCTTAGAAAACCAAGCAAATTTGGATATTTTCCAACAAGCTGCTGACGACTTATTGGTTGAAGGCGATACCGTAAAAGGCGTTGTGACGCAAATGGGTATTCGCTTTGATGCGAAAACCGTTGTATTGACCACAGGTACATTCCTTGGTGGCGTGATTCACGTGGGCTTAAATAATGCTTCGGGTGGTCGTGCAGGTGATCCGCCATCAATTTCTTTGGCGGCTCGTTTACGTGAGTTAAACCTTCCTGTTGGACGTTTAAAAACAGGAACACCACCACGTATTGATGCGCGTTCAGTTGATTTCTCAGTAATGACGCCACAACCAGGCGATTTCCCATCACCAACTATGTCATTCATGGGCGATGCTTCAATGCATCCTGAGCAAGTCAATTGTTATATTACCCATACCAATGAACGTACACATGACATCATTCGTGGTGGTTTAGATCGTTCGCCAATGTATACGGGTGTGATTGAAGGAGTGGGTCCTCGTTATTGCCCATCTATCGAAGATAAAATTAATAAATTTGCAGATAAAAACTCGCATCAAGTATTCCTTGAGCCTGAAGGTTTGGATACTCACGAGTTATATCCAAATGGTATTTCAACATCTTTACCGTTTGATGTGCAGTTTGAATTGGTTCGTTCGATTCGTGGTATGGAAAATGCGCACATTTTGCGTCCGGGTTATGCGATTGAATATGATTATTTCAATCCGCAAGCATTGAAATTCTCTTTGGAAACCAAAGCCATCAATAACTTGTACTTCGCTGGTCAAATTAATGGTACAACAGGTTATGAAGAAGCAGGCGCACAAGGTTTATTGGCAGGTTTAAATGCTGCGCGCCGTGCGTGGGATCAGGAGCAATGGACACCAAAACGTGATGAAGCGTATATGGGCGTTCTTGTGGATGACTTGATTACACTGGGTACAAAAGAACCGTACCGTATGTTTACTTCTCGTGCCGAATACCGTTTGATGCTGCGTGAAGACAATGCGGATCAGCGTTTAACACCAATCGGTCGTGAAATGGGTCTAGTGGATGATGCACGTTGGGCAAACTACTGTGAAAAAATGGAAGCAGTAGAAACTGAAAAAGCACGTTTACAGCATCTTTGGGCTGCACCAAACAATCCTTTGGGTAAAAAATTCGTTGATTTGACTGGTGATGACTTGTCTAAAGAAACCAATGCGATTGATTTGTTAAAACGTCCGAATATCAATTTCTCACAAATTGCTGAAATCACAGGTTCTGAAGTGTCTGCTTTTGTGGGTGAGCAAATTGAAATCGCTGTGAAATATGCAGGTTATATCAACCGTCAGCAAGAAGATGTTGCACAAATGAAGCGTTTGGAAGATACGCGTATTCCTGCTGATTTTGATTATGATGTGGTTTCTGGTCTTTCTCGTGAAATTACCTTGAAATTGAAAGATGTTCGTCCTGAAACTTTAGGGCAAGCAGGACGTATTCCGGGTGTAACACCTGCGGCTGTTCAGTTGTTGATGATTACAATTCGTAAGAATCATGCAGCGAAAAAATCTGCGTAAGATTTTACAGTTGTAAAAAAACCCGCTGAGCGCGGGTTTTTTATTAATTATTTTGAGTGATGATATTAAAATATCGATAATAAGATCAACTTACTATAAGAAAGGAAAAAGATGGATATTTTTCAATTAACATATTTTTTAACTCAAGCTTGTTTAGGTGAAATTACTCAAAATTTCAGAAAAATATATCTTACAGTAAGCGGTAAAGTAATAAAAAGTCACTTTTTTTAGTAGATCGAGACGATGAGGAGATAGAACAAATTTATTTTGAAATTTTATCAATTTTTGAAATGTTAATTGATGATACTGAATCCTATATAGATTATGAAATTCACTCTGAAATTATGATTGGACGAGATAAAGAACTTATCAAAGATGATCTTAATACAATAATTTGTGTATTCAGTCGAAAAGAGGTCTAAGTGGTTACAAAGGTGTTTTAAAATTTATTGTGAGCATGGGATTGAAATAGTGAATAATGGGTGTTGATATGGTAAATGAGTATTACAAGGCATTTAATCTGAATTTACATCAAGATATTTTTCATATATGTGATAGAAATCGTCGTTAAAATGACACTTAATTAAATCGAGAAATGTATTTTTTATCATGTTAGATATATGCTTAACTTCATCAACTTTAACAAATTCAATTTCACCAACATCTGAACCGAATATATTTACAGCCTTTATCGAATACAAATAATCCTTTACTGTAAAGTGATAATAATTGTCCCAACCTTGCTCAATGAGATCTAATGTAAAGTCAGTACCAGTATTTAAAGATGTTAAAACTTCAGGAAAAATATTTAGAAATTGATCAAAAATATACTTATATGAAGTGGTTCCTAAATTACAAATGTCTAAAACAAAATCAAATTCGGTTTTTTCAACTAATAGTTCTTTCACATAAAAATTTAATAAAAAATAATAAGTTGCTTCATCACTATAGGGATCTTCTTGCATATCATTTGAAATATACTCAAATATTTCCTTTGCTTTATCGGGATGAATTGTAAAATTATTGGGTAGAGCATGAATATTAATTTTCATTGTTTAATCATTACCAGATGTAAATACATGTAAATTTTTTCTTAAATTTACGGATATTTTAATGGCTAATTTTTCTTTTAAGTATTAATTTTTTGAACTTTATTCTTGTTAAAGCATTTTAATAAGATAGGATTGCTTTATTAGTGTCTTTGTGACACTATAAATAAAATTTAAATAAATTATTGATGAACAATGACCAAACAAAACCAAATTAAAGGCGCAATTTACGGACTACTCATCGGTGATGCTGTTGGTGTACCTTACGAATTTAACTTGCCTGAACAATTACCGAGTTACGATCAAATCGATATGATTTCACCATCAAACTTTCAAAAAACTTATCCAAACATACCGTTTGGAACATGGTCAGATGATGGTGCACAAGCTTTATGCCTATTAGATTCATTGCTATATAAAAACAAACTTGATCCCGAAGATTTTATGAACCGTATGTGTAATTGGTATCAACATGGTTATATGGCAGTGGATTTTCAAGTCTTTGATGTCGGCATCCAAACACGTTCTACAATTCAACTGTATTTAAATGGTGTGCCATTGGCAAACGTTGCTAAAAACGATGAACAAGCCAATGGCAATGGTTCACTGATGCGAGTTTTACCTTTAGCGATTTGGCATACAGGTACAGATGCGCAACTCATTCAAGATGCTTATGCACAATCACATGTGACGCATGCACATCTACGTGCCAAAGTGTGCTGTGCTTTATATTGTTTATGGGCAAGATCTATCTTAAATGGCTTAAATATTGAAAATGCTTGGCATGATGCAGTTGCTAAATTACGCAATTATTTTCAGGATAAACCAGAAGATTTAGCACAACTCGAATTTTATATTCGTCCTGATAAATTAGAAAAGGGCACAGGCAGTGGTTATGTGGTGGACTGTCTAAAATCTGCACGCTATGCCCTACAACAACCGACTTATCAAGATGTTGTTAAAACAGCAATTGCTTTAGGTCATGATACAGATACGACAGCTTGTGTTGCAGGTGGAATAGCAGGTTTATACTATGGGTTTGATGCAATTCCTCAAGCTTGGGTTGAGCAACTGAGGGGTAAAGAAATGGTTGAACTACTGTTAGCACGATGATATGCAATTTCATAAAATGGAAATAAATAAGATTATCGGATTATTTTCTAAACAAAATTAGTGAAAATAAAAGCTGTTTTAATTATTTTTCAAAAAAGATTGCGCTTGTTATAGTGGACTTACATTCAAAACAAGAGGTGGAACACCATGACGATGAAGTCAATTAGATACAATGCAGGTGAGTTAGCGTGCTGTATGAACTGATAATTTTCTCCAATAACTCATGTTGTATATAGGCATGTGTGCAATATGAGTTTTTAAATCAGTGCAAAATAAAAAATGAAAAAGATCATTAAAATATGAAAATACAGATAAAAAGATAGCGCAAAATAAAGAGAAACTTAAATAAAATAAAAAATGATCAGAGCCGTAAAGGCTCTTTTTTTGTTGCTAAATGATCATTTTAAAATAAGACTTCTATCTTTATTCGATTTCATGTACAGCATTAAAGACTTCTACAGGTTCAATACGCACTAATTTTTTACCAAAACTGCGTAGCCACCAAACAAGCTGAGATGTAAACGGTACAACCGCACTTACTTGATAAAGTTGATTGCTTAACGCTTTTACTTTTTGATTTTTACTGAGTTGGCTTTCGGTGAAATATTGTGCATCATCTTCGTGCATGATGAGTTTTAATTCAACATTTTCCGTTGCTTTAGAAAAGTCAACACGGAAACCCAACGCGCCTGAGTCAATATAAGTATCAATATCAAAATCAACAGGATGTAAAGCACGAAGATCTAATAAATTTGCGGATTTAAAACGATGTAGAGCAAAGGTTTGTACATCAGATTTGTCATGTCGAGTACAAATTAAATAAATAATTGCGCCTTTTTGTACCAAGCCGAGAGGATTAAGAATATAAGATTTTTCTTCACCCAAATGTCCACGTGCACGATAAACACATTCTATTTGTTTGTCTTGTAATAAACCTTCGTAAATTGCTTGTTGTGCTTGACGTTCAACAATTGGTGGAATAACAGGTTGATTTGCAGGGACAATACGAACACGATTCACCCATTGACGTACATTATTTTGTGTCGATAAGCTACGTTTTGCCAAGTCAAACCATGGATGCATTTCAGCAATTAAACTAGGTGGAAGGAGATGTTTTAAATGTTCTTCTACCATCATAAAGGTAACTGCTTGTGAACTCGTCATATGCGGTAAGCTTTGAATCGGTGCATCTGAGCGCCAACGCCAACCTTGCGGCACAGTTTTATTACTTTCAATTGGAAAACGTTGCGCGATCTGATTGAGGTCGCGTTGGATGGTTCTCAAACTGATGTCAATACCTTCACGTTCCAAGGTTTCTTGTAACTCACGTGTGCCCATCCATTTTCCTGTAGATAAACGGGAAAGGATTTGCCATTGGCGGTAGAGACTATTGGAAGTTTCTTTTTCTTGTGTCGACATATGGGATATCAGTAAAATCGTGAAAGTTTAAGTGAATGAGAATGTCATACACAATAGGAAATTAAAACCCTTTCTGCAAGTTATATCCTAAAATAGATATATTAATCTATGATTATTATAAAGAAAAATTTTGAAACAACTTTTAGTAAAACTGATATTGAGTCATATTTTGATCAGTGAATTAATAATATTTGCGCATTTTACATTTTAGCTTGGCATTGATCTTGCTTTTATCATGATGAAAGACATCAATGATTAAATAACAAGGGGTTTGTATGTTACGAGAAAATATAAGTACAAATTTGGATCCTGAACAATTTTCATTACCAACACAGACGCTCAAAACAGAGTTTTCTCAAGATTTAGAGCAAACTAGTGTTCAACACAAATTTGAACAGCAAGAAAATACATCGCATCTTTTAAAACAACTGGATTCAGTATTTTTCAATGAAATGACAGATGATCAGGTGTTATCTGCTGCGACAGCCGAAAAAATGCAACATTGGTTGTCACAGCACAGTCTTTACCAACTTGAACAGCTCAATGAAACAGCGAGAGCACATTTTATCTATCAAGGGATTACTTTTGCAGTATATGGCGACAAGACTGGCATTGAGCGTACCATTCCATTTGATTTAATTCCGAGAGTGATCGCGAAGCAACAGTGGAACAAAGTTTCTGCGGGTTGTACGCAAAGAATCAAAGCATTGAATTTATTTTTAGCCGATATTTATCATGAGAAAAATATTTTAAAAGAAGGAATCATTCCTGAGTCACAAATACTTGCTCATGAGGCTTATCAACCATTAATGATGAACAATCATTTGAATGGTAATGTATATAGCCAAATCAGTGGCATAGATATTGTTCGTGATCGGCAGGGCGAATTTTTCGTTTTAGAAGATAATTTACGTACCCCATCAGGTGTATCTTATATGCTTGAAAGCCGAAAAATGAGCCAAAAATTTATGCCAGAACTCTGTAATCAGCAAGTTGCAGGGATTGAGCATTATCCAAAATTATTAAAAGAAATTTTAGCTGAAAATGCTTATGTTGATCAGGCAACAATCGTTGTATTAACCCCTGGACGCTATAACAGTGCTTATTATGAACATGCCTTTTTAGCAAGGGAAATGGGTGTACCTTTAGTGACATCACGTGATCTTTTTGTAGAGAACGACAAGGTTTATGTGAAAACGATCCGTGGTAAGCAACAAGTTGATGTAATTTATAGGCGCTTAGATGATAGCTTTTTAGACCCTTTAAGCTTTAGAGCGGACAGTACTTTAGGTGTAGCAGGCTTAATGTCTGCTTATTTAAGCCAAAATGTCGTCATTGCAAATGCACCTGGCACAGGGGTCGCAGATGATAAGTCGGTCTATCCTTATGTTGATCAGATGATTGCTTATTATCTCAACGAAAAGCCAATTTTATCAAATGTACCTACATATCAATGCCGTGAAGCTGAAGCTTTAGATTATGTACTGCATCATCTTGATCAACTTGTTGTGAAAGAAGCGCAAGGTTCGGGTGGCTATGGTATGTTAATTGGACCTCAAGCAACAGAACAAGAAATTGATCTGTTTCGAATGAAACTCATCGCAACACCATCTGCATATATCGCTCAACCTACTTTAGATTTATCGGTTGCACCGACTTTAACTCAACAAGGAATCGCTGAACGACATATTGATTTACGCCCTTTTATTTTGACATCGCCAGAAAGAGTTGAAATCGTTTCAGGAGGCTTAACTCGTGTCGCTATGCAACAAGGTTCCTTAGTGGTCAATTCTTCTCAAGGTGGAGGAATTAAAGACACTTGGGTGATTGATGAATATTCCATTTAGTTTGCTTGATGAGTATTCAAATAAGGAGATAAAAATGATTTTATTAAGTAGCAACGCACAAAATATATTTTGGTTAGGGCGTTCTTTAAATCGTATACAATATTTATGTAGCCAGTTTCCATTTCATAGCAATGAGGCTGCTTTAGATTATACACACGCATTTTGTTTACCTGCTTTTGATGCAAGTTCTTTAAATGAATTGGTGTTAGATCCTGAGCAACCCGCTTCATTTCATCAACAGTTTCAAAATGCTAAGAATAATATTCATGATTTACGTGGTGTGATCTCACAAAAATCTTTTGCTGAACTCAATCAGCTATTACAACAAGCTGAGCGAAATGCAGGTTTTATTTGTGATGTTTGTGCCGAGTGTCATGATGTATTAGAAGCCGAAGAAGATGAATTTCTATTTTTATTTTTTAGTTTAGGGCAGAAAATGGAGCAACTAGATCGTCAAATTCGCCTTAAACAAACATCTGAACAAACTTTGCATGATTTGGATCAATTAAGCCAGCATTTAGATCGTTGTGGAGTCGTAAGTGTTACAGAGGCATGGCAAGACTTAAAAAGACAACCCGATAGTCAACATTATTATCATTTTAGTGATCATATTGACTCTCTTTTTGAGTTGGTTCGCTTATGAAATTGATGATTAATCACCAAACCCATTACCAATATACAGACTGGGCAAAAAATAGTATTCAATATATTAAAATGATGCCTCAGTCTAATTCGCATCAACAAGTACATACTTGGGAAATTAGTGTGCCTGGTGCTCAAAAAATGAAAAAAGATGCATTTGCAAATCTTTGGTTGACCAGTAACCAAGTTGATCCATTTCAAACGATGCTGATTATGGCACAAGGTATTGTTGAGATTGATTTAAAGCATCAATATGGTGTTCAAGATCATTTATCTCCATGGTTATTTTTGCAACCTACCACAACAACTTTGTGTAATACAGAAATGTTGGCATTTGCTCAACACTATGTTCCTCAAGTTAATTTGTCGCATTTTCATCGTTTAGCAGCAGCTTTATTGTTAAAAATGCCTTATGAAACGGCATCTACAACGGTTTGTCATACTGCTGTAGAATCATTTTTTGCAGGGCATGGTGTATGCCAAGATCATAGCCATGTCTTTATTGCGATGGCAAAAGCATTGGGTGTACCAGCGCGTTATATTTCGGGTTATTTGTATGCGAATAATCAATCACATTTAGCCAGTCATGCATGGGCAGAAATTTATTTAGATGGAAACTGGCATATGATTGATGTCAGTAATCAATTATTTCAGCCAGAAGCACATGTTTATGTTGCAATTGGTCGTGATTACTGGGATGTAGCCCCAGTCAGAGGTGTACGTGAGCAGGGAGGAATTGAAAGTATGTATTCAATTGTTCAGGTGCTTGCTTGTTAAATATTTGTTTTAAAAAATGAGTATAAAAAATAGATATTTAACATGAATATTCAAAAAATAAAGAGAGGTTTGTATGACATATTGTTGTGCTTTAAGACTCAAAGAAGGTCTAGTTTTTATCAGCGATACACGAACCAATGCAGGCGTAGACCATATTTCAGTTTTTCGTAAACTGTATACATATGGTGTTGCTGGTGAGCGTTTTATTTGTATTCAGACATCAGGTAATTTAGCAACAACACAAGCTGTCATTGGGCATTTAGAAAATCATTTAGCACTCGGCAGAGAGCCGCATTTGTATAGTGTAAATACGATGTTTGAACTTGCTGGGCTAGTAGGGCAGCTTCTCCGACAAGTGATTGCAGAAGTTACTTCAGATACCTTGGAGCAAAGTAACTATTTTTGTAGTTTGCTGGTTGGTGGGCAAATTAAAGGTGAGGAAATGCAACTTTATAATATTTATCCGCAAGGTAATTTTATTTGTGCAACCAGTGATACACCGTATTTTCAAATTGGCGAAAGTAAATATGGTAAGCCTATTTTAGACAGGGCGTTGACTTATGATATGCCTTTAGATAAAGCCTTACGTTGTTGTTTGATCTCTTTTGATTCAACTTTGCGTTCAAATGTTTCAGTAGGGATGCCTTTAGATGCCATGATTTACCATAAAGACTGCTTGTTGACACCGCAAGGTAAACGTATCACAGAGGCAGATCCATATTTTCAGCAGATTAGCCGACAATGGTCAGAAACATTAAAAAATGGTTTACAAGATTTACCTGAACCTACTGAAGATTATTTTAAGTAGTTTCATTTTAAGCAATAGTAGAAATATTTTAGCTATCACAAGTTTTTAAAATATTGTGTTAAATAGAGCAGTTTTTTTGTGTGGTGGAAAAATAATTATTTACATATCCATCAAAATTTTGCCTGATTATTCAACACTTAGGGCTGTTTTAGTGCAGTAATATTGAATACAGTAAATTAATAAGAAATTTCATGAGAATATTAATTTATGTTTCAAATTTGTTATGCCAGTAAAACAACATCAAATGATCTAAAAATTTTAAATGATTTACGTGATATTTTAGATGAAGCTCGTCATTTCAATGTTAAACATGATATCTGTGGAGTCTTATATTTTGCTGATGAATACTTCTTTCAATGTCTAGAAGGCGATCAACATACGATTGAAATGTTATTAGATAAATTATTTAAAGACCCAAGACATCATCAAATTAAGTTATATCAGCATACTGAAATTAAACAGCGCCATTTTTCGCAATGGTCAATGAAATATGTCAAAAGAAGTAGCCAGATTCAGCAATTTTTTTTAGATCAGGGGTATGAAAAATTTGCTCCTTTGTGCTTAAGTCAACAAGATCTACCTAAACTATTACATTTATTGTATGAAATTGAAGAAACTGAGTTATAGAAAATAAAAATCCAAGTCTAAACTTGGATTTTTTATCGCAAAAATCGCTAGATTTAGATTTTCTTACGCACAGGTCTTGCGCTCATACGGCATAATAATTCATAACCAATTGTACCATTGGCTTCTGCAACATCATCAACCAAGCGATCTTTGCCCCACAGCTCAACAACCGTACCTAAGGGTAAATTTAACCCTGTAACATCGATTGCAATCATATCCATTGCAACACGCCCAATCACAGCTCTTGCTTGCCCTTGAATAGAAACATAATTTTGTTTTAAAAATGCGCGTGGATAACCATCACCATAACCAATTGAAACAATAGCAATATCCATTGCTTGGTCAGCGACAAAAGTGGAACCATAGCCAACAGATTCACCCGCTTCAATATGATTTAAAGCAATAATTTCTGCTGTAAAGGTCATCACAGGTTTGATATCTAAATCATGTACCGATTGATCTGCAAAAGGTGAGGCACCATAGAGCATGATGCCTGGACGTACAAAATCAAAATTGAGTTCTGACCATTTGAAAATTGCTGCTGAATTGCAGCAAGATGCCATAATCGGCTCACATGCTTCTTTGACATGTAAGAATTGATTTTTTTGTTGTTCATTGAGGGGGTGATTTTCAGCGTCAGCATTGGCAAAATGCATGGCTAAAACACAAGTAAAACCATCAGCTTTAAGTGAGTGGATGATGTCAATAATTTCAGGAACTTTAAAACCAAGACGGTTCATCCCACTATTAAGTTTGACCCAAACTTTGAGATTTTTTTCAATATAAGCATCTTTGTGTGCGCGTAACCAATCCAGTTGAGCTTGATGATGAACAACAATTTCAATCTCATTTTCAAGCACTACCGCCATTTCATCGGCACTGAAAATACCTTCAATTAGTGTAATAGGTTGTTGGTAGCCCAATTCACGAATTTCTAAAGCTTCTTCAAGGCAAGCAACACCAAAGGCATCAGTTGAACTTAAGGCGGCTAAGCAATCTTTGACTCCATGTCCATAAGCATTGGCTTTGACCATACTCACAATTTTAGCAGTTGGGGCAAGTTGTTTAACACGATTTAAATTATATTGCAGAGCTTTACTGTCAATATAAACTGTTGCTTGGCGCACCCGAAAGACTCCTGTAAGAAGGTAAATATAAAATATAGTTAAAAAGATATTTTATAAGGGGAAAATGAAATTGATCATTGAATTTCTAAAACGGTACTATTGTAAGCCGATCAAAGTTAAATAGACATCGACATTTATCTTTTAAATGATTTCACGTATTTATATCGAAAAAACGCAAATTTTTATCTTTTCCTTTCATTTTTAGATTTTTTATTAAACAATAAAAGCAGCAAGTAAAAGAAAAATAGTTATACATTTAAAAAACATATTAAAGTTCTAAACGTATATTTACATTTTACAAAATAAAAGCAAAAAATTACTGCTATTGTAGTTTCTAGGTCATGCATTATCATTTTTTGCATGATTGACGATTATAAATAAAAGAGGAATAAAAATGGGTGCTTGGTCACATGAGCCTTTTGGTAATGATGATGCCTTAGATTGGATTTATCGTTTAGAAGAAACAAAAGATGAAAGTCTATTGTCGAACACATTTTCCAGAGCGATTGAAAATGCAGATGAATATCTTGAAGCTGATGATGGTTCTGTGATTGTTGCAGCAGCCGAAGTTTTAGCAAAACTATTGGGTAAAGGCACACAAAATGATGGATATACAAAAAAAGTTGATGAATGGGTGCAATCAGTCAATCTACAACCTTCAGCAGCTTTATTAAAAAATGCACAAACTGCATTAGATTTGGTTTTGGGAGAAGACTCTGAACTGAATGAGCTTTGGAAGGAAACAGAAGACTATGATGATTGGCGTGGTAACATTGAAAGTTTAAAAACTGCTTTAGTTGTAGCATAAAGCTAATCATTAGATGTTTTAAAAATAGGAGAACATTTGTTTTCCTATTGATCATGATGAAAATTTTCCAAAAATAAAACAGAAAACCGTTATTCAAAGCTATTAAAGAAGAGGAAATACTTAATTTTTAAATTATTTTTGACTCAGTTTTATGCTGTACAACTTAAAAATTTATTGTACATGCTGCTACTTGGAGCGTTGACTATCAAGCAAGCTTTAGCCTGTATGCCACATACGCCTGATGATGTTTTTATTGCGCGTTTCCAAAGCTCTCAAGCCATGCAGGATGATCGTACAAGTTTTTCAGTTCGACTGAATGCAGATCAATTTATTTTTCGTTCTTGGATTGATCAATTTAAGTATGCAAAACCTAACCAATGGCAAAGTGAATTTTCCAGTCAAAATATTGCAAAAGATAGTTTAATCATTGGTTTAGCCTATACACCTGATGGCGCTAAACCTGAGCAATATCAAATAGCTTCATTTGCAATGTTAAGTTGCCAAAATTATCGTTTAAGTATTTCTAAGCCCGTGACATCTTTTTTTGCATGGGATCGTAATCGTTCAAGTTGTGAATATACAGATGGTAAAACAGTTAGAATCTTAGATGGTTTTATTCAATATGACCAAAACGATTATTTGAAAAAACTACAGCAAAAATATCCAAATTGTCAGCAACTAAATGCAGCATTTCCAAAAGTTGTTATGAATGATGCACAGCAAAATATTCAACAGCTTTCGGGGTTTCTACATTGGTGGAATAAATTATTCAATAGCTTTAAATCATGGTTTTAATGATAAAAATTTGAGCAAAGAAGAGTAATAATGCATTACTCTCCATCGTCATATTGTGCGTAATATTCAGGTGATAAATTACTAAAACGGGTATATTGACCTTCAAAGGCTAAACGAACAGAACCAATAGGACCATTACGCTGTTTACCGATAATAATTTCGGCTGTTCCAGCTTCTTTTGATTCTTTGTTATAAACCTCATCACGGTAAATAAACATAATCAAATCGGCATCCTGCTCGATCGCACCTGATTCACGTAAATCTGACATGACAGGACGTTTATTTGGGCGATTCTCTAAAGAGCGGTTGAGCTGTGATAGAGCAATCACAGGACAATTCATTTCTTTGGCAAGTGCTTTTAAGCTTCGTGAAATCTCACCAATCTCGCCAACACGGTTATCGCCCATACCAGGTACTTTCATTAATTGTAGATAATCGACCATGATACAGCCGAGTTTGCCACCATGTTGTTTGGCAATACGTCTTGCACGTGCGCGCATTTCAGTTGGAGGAAGGGCAGAGGAGTCATCAATATACAGATGTTTCTCTTGAAGCTGTAAAATAGTCCCTGTAACTTTAGACCATTCATCGCCATCGAGTTTACCTGAACGTAAATGCCCTTGGTGTACTTTGCCATAAGAGGAAATCAAACGCATAGCAATCGAGTCAGCAGGCATTTCCATCGAAAAAACCAAAGCAGGTAAGTCGCAATTAAACAGCACACTTTCGACAAGATTCATGGCAAAAGTCGTTTTACCCATAGATGGGCGTGCCGCTACAATGATCATATCACCCGCTTGCATGCCCGAAGTTTTATTATCAAGTTCAACAAAACCTGTGGTCAAACCTGTAATATTACCTTCGAGTTGAGAAAGCTCATTGAGCTTATCAAAGACATCAGCGACCACAGAGGTAATCGGCTTTGGACCTTGTGCTTTGGCATTATTATTATGTTGCTCAGCGATCGAGAAAATATTAGTTTCTGCTAAATCTAAAATTTCACTCACCTCACGACCTTTGGTGTCATAAGCATTCTGTAAAATTTCATTACCGACTTTAATCATATTTCTTAAAGTCGCAAATTCACGAATTTTAGTGGCGTAGGTTTCAAGGTTGTAAAAACTTGCAGGCGAATCTGCCATAAGTTGCATTAAATATTCTTCACCCCCAATTGCCTCTAAAAGATTTTGTTTAATGAGCCAGTCATTGACTAAAACTGCATCATAAGGCGAACTTTCTTTATTGAGTTGTTCAATGGCACGAAAAATATATTTGTGACGGGTCGCATAGAAATCATTTTCATTCAGCACATCACTGACTTGCTCAAAAGATTCAGCCACAGTCATTAAGGCAGCCAACACCGCTTGTTCAATTGACAAGTTGTGGGGTGGTGTACGAAATTCTTTTAATTGTTGCGAGGCGTCAGTTGACTTGGCATCTTTGTTAAAAGTATTTGCAGAAGCTGCGGCAGTTGCCTGAGACATAAAATAAAAAACCTTTAATTTAAACCAGTCAAGGATGACTCAATTTATTTAAAATAGGTTAAGAGGATAACCTAAATCATGGGGTGAAAGCTAAATAATGCTAAATAAAAAATGATAACTAGATAGAAATAGCAGATAAAAAAAGAGCATACAAAAGTATGCTCTTTTTTTTGGTACGAAATTACTCAGATACGATAGTAACGAGAACTTCTGCAACAACATCATGATGCAATTGGATTGCGATGTTGAATTCACCAGTGTTACGAAGCGCACCGTTAGGTAAACGAACTTCTGCACGGTCTACTTCAAGACCAGCATTCGTTAACGCGTCAGCGATGTCACGAGTACCGATTGAACCGAATAATTTACCTTCATCACCAGCTTTCGCAGTGATAACGATGTTTACTTCGTTCAATTGATCAGCACGTGCTTGAGCAGCAGCTAAAATTTCAGCTTCAGCTTTTTCAAGTTCTGCACGACGAGCTTCGAAAGCAGCAGTATTTGCTTCAGTCGCAGCAACTGCTTTACCTTGAGGGATAAGGAAGTTACGGCCGTAACCAGCTTTAACTGAAACTTTATCGCCTAATTTACCAAGGTTTTTAATGCGTTGTAATAAGATAATATCCACAGCTCAACCTCACTTATGATTGTCAGTGTAAGGAATCAACGCTAAATAGCGAGCTTGTTTAATAGCAAGCGCTAATTGACGTTGGTAACGAGCTTTAGTACCTGTAATACGGCTAGGAACAATCTTGCCGTTTTCAGTGATGTACTGTTTTAAAGTGTCGATATCTTTGTAGTCGATGTACGTAACGTTCTCAGCTGTAAAGCGGCAGAACTTGCGACGACGGTAAAAACGTGCCATTGAGGTTCTCCTTATGCTTCAGCAGAGTCTTGAGCTTGTTGTGCTTCTTCACGTTGAGCTTTACGCGCACGTTTTTCTTCAGCACTCTTAGCCAATAAAGACTCTTCAGTGATAGCGTTTTCACGACGAATAATTACGTTACGAAGGATAGCATCGTTGTAACGGAATAATTCTTCTAATTCGTTAAGCGTAGTTTGATTACATTCAACGTTCATTAAAATGTAGTGCGCTTTGTGAATTTTGTTAATTGGGTAAGCCAATTGGCGACGGCCCCAATCTTCAAGACGGTGAATTTGACCTTCAGCATCTTTAATGTGAGAGATATAGCGTTCTACCATACCTACCACTTGATCGCTTTGGTCTGGGTGTACCAGAATTACGATTTCGTAGTGACGCATTGTCAGCTCCTTACGGTTTATGCAGCCCCAATTTAATTAAAAATTGAAGCAAGGAGTCACAATCAGCGTTAACTTGAATTAAGTTAACAAATTGTGTCGCAAAAATTGCGAGCGCTCATTATAGGTAAGTTTGTGGCTAAACACAATTTAATATTCATCTTTTTGGAAAAAAGAGTGCTATGACGATGAGCAAAAAACTCAATAGAATAGAAAGAATATTTTTTTATTTTTTAGCCTAATTATAGCAAATCAGCTAATATTTCAGTGAGTTGTTGTCCTTTTTTACGGTTGATCAGTCTTGCTGTCATACCAAAATGGCGAGGACCTTCAACATCTGCAAGAGGAGTATCCCCAATAAATAAAACTTCTTCAGGTTTACAGTGGATTTGATCTATAACATATTGATATATTTTAGGATCAGGTTTACATGCATGGACTTCATAACTCCATGCATATAGGTCAACCATTGGAATTAATGTTGAAATATGTATGCCATAAGGGTGTGCTGAGTTAGAGCAGAGCACAATTGTATAGCCTTGAGTTTTAAGTTGTTGCAATGTTGAAAGTGTGTCATCAAAAAGTTGGATTTGCTTGAGTTCAAATTCAAGATCAGCATTTAACTCAGTGAGTAATGGCGCAGGGATATGATAACCAAAATGTGCCGCGATATCCTCAAAATCACCATGAATTGACATGACAGTTATAGCGTCATTGACATGAGCTGTATGTCCTTGTTGATGCAGCCAATGGATTAATTTTTTATAAGGTGAGGTTTTTTCTGTAATTTTTGCTAATGTACCAAAGACATCAAAAGCGATCACTTTAATGGGAGAGTTTGACATCAGTTTCATCCTCAAATGGTAAAATGATTGATCTTTGAAATAAATTTGAACATAGCTTTTTTAACAACAATAGACATTGACCAAATCTACACATATATAATTTTTTCCTTTGTATACATTTTAGGTTGATGGTTCAATTAACTGCTCAAATTTTTCTAAAAACTGATGAAGTCGAGCTATGTTGATACCTGAACTTCCACGCCAGAGTGAAATGGGAAAACTTACTTCGCTGCGATGATTAGGTGCTTGAGCATATACAATTTTTTCAAGTTTTAAAAATTCATCATGACCTAAAAAATTAAAATAGACACTATATTCAGGTGCTAACTCATTTTTTAAAATTCCAAGTTCTGCCAAAATTCGAATCAACCATGTTCGTGTAGTCAAATTACTTCCTTGCAAAATTTTTGCTTTGGAAATGCGATTAATGAGTTCAGAAGGCGTTTCTTTTGGCTCAGCAAGTTGAATAATTTCTATGAGTTGTTTAAATACGCTGAGATCTTCTGGTTGAATGTTTTCTTTAGGAAAATGTTGAATTTCTTCTAAGTCGGTGAGGATTTCATGATAAGCACCTAAACGACAGTAACCAATATAAAAATGAAAAAGATTGCAAGACGAATTTTCCCATGAAGAACGAGGTAAACCGCAAACTTTACAAGGCCATGTTGCTTCTGACAGTTCACGGTCTCCTTTTTCGATTGGCGTAAAATCATGTTCAGGCACATTTTTAGCGAAAGCATAGCTGATTATAGGTTGTAAGCCACGATGAAAACCTTGCCCTATGGCTTTGATGAACAAAGCATTTACTTTATCTTCCATCTCAGGAAGTTGACTGAGCATTTTTAGTTTTTTAATCGTGCTGTCATGTTCAAAGTATTCAATTTTATTGAATTCCAAACCTGATTGATTGAGTAACATTTTTTCATTTTCTGATAATTTTTCTGGAATATGAAAAGTATAAGTTTTATTGTTATGATCGTAGTTATAATTATTGCTATAACTGTATATTTTATTGAGAATTTTAATAATTTTTTTATCGTACATAAATAGCCTATAAGTGCTGAAAATGAGATTTTTATTTTAATCAAAAATAATAGATATTTTAAATTTTTTGGATACTTTCAATGATCACCCCATGAATATATGAGTCAAACATTTAATACCAAGATTTGAAAGAAGATAATAGATTGAAAAGATAATTTAAGATTCATACACAAGTTATAGATTTGTAATGATGACAAATATCATAGCAAGTGTATGGGTAGAGTGAAAAGTATGATGCTATACCACGATTAAGAAAAGATAGAGAGAACTCTATCTTTTAAAAAAGGGGTAAATGTGGCGCAGGGGACACGTAACTAAAGCTGAAACTAAAACTTAATGCTGTAATTAAAATGACAGAATATAAGAAATAGCGTTTTGCCCAAGCTTGGTCATTTTCTGCTTTAAAGCCAATAATTGATAAATATACCCAATACGCACAGAGCGCATTAAAAGTAATTAAGAAGAAAATATTGGTATAGCCAAAGCAATACAAACCATTTAACACTGCTGCAAATAAGATCACATAAATCAAACTTTCAACTTTTGTGCGATAGATGGAACGTGCTACGGGTAGGATGGGTATACCTGCATTCTTATAGTCGTCGAAGCGATAAATTGCAATTCCCCATGAATGTGGCATTTGCCAAAATGCATACGCTAAAAAAATTAATAACGCAGCAACATCAAATTCATGAGCAACAGCCGTATAACCGATCACAGGAGGACTTGCACCTGAGATACTACCAATCACTGTTTGTTGAATGGTGGTACGTTTTGTCCAAAGACTATAGAACACGACATAAACGACAAAGCCTAATAGAGCAAAGCCAAATGCATAGGCGTTGACAAAAAACCACAACAAGCCAAAACCCAATAGACCCAGTACTGCTGAAAAGATCAGAGCAACTGTTGGGCTAATCGTTTTTTTGACTAATGCACGATTCATCGTACGTTGCATTTTTTGGTCAATGTCTTGGTCAATGACATTATTCACAACACAGCCAGAGGCAACAACTAGAGTTGTACCTAATAGTGTGATGAGAAGTAAGAGGAAATCTACAGAACCTTGAGCGGCTAGGAAGAAGCCGCCCAAAGTGGTAACGAAGTTACCGAAGAGAATTCCTGGCTTAGTCAGGAATAAATATTTCTTCAACATGACACCCTAGAGCATCATGTTTGAATGTAAGTAGTTCATGACCCATACAGAACCGATAAGAAGAACTGCAATACATAGAATCGTATATACAAATGCAATCACGTTCCAGCGTTGCTCTGATGAAGAGTTCATGTGCAAGAAGAAGACTAATTGAACAAGAACCTGAGCAATCGCAGTAATGGCAATTGTTGCAACAATTGCACCGCGACCAAAGTCAGCAGGGTGCATAGCCATATAAAATGGAACGATGGTTAGTAATACAGAAACAATAAAACCAATTGTATATTGTTTCACATTACCATGCGAAGCACCTGCAGAATTATGATCATGACTCATTAGATAACTCCCATTAAGTAAACGACGCTGAATACACAGATCCAAACGATGTCAAGGAAGTGCCAGAACAAGCTTAGGCAAGCAAGACGACGAGTGTTAATAGTTGTCAAACCATTTTTCTTGATTTGAATCATTAACACGATCATCCAAACTAAACCAGAAGTTACGTGAATACCATGCGTACCAACTAGAGTAAAGAACGAAGATAAAAACGCACTTGTGCTTGGTCCGTGACCAGCATGAACTAAATGATTAAACTCATAAAGTTCCATACCAATGAATGATGCACCAAAGATCCAAGTGATTGCTAACCAAAGTAAAACTTGGCTAACATTCTTTTTGTAAGAAGCAAGTACTGCAAAACCAAAAGTTACAGAAGAAATTAAGAGAGCAAAAGTTTCAGTTAAAACGAAACCTAAAGACTCACCAAAAAGATCTTTTGCGCTTGGTGTTCCAGGTGGAATATGACTGCTTAATACAGCGAACGCGATGAAGAGTGTACCGAATAAAATCAAGTCACTCATCAAGTATGTCCAAAAACCAAAGACGGTGATGTCAGTATCATCGTGATGATGTTCATCATGTCCGTGGTTGTCGTGATGAAGTACTTCAGCCATATCCTTAGTCCTTCTTCAAGTGTTTTTCAAGTAAAGCATAACGCTCGTTTTCGATACGTTCTACTTCCGCAGCAGGTACATAGTAATCTACTTTCTTCGTAAATGAACTTACGATGAAGCTGATGATCGCACCAACGAAAGTTACAATTACAAGCCACCAAACATGCCATACAAGCGCTAAGCCCATAACAGTTAATAGCATTGCAATAACGAAACCAGCCGCACGGTCTGTAGGCATATGAATGTCTTCATATTTCGTTGGACGCGCATATGCTACACCATTTTCTTTGTCGCTCCAGAAAGTATCAATACCATTGATTTTTGGAAGGTGAGCAAAGTTATAGAATGGCGCAGGAGATGAAGTAGACCATTCAAGAACACGACCATCCCATGGGTCACCTGTATGATCCATGTTGTTTTCGCGTTGTAAGAATCCTACAACAACTTGCATAACGAAACAGAAGATACCAATAGCAACAAGTACTGAACCGAAGAACGCAATTGCAAGGTATGGGTCCCATTCAGGGTTGTCATATGTGTTCAAACGACGAGTCATACCCATGAAACCAAGGATATAAAGTGGCATGAATGCAAAATAGAAACCGAAGAACCAGAACCAGAAAGAAGCTTTGCCCCAAGTTTCATTTAACTTCCAACCAAACATTTTTGGCCAGTAGAAAGTGATCCCTGCGAACATACCGAATACCACACCACCAATAATTACGTTATGGAAGTGAGCAATCAAGAATAATGAGTTGTGTACTAAGAAGTCAGCTGGTGGAACAGCCATTAATACACCAGTTAAACCACCGATACCGAAAGTCACAAGGAAGCCAAGTGTCCAGTACATTGGTGATGTAAATGTAATACGACCTTTATACATGGTGAATAACCAAGAGAAGATTTTCACACCTGTAGGGATCGCAATAATCATGGTCATGATACCGAAGAACGCGTTAACGTTGGCACCAGCACCCATTGTAAAGAAGTGGTGTAACCATACCACGAACGCAAGTACTGTGATCGCGATAGTCGCATATACCATTGATTTGTAACCAAACAATGTTTTGCGAGAGAAAGTTGAAACGATTTCTGAATATAAACCAAAAGCAGGTAAAATCAGAATATATACTTCTGGGTGACCCCAAGTCCAAATCAAGTTCACGTAAAGCATTGGGCTACCGCCTAGCTCATTTGTGAAGAAGTGGAAATCGAAGTAACGGTCAAGTGTCAACATTGCAATTGTTGCAGTTAACACAGGGAATGATGCAATGATCAATACGGCTGTACAAAGTGCAGTCCATGTAAAGATCGGCATATCCATAAGACCCATGCCAGGCGCACGCATTTTAATAATGGTAACAAAGAAGTTAACACCAGTTAAAAGTGTACCTAGACCTGAAATCTGTAGTGCCCAAATATAGTAGTCAACACCAACACCAGGAGAATACTGAATACCAGAAAGAGGAGGGTAAGCCATCCAACCTGTTGCAGCAAATTCACCTAATACAAGTGATGCCATCATCAAACCAGCAGCACCAGCAAATAACCAGAAGCTAAGAGAGTTTAATAATGGGAAAGCAACGTCACGTGCACCAATTTGAAGTGGTACAGCGATGTTCATCATACCAACAACCAGACCCATTGCTACGAAGAAAATCATGATCACGCCGTGTGCGGTGAAGATTTGATCGTAATGGTCAGGATGTAAGTAACCTTCACCGCCACCTTTTGCAAGGAACAGTTGAAGACGCATCATGATTGCATCTGCGAAACCACGAATTAACATGACAACAGATACAATGATATACATGATACCAATTTTTTTATGGTCTACAGATGTAAACCATACATTCCACAGGTAGCCCCATTTTTTAAAATAGGTAATACCACCAAGAAGCGCAGCAGCACCAATTGCCATGATAATCATGGTAATTAGAACGATAGGCTCTTGATATGGGATCGAGTCCCAGTTGAGTTTACCGAATAATACCGACATGTCTTATTCCTCTACTGAAGCAGTTGCATGTTCAGCACCAACAGTTTCAGCATGACTAGCAGGTGAAGAGTGATCTGCACCATGATAGTTACTCATGTATTTGTTGATAATGCTTTCGAACAAATTAGGCTCAACTGAAGAATAGTAAGTTACAGGATGAGGCTTAGTAGGGAATGGACCTTTACGTTCAGCTTCTTCTGCTTTTGCTTTTTCTTCTGGAGTATGCGCATTTTTAAGCATTGCTTCAATTTGGTGCTTAGAACGGTCACCATCTTTAAGCGTTGCAAATTCTGCTGCATCTAAAACAGTTTTTTGTTGAGCTTCAGGGTTTACTGAAGTTCCGTTACCTGCTTTAACTGCTGCAACCCAATTGTTGAAATCCGCTTCAGTCACACTATGTGCTTTAAAGCGCATTTGTGTAAAGCCATAACCACTATAGTTAGAAGAGAAGCCACGGTATTCACCAGTTTCATCTGCTAATACATGGAGTTGAGTTTGCATACCCGCCATTGCGTAAATTTGACCCGCTAACTTAGGAATGAAGAAAGAGTTCATTGTAAAGTTAGAAGTAATTTTAAAGCTAACAGGTGTTTTTTCAGGAAAACGAACTTCGTTAACAGTTGCAATTTGTTGCTCAGGATAGATAAATACCCATTTAAACTGTTCAGCAATAACCTGAATATCTAAATGTGCTTTCTCTGATTCAAGCGGACGGTATGGGTCATATTTATGTGAGCCCCACCATGTTAAATACGCAAGAATACCAATAATAATGACAGGAACGCCCCATACTACAATTTCAATTGCAGTTGAGTGTGCCCATGTAGGTTTATAGTCTGCATCTTTATTCGACGCGCGATATTTCCAACCAAACCATAATGCCATGATGATCGAAGGAATTACGACCAAAAGCATTAAGTAAATCGCAGTCATCATGAGGTCTGACTGACCTTGTGCAACTGGACCTTTAGAGTTTAGAAGTACCATATCACCACCACACCCAGTTAAGAGTGCAGCTAGCGTAGATAAAGACAATACAGCTAAAATCGTTTGTCTCATTTTACAACCTCGGTGAAGAGTCCCATTCCCTATTAAATATGGGATAGCGATTAAAGTGTCGCATGATTGAAAATGACTATTAATTACAAATAGTAAACATTCTCAATGATCTGACACCCAGACGTTGTAGGGCATTATGCCTCATATCGGCAAACTTAGCTATATGTAAACAGGCTTTAAATAACTGTAATAAAAACCAATTTTTTTACTCGGATTTATATGTGAATTTTCAACTTTATGTTTATAAATCAAAGTTATATTGTAAAAAAAGGATGCGAAAGCACCCTTTGTAAAAAACATAAAAATTATTGCTTGATGACTTTGGTCTTAGCCAACTTATCATGTAATGTTTGACGGTTTTGGTTAATTGCAAAAATGTAATCAATCAGTGAAAACAGAGGGAATAAAGGAAGTGAAATAATTGTAAAGAGTGTAAAAAGCACTGAGCGAATTAAAAATGAGCGATTTCCTGAGACTTGTTGCCCATTATTCATATCTACAATTTTAATTTTTGCTAATTTTTTGCCTATACTTTGCCCAGATTTGAAAACAAGAAATCCCTGTATTGCGAGCATGATGACAATATATAGCCCCATCATTTGCCATGCTTCCATAGGAAACATCATGATAAATTGCTCTTGTAGTTTGGTTGCTTCAGCAGCAGAAACTTTAGATTGCATTTTTGCTTGGATGTCAACCAGTTGTTGAAGTTGCTCTGGTTTTAAATAGGTCATTGGAATATAGGCAGCAGGAAGCCACAACAGCATATCAATGATTTTTGCTAACACACGTGATGAAATTGGCGCAAGCTCAGTCTGGCTTTGTTGTTGTTTGTTGAGCGAAACTTTTGAGTTTTCTTGAAAAGGATTTGGGTTGTATGTTGGGGTAGAGCTGACATAGCCCGTAGGTTCATAGACAAGTTTACCTTGTGTTAATTCACCAAGTGCTTTCCATTCAGTCATACCTTGGTGCCAAGCCAAATCAGTCAAGAGTACTTGTTGGCTTGCAAGCATTTGATTGAGTTGTTCGACAGTATATGGACCAGCTTGTTGGTTATTTCTCGCCAAGTAAATTTGCATAAAGCTCAATTCTCAAAATAAATCTAAATATAAAAATCGTAGATGAAAAAAAGACCCTACGAAAGGGTCTTTTTTAACATGTTTTATTAAACTTGTTTAGTCTTTTCTTCAGCAAGGAAGAACCAAGTATCTAAAACAGAGTCTGGGTTTAAAGAAACAGACTCAATGCCTTGATCCATTAACCATTGTGCAAGATCAGGATGATCTGAAGGACCTTGACCACAGATACCTACATATTTACCTGCTTTACGACAAGCATGGATTGCCATAGCTAACAATGTTTTAACCGCAGCATCACGTTCGTCAAATAGGTGAGAAACAATACCAGAGTCACGGTCTAAACCAAGCGTTAACTGAGTTAAGTCATTTGAACCGATAGAGAAACCATCAAAGTGCTCAAGGAATTGTTCAGCTAATAATGCATTGGTTGGTAATTCACACATCATGATCACTTTAAGACCATTTTCACCACGTTTTAAACCATTTGCAGCAAGTAATTCAATTACACGTTTCGCTTCAGATACTGTACGTACAAAAGGAATCATGATTTGAATATTGGTTAAGCCCATTTCATCACGTGCTTTTTTCAAAGCGCGGCATTCAAGCTCGAAACAGTCACGGAAGTTGTCAGAAACATAACGACTTGCGCCACGGAAACCCAGCATTGGGTTTTCTTCTTCTGGCTCGTAAAGTTTACCGCCAATTAAGTTTGCATATTCGTTTGATTTGAAATCAGACATACGAACAATAACGGGTTTATCCGCAAATGCAGAAGCAAGTGTAGAGATACCTTCAACCAATTTTTCGACATAGAATTCGATAGGAGAAGAATAACCTGCAGTACGCGTCATCACAGCAGCACGAGTTTCACGTGGTAAGCTATCAATATTCAATAATGCTTTAGGATGCACACCAATCATACGGTTGATGATGAATTCTAAACGTGCAAGACCAATACCTTCATTTGGAATTTGAGCAAAGTCAAATGCACGGTCAGGGTTACCTACGTTCATCATGATTTTGAACGGAAGTGCTGGCATTGATTCGATAGAATTACGTTGGATTTCGAAATCTAACGCACCTTCATAGATGAAACCTGTATCACCTTCAGCACAAGAAACTGTAACTTCTTGACCATCGGTCAGTACTTCAGTTGCATTACCACAACCTACAATCGCAGGTACGCCTAATTCACGTGCAATAATCGCTGCGTGACAAGTACGACCACCACGATTCGTGACAATTGCAGCAGCACGTTTCATGACTGGTTCCCAATCTGGGTCAGTCATGTCAGATACAAGTACATCACCGTCTTGTACTTTGTCCATTTCTTTAATCGACGTAACAATACGAACTTTACCAGAACCGATACGTTGACCAATTGAACGACCTTCACAAAGAACTGTGCCTTTTTGCTTAAGCAGGTAGCGTTCCATTGTGCCGACATTTTCACGGCTTTTTACTGTTTCAGGGCGAGCCTGAACGATATAAATTTGACCATCATCACCATCTTTCGCCCACTCGATATCCATCGGTGCTTGATAATGTTCTTCAATGATGAGTGCTTGTTTAGCAAGTTCTTGAAGTTCTAAGTCATTCAATGCAAATTGTTGGCGATCAGCTTTTTCAACATCAACCACAACAACAGATTTACCCGCTGAACCTTCTTCACCATAAATCATTTTTTGGTGTTTAGAACCAAGATTACGACGAATCACAGCATGTTTGCCATTGCGAAGTAATGGTTTAGAAACATAGAATTCGTCAGGGTTTACAGCACCTTGAACGACCATTTCACCCAAACCATAAGAAGCTGTAATAAATACTGCTTCACGGAAACCAGATTCTGTATCAAGTGTAAACATAACACCCGCAGCACCAGTTTCAGAGCGAACCATACGTTGAATACCCGCAGAAAGGGCAACGATGTCATGGTCAAAGTTTTGGTGTACACGGTAAGCAATCGCACGGTCATTATAAAGTGATGCGAATACTTCTTTAATCGCAATAAGAATATTGTCGATACCGCGAATATTTAAGAAAGTTTCTTGTTGTCCTGCAAATGAAGCATCTGGTAAATCTTCAGCAGTTGCAGATGAACGAACAGCAACAGCAATATCTGGATTGCCTTTAGAAAGTTCAGCAAAAGCAGTGCGAACTTCTTGCTCAAGGCTAGGAGTAAGTGGAGTATCTACGATCCATTGACGGATTTTTGCACCTGTTTCAGCAAGTGCGTTGACATCATCAACATTGAGTTGCTTCAATTCTGCAGAAATTTTGGCATTTAAACCACTTTGTTCAAGGAATTCGCGATATGCAGCAGCAGTTGTTGCAAATCCACCTGGAACTGATACGCCAGCATTTGCTAAATGGCTAATCATTTCTCCAAGAGAAGAGTTTTTACCACCCACGATCTCAACGTCGTGTTTCCCTAGTTTTTCTAGACCGATTACGCGTGCTTCCAAAGTTGTTGCTCCACTTATGCAGTATTAATCACTATCTTGGCATCAAATTATAACAAAAAACTTAGCATTTTGATTCAACTAAGTGATAGTCATGTAAGATGGGTTTACTATAAAGATTATACATCGCTAAGACAAATGTTTGAGGAGAATTTTAATGTCAGAAAGTAACCAAATAAAGCGTAGCGTATTTTTTATTTCGGATGGTACTGCCATTACTGCTGAAACCCTTGGGCACTCGTTATTAGCGCAATTTCCGCATGTAAAGTTTGATATCCATATCATTCCCTATATTACCTCTGAAGAAGCCGCAATGAGTGTGGTGGAGGAGATTAATAAAAGTGCTGAAAAAGATGGTCAGCAGCCATTGGTATTTGATACCTTAGTTGATCCTTATGTTCGTGATATTATTAATACAGCAAATGCTGTAAATCTTGATGTTTTTGAAGGGCTTATTAGTAAGTTGTCAGATGTTTTAGGCACTCAGCCTACAACTTTAGTCGGACAGACCCATGCAGTGACTGATTCTGAGTCATATAAGGCACGTATTGATGCGGTTCATTTTGCTTTAGACAATGATGATGGTGCACGTACAAGACACTATGACAAAGCAGATTTGATCCTGATTGGGGTATCACGTTCTGGCAAAACACCGACATCTATTTACCTGTCATTACAGTTTGGAATTCGCGTTGCAAACTATCCTTTAACAGAAGAAGATTTAGACGATAATCGTTTGCCTGCGGTGCTTAGAGAGCATAAGCATAAGCTCTTTGGTTTAATGATTGATGCGGATCGTTTAGTGGCAATTCGTACTGAACGTAAGGCAAATAGTCGCTATGCCAGTTTTTCTCAGTGTCAGATGGAGCTACGTGCAGTTGAAGGGATTTATATTTCAGAAGGGATCAAGTATCTCAATGTGTCTGAGATGTCAATTGAAGAAATCTCAACACGTGTTTTACAAATGACAGGATTGAAGCGTCGAATTGGATAATCAGTTTAAAATTTTGAATAAAAAGAGTACTGAAAGTTGCTTATTGAAACCAAGTTTTAAATAGATATTTAAATCAATAAGCGGTTTGAATGAAGCTCAATGGCAAGTTTTTTGTTGATTAAATTTGTCATTGAGTTATAAAAAATACCTCATTTATTCATATGAATATTGTATTAATAATAAGCAAATTATAAGTCGATTAGATTCAAATACATCCTATTTTTAGATGTCTTTGCAGAAAAAGATATAAATCTAAAGTACTTTTTTTAAAAAAATATATAAACGAAGTGATTGAAAATAATGCAATTCCCTCAGGAAAATTGTGTTTTTTTCTGAACAAATAACATTGAAAGTAAATTAATCTTATGATTTTACTTGGTTATTATTTTTTGTAATAGCCGTTCAAACTTAAAAATTATTTAAAATGTATGGTTTAACAAAGTTTCTAAAAAGTGAGAAAAATATCGTATTTTTTTTGATTGGATATATTAATATTTTGTTTTTATTGTAAAATTTCTGTGAATTTTATTATCATACAATTAAAATCTTATGATCATTTTTGTAGTTTTTGATATGATTTAAATGTAAATAAATGCCTCATTATTCGCTATATTATGAAATATTTATTGATTGTTTTTTAAAATTTACTATACAAAAAAGTGTGCTAATTTTACAAAAAAAATTAACTTGATTGAAAAATAGGTATTTTGGATAAAATTAATTTTTTGATATCTAATAAAATAATTTGAAAATAACAAGATTAATGTATGCACATAAGTTAACAGTGTGTGATTTTCTATTGATTAAAATCATTGGAATGAGATTTATATCACACTTTAATTTAAGAATGAGTTATGCAATATTCATATTATTTTTTGCCAGCGGGCTTATTTTTATATTTAGGATTACAAACGTCATATGCAGCAACACCTGATACTTTAAGAGAACAGGCGGTGTTGTATATTAAAAATGGTCAGACTCAGAAAGGCATCATTGCACTTGAACAATTGTTGCAAAAATATCCACAGGATCAAAAGGTTTTAGCTGATTATTTATTGTCAGTAAATACAGTACATCCATTGGATGCTGCGACTTTATTAAAGCTGACGCAGCGGATTCAGGTGAATCAATTTCCAGAGTATGCACAATTGAGTGTGGTCAAACTTTTACGCGATCAAAAGTTATTTAACCAAGCATTGCTTTTACTGCAACAATTTGAACCGTTTCAACAGAAAAATCAGCTACACGTCAATATTTTAAAAGCCATTTTATTGAGTGAAAATCAACAGAAAAAACAAGCATTGGCAGTTTTGCAAAAAATGAGTTTAAAACAGCTATCTGCTGAGCAACTCATGCAGGTTTCATATAGTTATCGAATACTTGGACAAACGGCTGAAGCTTTACATGCGGTGCAATATGCTTATGAAAAACAACCTAAAGATAAAAATATTCAAAAAGAATATGTCAATACATTAATGGCTTTGGGGAGTTATCAGCAAGCCATAGAAGTGATTGAAAAATATCCCAAAACGGACTGGGATCCAAACTTAAATCAGCAGATTATATTGGGAAATTTTGCTCAGCAGATTGAAAATGCGATTAAGCGTTCACAGTATTTATCACGTCGTGGCGAGTCTGATACAAAAAGTTATGAGATGTTGGATGCAGTGTTATTAGATGCTGAGCATCTTGCCAATGAATATACATTTACAGCACCTTTTTTTAATCGTTTTTATTATGACTATATATATGCTTTAAGTGTCAGAGGTAAATCAAAAACTGTACTTGATCTCTTACAGCGTGTGCCATTGCCTGCGATAACGACCATGCCTGCATATGTTCGACAAGCAATCGCTGATGCTTATTTAGCTGAACGTCAAGCAGCACAAGCCGAACAGTTATATCGCACATTAATGACTGAAAAAAACTATTCGGATATGAATGTCTATAGTGCATTTTATTATTCATTGCTTGAACAAGAAAAATATGATCAGGCAAATCAACTTATTAAAGACATAGATCATTTATTGCCTACATTTCAATACAGTCAAGCTAAAGGTGTAGATAAATCGGTTCATGCTGATCGTACACAATATATTGGTTTGCGTGGTTTAAACTGGGCATATAGTAATCGTTTAGATATTGCTGAACCTTATTTTGAAGGTTTGGTGGAAAAAACTTCGAATACAGAAGACGGGCTAAATCAGCTTGCTAGAATTCAACGTTGGCGTGATAAACCTGAACAAGCAGCGCAAACTTTAGCGCGTTTAAATGGATTACAGCCTGTTTCTAAGCAAACAAAAATTAATACCATGCAAAATGCACAAGCTTTAGGTGATGTACAAACATGGCGTCAGCAAACCAATCAGCTCATGCAAGACTATGCTGAAGACAGTAGTGTTATTAAAAGTCGTAAAGAGCTAGAAGATCGTGACCATGCCACGATTCAGCACACTAGTCGTTTTTCTCGCAGTCGTTCAGATCAAAATGAGCTTATACAAGGTTTAAAAGGTTCTCAAGATCGTGAAATGACCACAAGCTTATATTCTCCTTGGTTTGCCGATAACTATCGTGTTTTGGCTGAACATCGGGATATTTGGGGCAAGTTTCGTCAAGGTACTTTAGAACAACAACGCTATGGGCTTGGTCTAGAATGGCAAGATCAGAGAAAGTCATTGACTGTCATTGCTTCACAAAACCATCAAGGTGATCGTCAAGGTATTGAAGCTGCATGGATGCATCAATTGAATGATCATTGGCAATATTCACTTTCAGCCAATAGTCAGGCTGATATTCCATTACAAGCGATAGACTTAAATCACGAAGGTCAGTCTTATGGCGTAGGAATTCGATGGAAGGAAAATGAGTCTCGTCAAGCAGGTGCTGCTTATCAGTTGACAGATATTAATGATGGTAATTTAAGACAAGAATTGACAGCAGATTACTCACAACGTGTTTTTTTAAGCCCTCACCACACCACCACAGCGGGTGTGAGTGGCTACTATGGAAAAAATCAAACCAATCAGGTGTCCTATTTTAGCCCCAAACAAAGTTCAAGTTTAGCTGTCAGTTTGAACCACGACTGGTTGACATGGCGTAACTATGAGCAAGCTTTGACACAGCGTTTTAATTTTACCATGGGCATGTATCAACAACAAAGTTTTGACCCTAAACCTGTAATGGATGTGCAATATCAACACATGTGGAAATTATCAAGAACATGGTCTTTGGGTTATGGGCTAGGTTACGGCATTCATGCCTATGACGGTGAATATGAAAAACAATTATATGGAAACTTAAGTTTTGAGGGACGTTTCTAATGATGAGTTTTAAACAGTTTTCAAAACGCGTTTTTATCAATTTTGTTTTGATTGGTGTGATTAGTCCTGCATTTGCAAATGATCAACACGTAAAATCTGCTCAAGTCACCCAGCAAAATATTTTTTTTGATCAGCAGCATTTTGTGAGTTTAACTTTTCATGATGTGCGGGATGATGTGTTAAAAAATGGTGATCGTGATCCGTATGCTATCAGTACCCAAAATTTAGTTCAATTTTTTGAATGGTTAAAACGCTCAGATTGGCATCCTGTCAGTTTAAAACAAATTTTACAGGCTCGACAACAAGGGCAGCCTTTGCCGAAAAATGCAATCTTAATCAGTTTCGATGATGGGGCATTGAGTCATTATAGTCGTGTTTTTCCTTTGGCTAAGCAATATAAAATTCCAGTTGTATTTGCTTTGGTCACGAGTTGGATGAATGGTAATACCAAAGCGATTTATGAAGCATATGGGCAAGGCAATCAGATGACTTGGGCGCAAGTTCGAGAAATGCATCAATCAGGATGGGCTGAGTTTGCGAGTCATTCACATAATCTGCATCAAGGTGTTTTAGCAAACCCACAGAAAAATCAACAGCCTGCTGCAATTACACGACAATATCTGGCGGCATTAAAACGTTATGAAACGCAAGATGAGTATGAGCAACGTATTATTCAAGATCTAAAACAATCGAAAGCTATTTTAACTAAAGAGGTCGGTGAAGTCCCAATTGCAATGGTTTGGCCTTATGGTGCAACGAATGTCGAAACTGAGCATTTAGCACAAAAGGCGGGTTTTGCACTGTCTTTTAGTTTAGGTGCAGATGCCGTAAACCAAGTCAAAGATGGCACATTTCAACGTGGTTTAGCTGTTAATAATCCAAGTGCAGAAGATCTTTTTGAGCAAATGATGGATGCAATACAATATCGAGATTTTATTCGTTATGAACCCATCCGTGCTTTGTCCTTTGATTTAGCTGAATTTTCATCAAATTATCAATTGGCAGATCAGCAACTCGGAAAAATTTTAGATTTAACGAGTGCGTTAAAGAGTAATGCATTGATTTTAAATGTCGTAGGCGATCAAAATCAGGATGGAATTTACGACCATGCCTATTTCCCAAATACAGCATTAAGCATGTCTAAAGATGTCATGAATCGAACCTTATGGCAGGCAAAAACACGAATTTTTAATCGTGTTTATGCACGTTTACCCTACGCTTTACAAGAGCAAAAACCACAATTGGCTGTTCAGCTTTCAGAGCAATTATTTAAAAATAATAGTAACTTGGATGGTATTATTTTAACTACAGAGCAAAAGTTGCACTGTGCTTTTCAGATGAATATTCAACAAGATTGTGTCATTCAGCAAAAACGTGTTGCACAAACTTTGATGGATATTTCTCAATACGCCTTAACCTATAGCAATATCAGTAATCCGTTTAATTTGACACTACAAGTTCAGTTAGATGAGCTTGCAGATGGAACAATTCAGCAGTTTTTAAATCAATTTCAATCGACTGCAAATATATTTAATTTTGAAATGAACAGTTTAGATCATGCTCAAGATTTTAAAAAAATGCTTCAACAGCTTGATGCTTTAACTGCATCAGAGAAAGCTAAAATTTTAGTCACTTTAACAGTGAAATCTGCAAAAACGGCAGCAGATTGGCAAAAAATACAAGCTGATTTTCTTGCTTTGCAACGAATTGGCATTCAAAAATTAGCGATTGAACAATACAACTTCAATAATGCTGAACAAGTACAAGAATTTTTATACACACCATTGAGTTTAAATCAAAGCCCATTGACTTATCGTAATCCATTTATTTATCAAACACAGGGGAAATCACCATGACAGGCGTAGAGTTTTTATTTCTCTTTGCCTTTTTATATCCGTTGGTGATGGCATGGACATGGATGATAGGCGGACTTTGGTTTTTCTTTAAACGTGAATATAAACAAGGGCAATTGCCTGAAGTTTCTGCTCAAGGATGCAGTATTATTATTCCGTGTTTTAACGAAGAAGCACAAGTTAAAGAAACGATTCGTTATGCGTTGCAAACTCAATATTCAAAATTTGAAGTTATTGCTGTGAATGATGGCAGTTCTGACCGTACTGCCGAGATCTTAGATGAGTTGGCACAACAATATCCAATGTTGCGTGTCGTGCATTTGGCTGAAAACCAAGGTAAAGCATTTGCCTTACGTTCAGGCATGATGGTGAGTCAGTTTGAATATCTGATTTGTATTGATGGTGATGCTTTATTGCATCCACATGCTGCAATTTGGATGATGCATCACTTAACGCGATTTAATCGGGTTGGAGCGGTAACAGGCAATCCACGTATTTTAAACCGTTCAAGTATTTTAGGAAAATTACAGGTTGGCGAGTTTTCTTCTATTATTGGTTTAATTAAACGTGCACAAAGAACGTATGGACGTATTTTTACAGTTTCAGGGGTAATTGCAGGTTTTCGTAAAACAGCCTTAGAGCAAGTTGGTTTTTGGTCAGATGATAAAATTACCGAAGATATTGATATTTCATGGAAACTTCAGCTTGCAAAGTGGGATATCCATTATGTACCGAATGCACTGTGCTATATCTATATGCCTGAAACCTTGACAGGGTTGTGGAAGCAGCGTTTACGTTGGGCACAAGGTGGCGTAGAGGTACTTTGGACTTATGTGCCTCAACTTTTTAAAGTGAGCGCTCTTAAAATGTGGCCTGTAGCTCTAGAGTCAATGCTCAGTATGATTTGGGCGTATGTCATTTTGTTGATCGTTGTTTTGTTTTTTGTAGGATTATTTGTTGCTTTACCATCAGGGTGGTACGTTAAATCATTACTACCACAATGGTATGGCGTCATTTTAGCGATCACATGTCTAATCCAGTTTTTCATCAGTTTGTATATAGACAAACGTTATGACGATTATCGATTTTTAAGAAATTATTTTTGGGTGATTTGGTACCCATTTTTTTTTTGGATTTTAGGTGCTGCAACGACCATTGTGGCAGTTCCTAAAGCATTATTTACACAGAAAAAAAGAGCGAGATGGGTCAGTCCAGATCGTGGATTTCGTGGAGAAAATGAATGAATAAAATCCATTCCAATATTGTGACTGATCCAGCTCAATTGGATATTCCTCAATATATTGATCAGCCTCAATATGTCAAAAATAAAGCCACAAATTACACGATTCAAGCATTAGGTTGGCTCGTGTGGACATTATTTATATTACCTTTGCTGAGTTTGATTTTGTGGGTGTATCAGGGCAGATTGATCCAAAGCTATATTTTTGCTGAACAAATCAAGGTGCAAATGTATAACTTTGCATGGTTAGCTTTAATTGTTGTGGTCTGTTGTGCTTCATTGTTGTTATGGGCGAGTTATAACTGGCTACGTTATCGTAAACGAGACAATCCAAAAGTGTTGAATGTGAGTCAATCTATACTGGCTCAAGATTTTTTAATTACTACAGATGAATTGTCACGTATTCAAAAGTCAAAAAGTATTGTATTACACTATGATGAAGAGGGTATTTTATACAATTATGAACTTAAAAAAGCATAAATCATCAATATTGATATAAAAAGAGGCATTTTTTACCTCTTTTTATGGATGAACATATCGTAAGAAACAGCATATTTTGCCTTAAAATGGTATCTTTTTTAGTCACCTTTATACGTTTCTTGTGGTAATTCGAGTGCCTTATGATTTTCTTCCAAAATTTTTGTGGTAAGTTCTGGAGCAGATTTAAGGCGGATATATTCTAAGTCTCGAATATTTTTCTGTACGGCAACAGCACCAAATAAACTGAGTAAAAAAGCCATAATATAAAAACCTTTTTCACTCAATTGTAGACTTGCATTCCATAAACCCACTGCAAGTAGCGCAATACAAATAATGACGGATGCCCAACATAACGCAAAGTAGATTGGGGTAACATGCATACCTTCGAGTTTGTCACGAATAATTTTTTGTAACGAGACAGCAGAAAATAGACCATATAAAATGAGAATTAAATAATAACCTTTTTCATTCAATAACATATTGGCATTAAATAAACCAATTGCATAAGCAGAAGCACCTGCCAATAAGGCAACCCAACTTGCTGCAATAAATGCAGGAGTAGGTTTGTTGATGTATTGATCCATTGTTATTTTCCTTATCATTTTATTTCTATTCTGCATGATGACAGATAAATAAGGGATGGCAATAGATGTTAAATTATAGGAGTTTAGTAAATATGAGCTCTTTAAATAAAAAGATGCCAAACGAAAAAATCTCTTGGCATCTTTTAGGTTTAAATTATTTTTTTAATTGCATCAGTAAGTCAAAGTTTTCTAAACGTTTTTGTGTGTCATAGATATCACAAGTAAAAATAAACTCATCGACATCATATTGTTCTAAAAGCTGCTCTAAACCTTGTTTAACTGTGCTTTGTGAACCAATTTGTGCAATCGCTAAGAAATTTTGTACCGCCATTTTTTCAGCAGCTGTCCAGCAACCTTCCATTGTATCGACAGGTGCTTTAAGTTTCATACTACGACCTGTAAGTAAATTTTGGATACGTTGATACACACTGGTTGCCAAATATTCAGCTTCAGCATCACTTTGCGCAACAACGGTTGGCACACCCATAGATACGTAAGGTTGTTCTAAATATTGTGAAGGTTGGAAATTTTCACGATATAAACGAATCGCTTGCCCTAACATGCGAGGTGCAAAATGTGAGGCAAATGAATAGGGAAGTCCTAAACGTGCAGCAAGTTGTGCGCTAAATAAACTTGAGCCTAGCAACCATACAGGCACATGAGTCCCTTGTCCTGGGGTTGCAATAATTCTTTGGTTTGGTTGAACATCATCAAAATATTGTAAAATTTCAACCACATCATTTGGAAATTGATCTTCTGTTTCTTGGCGACCGCGACGTAAAGCACGCATGGTCATTTGGTCTGTACCAGGTGCACGTCCTAAACCTAGTTCAATACGTTCAGGATAAAGCGTGGCTAAAGTACCAAATTGTTCAGCAACAACCAAAGGTGCATGGTTTGGCAACATAATGCCACCTGAACCCACTTTTATATTGTTTGTATTTGCTAAAATATAACCCAACATGACAGCAGTTGCAGAGCTAGCAATACCATCCATATTATGATGTTCAGCGAGCCATAAACGATCATATCCTAATTTTTCAGCATGTTGAGCAAGTTCTAGCGCGTGTTGCAGTGAAAATTTAACATCTTTATCTTCACGAACTGGCGCTAATTCTAAAATCGAAAATTTGGTATTTTGCAGTGATCGCATGACTATAACTCAAGTTGGTCTATATCGAAATAATACGATATAAACAGATATTTGTATATCGTGTTATTTCGATATACTAAAATAAATTACAAAATGAGCATACAAAAAAACCTAGAAGGTTAGCTTGCGTTCTAACGATCTAGGTGAAAAAGAGTTTGTTCTTAACGAGCTTATAGAGAAAAATTAGTCACGATGTTTGCGTTTATAATGACCTAAGTGACGACCATTGTCATGGCGATCATTATAGCGATAGTTACTACCTCGGTAGCCACCATCATAACGACGATCATAGCGGTCATTGTAGCGACGGTCATCACGATCATCATAACGGCGGTCTTCACTTACTTTACGTCCAAGTGCTGAACCACCTGCTGCACCTAAGCCAGCTCCTACATAGCCGCCTGTTGAGCCTGCAACATTTCGACCCACTGTATAACCACCTGCGCCACCTAAAGCACCACCAATTGCTGCACCTGTACGATCACGACGGTCACTTGAAGCCGCAGCACCACCAGCACCACCTAAGGCAGAACCGATCATTGCGCCTGTGCTTCCTCCCATCTGATTACCAATTGCAGCACCAACAACACTGCCTAAACCAGAAGAAAGGGCAACACGTGTTGAATTATCTGCGTGTGCAGTTGTCATCAGTGTTGCTGCAAGTACTGTTACACCGATTATTGCTTGTAATTTCATGTTCAAACTCCTTCTCGAAGCTTCTTGATTTCTTAACTTAGACTTAATTTACGAGAAAACTACGATTTGATTGTGAATTTAGTTGTATTGAAGTTGCTGTTATTGGTAAATCATTTGTAATTTTTATCTGATATTTCTTCATAATTATCCTAGAAATAAGGTGAGTCATGATCATGATTTGATTTTGTGAGCATATCTTTATCATCAGGAAATAAGCTAAAATTGGGAATGCCTTACTCTATAATATTGTTATTCAATATTTTTTTATAACTTTGAGTATTGTATAAAAACGTGTATGTTTATACTTATACAAATTAAAAATTTTTATTGGGGAATAAAAGGTGATTTGGGGAACAACGCAGCAAAAACATACAGAACAAAAACATGTACACATATCCAATGATTCAACAAACTACTACCCAAAAATAGATGCATTTTTAAGCCAGATTAATCAAATTATTTTAGATAAACCACAACAAACCAAACTTGCTTTATGCAGTCTGTTGGCGGGTGGGCACTTATTGTTTGAAGATTTGCCTGGACTGGGAAAAACGACTTTGGCAAGTAGTCTGTCACGACTTGCAGGTCTGAACTTTCAACGTATTCAATTTACCAATGACATGCTTGCCAGTGACGTCATTGGGATCAATATGTTTAATCAAAAAGAACACCAGTTTGAGTTTAAATTTGGTCCAATTTTCACTCAAATCCTGTTGGCTGATGAAATTAACCGTTGCAGTCCCAAAACCCAAAGTGCGTTGTTGGAAGCAATGGAAGAGGGCAATGTCACGGTCGATGGTATACGTTATGAATTGCCCAAACCATTTTGGGTGATTGCGACACAAAACCCGCTCTTTCAAAGTGGTACATACAGTTTACCTGAGTCACAGCTAGATCGTTTTATGATGCGATTGTCACTCGGTTATCCATCACGGATGGCGGAAAAACAATTATTACAACAAGCGTCACGCCATGATTTGATTGGAGAATTACAGTCTATTTTTCAACAGCAAGAGATTTTGCAATTACAAAGTATAGTCAATCAAATGACAGTAAATGATTTGGTCTTTGATTATATGCTTGATTTGGCTGAAGAAACCCGAAAAGGTCGGCATGGATTATCTACACGAGGATTATTGGCACTGAAAAAAGCCGCACAAGCCTATGCATTGATTGAAAAGCGTCAATTTGTGATTGTGGATGATGTACAGGCGGTTTTTGTAGCAGTGGCATCGCATCGAATTGGTTTAGGAGAAACCGAAACACAGGCATTGCTGCAAAAAGTATCTGTGAAAGGCTAATGGAAATCTGACGATGTTAGGAAAAAGATTTGTCCGTTGGTTGCATCTGCGTTTTCGCTATACAGGTATTCGTACGCTGAAACAAAATGAAGTCTTGGTCTTTCTGTATCAACAAGGTTTTTTGTATTTGGTACTGATTCTGATCACCTTCATTGCGGGCATTAATTATGCCAATAACTTGATTTTAGGTTTTTGTTTCTTAATCAGTGCGATTTTATGTATCAGTTTTTATTTAAGTTTTAAGCAATTACATGGCGTCACCTTACAAGTGATTGTCGATGAAGTGGGCAAGGTCAATGAAGCTTTTACTGTCAAAATTATTATGCAGCAACAACATGCAACTGCAAAATATTTAAATATTAAAATCAGTAATCTACAACATCATATATCTCAAAAAAATAAACAGGATGAAACAGCTCCATCCAAAAAAGATGAATCCGTTCAAAGTTTTTTATTTGAGGAAAAACAACAAAGTTTTGATCTGGTTTTTATTCCCAAACACCGTGGAAAATTTGAAATTCCACCAATTCAGATTTATTCAACTTATCCACTCGGTCTGGTACGAGCATGGACTTATATCTATTTGACCGAGCCCTATTGGATTGCGCCTGAAGCCAAAGCGTTTACACAAAATTTACAGCACTATTCCAATACAGGTGAACCTGATTTGGACGAATTTAAAGAGCTGCGAAACTTTAAAACAGGTGATTCATTACAAAGTATTTCATGGAAACAGGCAGCACGAGGACAGGGGCTTTTTGTCAAGCAATTTGAAGACTTGGTGGATACACACGTCATGCAAATTGAATATAGCAAAATGCCAAGCGCAGACCATGAAGAAAAACTCAGTTTAATGATGGAATTGGTGGATCAGTGCGAACACAGTCAAACGCCGTATAGTCTTATTTTACCGCATGCACAAACTGAAAATGGCGTGGGTGAACAGCATTATATTCATATCAAAACCTTATTGGCGCAGGCTTAGGAGGATTGATCATGAATAAATCCATTCAAATTTCGATTTTATTGGTCTTAAGTTTAATTTTAATCGCACAAATGGCGTATATGCCCATACCACTAGCGATTTTATTCTTGCTGAATATTTTGGGTCTGGCATTTTATTATTACAAGTTTAATCGACACCAAGTCATTCATCTTCCTAAAATACTGTCCAAAGCGCCGAAAATTTTATTTGCCTTGCTGGCAATGCTGATCATTTATGTCAATTCAAGGACTTTTTTGGGCGTAGAAGCAGGCACAGCCGTTTTATCGACATTTTTATTTGCCAAGGCTTTGGAAACGCAAAGCAAACGTGACTTTATCATCCTGTTTAACTTTGCCTTATTTGTCAGTGCGAGTTTATTTTTGCACACACAGGCTTTTTGGATGGCGTTATTGGTTTTATGCTGTTTAATCAGTTGCTTGGTGGGCTTGTATCGGGTACAGACGGCAAGTTTTATCAGTACACAGCCGATATTACAGTCGTTGAAAACAGATTCATGGCACATTCTCAAGTTTATTGGCTTGGCTTTGCCATTTTTTATTCTATTATTCATGTTTTTTCCACGCCTACCACCGTTATGGCAAATCCCCATTCCCAATAACCAAGCCACTACAGGACTGAGTGACAGTATGTCACCGGGCGATATTGCCGAATTATCACAATCTGGCGCTTTGGCATTTCGAATTATTGGCGATATGCAACAGTTGCCAAAACGTAGTGATTTATATTGGCGGGCTTTGGTTTTGGATCAGTATGATGGAACACGGTGGACGAGTGGTTTTATTAATAAACAAACTAAAAATGCGCCACAGCCGTCAGCACAACAAAAAAGTTTTCATTATCAATATTTGGCAAATGATCCTGCGCAACAATGGATCACGGGACTGGAAAAATCTATTCCTTTGGAACCACGTTTTCAGTTGAATCAGGACGATTCCATTACTCCAAAACGCTTGTTGCAACGTACCCAGCCGATTCAACTGCAATGGGTGGGTACACAGGCTACAGAGATGCAAGCGGGGCAGTTTAACGCACAAATCCTGAAAAATAGCCTAAGCTACCCAAGGACAAGTGATCCTAAAGCACAGCTTTTCGCACAGAAAATGTATCAGCAAAGCCATGCGCAACCTGAACAATATATTCAGAATATTTTGAATTGGTATAAACAGGAAAAATTTGTTTATACGCTTGCACCTGGCAGACTCGGTAATAACCGTGTTGATGAATTTTTATTTCAATCCCGACAAGGTTTTTGTGAACATTATGCATCAAGTTTTGTCTTGTTAATGCGTTATGTCGGAATTCCTGCACGAGTGGTGACTGGTTATCAGGGCGGTGAGTTGGCGCCTGATCGACAAAGTTGGGAGGTACGCCAATTGGATGCACATGCATGGGCAGAGGTGTATGTACATGGACAGTGGCAACGTATAGACCCAACAGCGATGATTGCACCGATGCGAATTGACAGTGGGATGCAAAATCTCATGACAGATGACCGCAGTATTTTTGGAGATGGCAATTATTCCAATTTACGTTTTCAACATTCTTCAGTTTTGCGGACTTTACGCGTGTGGAGTGATTATGCAAGTTATCAATGGCAAAGTAAGATCGTGGGCTATGATGCTGAAAAGCAAAATGGCTGGATGCAAAAGCTTGGTTTAACATCAAGTTATAGTTATGGCTTGGTATTGGTCTTTGGCATTTTAGCTTTGTTATTGTTGTATTGGACCGTGACCAAATTCTGTGCCTCTCGGCAGTTGACTGCACTTGAACGTAGTATTGTTCAGTTTAATCGCCAATTAAATCCTGCCTTACAAAAAGCCGAGTCTGAAACCTTTCAGCAATGGATGATGCGTCTGTCAGAACATTCAGCACAACACCACCATTTTGAGCAGTTAAATCAAATTTTCCAAAAAATGGTTTATTTAGGTGATGAAAATCAGCATGATATAAAAACTTTCAAAGCTTTGCTTAAAGAGTGTACGAATGAGTTAAAGAAGAACAATTAAAGCTTGTCAGATGACAGAAAAATGAATAATATTCTCACCACATTAGGTTTATAGCTCAGTTGGTTAGAGCGCTACGTTGACATCGTAGAGGTCACCAGTTCGAATCTGGTTAAACCTACCAAATATTTTATTGATATATATCAATAATATAAGGGCAAAATTGTAGTGATTTTGCCCTGTTTTTTATGTCAAATAGGTCAGCTTTGAGTAATCAAAATACTCAAAACTTGCATTAAAAACTGCTTTATATTTCGCTTTTTGGCGCCAAATTTGAAGAACGTATGTGTCTTTAAAGATTTTGGTGCCCAAATTACGGCCCCAAATATTTAGAGTTAGTAATTATGCAAAAACCTGTCAAACGTGGCAATGCTTGGCGCATCCAAGTCAAATACAAACATCTCCGTGATGCAGCTACTCGTGATACTCCAGAAGAATGCACTCAATGGGCATATAAACGCCTAATGGAATTGCAACTTGAGTACGAAAAAGAGCTAGAAAATTTAAATAAACCTAAATGTACCTTACGTGAGCTTTTCCACCTCTATTATGAAAAGTGCGGTCAATTTAAAAAAAGCAAAGAATATACACGTAATCATCTAAAGTGGCTTGATCGTTACTATGGCGATCTGGTTGATAAATCTATTCATGAAATCACACCAAAACTTATTACAGAAAATCGTGATAGACGTTTGAAGATGGTACAACCTGCAACTGTACATAGAGAAATGAGTTTAGGATCCGTCGTATTTACCTTTGCTGTACGTGAAGCATTTCTAATTCCATCGAATCCATTTAACTTAGTTAAGAAGCCTATTAAACCGCAATCACGACAAAACCGTATTAGCCAAACACAGATTGAGCAGATCCTAAAAGGTTTGGATAATTATCATGAAAATATGGTACCCAATACACCAGGACATTTTGTTGCTTGGTCGTTTTTATTCGCACTTGAAACAGCAATGCGTAAAGGTGAAATTTTAGGTATTCATAAAGAGCATGATCATGGTGATTATGTACATTTGCCTGATACCAAGTATGGCACTTCACGTGATGTACCACTTTCACATAAGGCTAGAAAGCTTTTAGATTTATTGCCAAATCGAAAAGGTGGTTTAATTCCTCACAGTTCTAATTCATTTAGACTTTTATAGCAGAGAAATTTAAAACGTATTGGCTTAGATGGTGAGTTGACGTTTCATGATACACGGCATGAAGCAATCACACGGATGGTAAATAATCAAAAACTGCCTGTTGAGATATTGGCAAAAGTAACAGGGCATAAAACCCTCAGTGTATTGGTGAATACTTATTACAATCCAACAGCTTCCGAGATAGCAAAAATGTTGAATGCTGCTTAAACTATGCCCCATTCAATGGGGCTTTTTTATGAATATAAAATTTATAGTTGTGATATTTATAGGTATATTTTTGAGTTGTTTGGGTTTGTCGAAATTAGCTAATTTTTACTTTGATATAAGTTCGGACTATTTAACAGCTACAGCGACTTTTTTCGCTGCATTTATTGCATTATATCTTTTTAATGATTGGAGGGAGCAGCAAAAGTATTCACTTGTGGAAAAATACCAAGTATTAATTAGAGACTCGGGGAATATACTTTTTTTAAATTATTCTAAATTTCACGTATATATTAGGAATTTAAGAAATCAAATTATCCTAAATCAATCTGATGTAAAAGAACTAGAAAAGATAACAAGTAATAATCCAGATTTTGATACTAATGTTCAGGATTTACTTAATAACATTTTTAATTCTTCTACTTTACTGCATGAATATCAAATCTGTTTAAAAAGTTTAAATGAGAATGTGATAAATGAAGATCATTTTAAAGAAATTGAGGAATTTAAAAATCAGTTATTAAAAGTCCATCAATCTTTTGCGAAAATATTGAATATTCATCAGATATTAATTGATGAAGTAATATGCTTTGCCTCTTTAACTAATGATCCGATGGTCTCAAAAGCAATTCAGGATTATAAAGAACTTTGTGCATACTCATGTGTAAGTTATCTTAATAAGGTCTTAAATGAAAATAAATAAAAGGGCAATAAGCCCTTTTTAATTCTTACGTCTAGCACCACGTTTGGCAGCGATAATATTTAAATTCTCTAAAATAGGTAAAACTTCTTTTGGATCATAAAGGTGTTTATTCTCATCACCTTTATTAAACGCACCAACTTTTTCAATAATTGTTTTGCGAGAATAATTAAAACGTTTTGCAAGCCAAGCTGCTGTTACACGGTGAGGTGATTCTTCAGCTTTTAATGCAACGATTGTTCCACCAGCGAAATCATCACCTAGAAACAACTGTGGTGGTTTACTTGCTTCAATGACAACAATATATTTATTCATCATATAATCTTAATCCCAATCAGATTGGATCACAGAGGGTCAGCTATACGATCCGATTTTTCTTTGACTGGCGATTCCTCCATTAATATATTTTTAATGTGGCCAAACTGCTTTAAGCTGTGATTTCTGCTTCACGACGTTCGGCAGCTTGCTCAATTAACAATTTCTCTTCAGGTCTAAATTTGTTATAAGGATTGCTTTCGAGTTCGGCCCAAACCTGATTTATTTCATCTTGAGTCGTGCATTTTTCAATTCGTGTAATTGCACGATCTACCGCTGTGTCTGGTGCCGACTGCGCCTCACCAAAAATATCAGCTTGGCTTAGGATCTCTTTGCGTTGTGCATAAGAGGTTAAAACGGCTTTGTTGCACAAACATTCAAAAGCTAAACTTTCCCCAAGTTATCCAAATTTAAGTGACAACTAGGGTGTGAGGTCGCCCCAACTCCGTAAATTTATTTAATACTGCTACACGTGCATGCATCTCATTGACTTGGCTTTGGAAGTTTATCGAACTGAGTTTATCCCCTAATAATTTGATGCAATGCATCTTGGTTTCAACCAAACTTCGCTGATGATAGCCTGACCATTTTTTCCATAGTGTCCTACCTAAACGTTTAACTGTTCGAAGTAATTTATTTCGCTCTAGCGAGCTGGTCTTTGTATCTTTCCAAGGTTTCGCATTTTTTCTTGGTGGAATCACCGCATGCGCTTGTCGCTCTGCGATGACCTGACGGCATTGCTTGGTGTCATAAGCCCCATCAGTATAGACGGAGTCAATCTGTTCTTCTTGTGGAATCTGATTCAGTAAATCGCCAAGCACCTGTGAATCACTCACATTGTTGGTTGTGAGCTGAATAGCTCGTATTTTAAGGGTTTCAGCATCGATACCAATATGTAATTTACGCCATTGGCGACGATATTCAGGCTGATTTTTTTACGTTTCCATTCGCCTTCCCCTAAAAACTTTAAGCCAGTAGAATCAACGAGTAGATGGAGACCATTACTGCTTTTTTGATAGTTAATAGCAATATCAATATGCTTTTGTCTTCTACAAATAGTGGAATAATCTGGGGCTGTCCAATCTAATCTATAAAGATGAATGAGACTTTGAACAAAGCCTGTGACCATACGTAAAGACAGACGGAATAGAGATTTAATCATCAGACAGCATTGGATAGCAATATCAGAATAGGTTTGATTTCGACCATGTTTGCCTTTTGGTTGAGCGTACCATTGAGTTTTGGGATCAAACCAAATAGAAATATTTCCTCGATTTATTAATGCTCTGTTATAAGAAGACCAATTGGTTGTACGATAGATTTTAGGTGTGAGCTTATTCATTTGAGAATTATAATGTTGAATAAGCCTTTAACAGTAGGTTTGTGCAACAAAGCCGCTTCAAACTGCCAAGATTTAGATATTTATGTTGATTACGCTTATGCGCATCGTCATGCATGCGCAATGGGTGGGGC